>NZ_ANAS01000032.1:0-4037 GCF_000341205.1 Nocardiopsis baichengensis YIM 90130 | reverse complement strand
CTGCACACTGATCTGCTACCGCAGACTCACCAAATGAGACGACCTCTAAGGGGCTCCGACGAGCGCCGCCCGGGGCACGTAGGGGCCGACGGCGGGCCTCACACCTCCGGTCCGTTGATGATCTCCTCACGCTCGGCCGGAGTCCCTGTGCGGACATGCCTCGCGGGCTCCATGAGGTCCACCCGTGCGGTGACAGAGGTGGCCAGAACCGAGACCACGGGACCGTCCGGCAAGACCGTGCGTACTTCGTCGATCTCGCCCTCCTCCCGCACCACCAGCAGGTCGCCCTTCCACTCGCACTGCATCTGCCGGTAATCGCACTGGTAATCGACCGCCTCGTCGAACTCCCTGTTCCAGGTTTCGACGGAGACCCTGTCGCCGTCGGCGTGCTCGTAGTGGACGGTGAGGCGGCCGTGTTGACCGCTGATCCCCGTACGGCGCCATTCCGGGTGGTCGACGACGGCGAAGGCCGCGTCCGTGTCCCCCATGATCGCGCGGCGCTCCGCTCGCTCTTCACGGGCCTCGAGCTCCGGCGGCAGGCCGAGCGCCGCCGCCGCGGTCCCGCCCAGGACGACGGCCGCCGCAACGATGAGCGGAACCGGGCGGGGGAAGAGCGCCGCGAGTCCGCAGCCTGCGGCCGACGCTAGACCCGCCGCGGCCGCCACGGCGGGCCAGTGGTCGAACACCAGGGAGCCTCCCGTATGGAACAGGACGGCGGACAGCACGACGCAGCCGGTCACCAAGGACGCGGCCGCCTCCGGGGTTCGTGCGCCCACGGCCCGGAGCGCGGCACGGCCGAGCAGCCACACGGCGACGATGCCCGTCGGCAGGGCGGCGAGGATCAGGCCCATGACGAGAACGCTGATCACGCCGAGGTCGGCGAAGGCCACCGCCAGGAAAGCGATGAACGCGCCGTACAGCAGGAGGCCTCCGGCCCACGGCGCAGCGAACCCGATCCCCGCGCCGGTGAGCGCGATTCTGCGCAGGGAGGAACCGGACGCGCGCTCCCCGTTCGACCGCCCCTCGGAGGCGGCGCCGTCACGGCTCGCCAGGGCCGCCCCCTCACCGCCGCGGCCTTCGCCTGTGATCCCCTGCTCTTCCTTCTCCGAGGACCCGGAAGTGCGCTGTTCGTTCATTCCACCGATCCCACCCCACGATGCCGCAGGCCCAGAAGAGTACGGATACTCAGGCGCGGCGAATCCCAACCGCCCCAGGCGGCTCCTGTAGAGAGGGACCGCTCCGGACGGTCGGCGGGGTCAGGGGCACGTATCCGGATCTGAAGGATCCGGCGGACCGGTCGTCAGGCCTGCCCGGTGTCGAAGCGGGCGACCTTGCCGTCGCGGACGGTGAAGGTCCACCGGGTGCGCATGGCTCCCCAGGTGTCGTTGGTGTAGTCGGCGATCAGCGTCCGGCCCTCGTCGTTCGCGCTGACCACGTCCATGCGGCCGTTGGCCGAGAAGATCTCCCGGTCGGCCCACTGGGCCAGGTCGCGGTCCGAGCCGTCGTCGGACATCGTGGCGTCCGGGGTCAGCACGGCGTGGAACGCGGCGCGGTCGCCCGCGTTGACGGCATCGATGAACGCTCGGACGGCGGGATCGGTGACGGACGCCGACATGGCCCCTCCTCCTGGTCGGTCAGCCTGCGCGGACGCATGCGGCGCCCGGCTCCGTCTGCGGTCCTGCCCCGTCCCGACGGCGCACCAACGCAGGTGGGGGCCGGACGGAGAGATCTTGACCGATCCGGGAACCGGTGTTTGCCCCGCACCTGCCGGTCCGGGGCCGGGGTCAGGAGGTCGCCGCCTGCTCACCCGACACAGGCCTGGTCTGGGTGACCCGCCACAGGCGGCGCGGCAGTTCGCCCTCCTCGAAGGCGTGCACCTCCTGGAGCGCCCACCCCTGTGCAAGCTCGTCCACCAGCGCACGGGGGAAGAAGTGCACCGCGAAGCCGCCGTGCTCGTAGATGTCGTCCCCGTGGGAGACGCCCTGGCCGTAGTGGGCGTCGCCGGTGTGGCGGACCGAGTAGACGAGCGCGCCTCCCGGCCTGAGGACGCGACCGATCTCGCCGACGAGGGCCCGGATCCGGTCGGTACTCAGGGCCATGCACAGCAGCATGTGCGCCATCACCCCGTCGAAGGAGCCGTCCGCGAAAGGGAGGGGGTCCCGTGCGTCGTGGAGGACGGTGCGGACGGAGTCGGCGCGGCCGAGTCCGGCGGCCGCCTCGTCGAGCTGCTCCAGCCCGGGGGCGCTGAAGTCCGTGGCCGTGACCGGGAATCCCTGCCCGGCCAGCCACAGGGCATCGCGCCCGTGCCCCGCTCCGAGCTCCAGCACCGAGCGCGCACCTCGCTCCGCGAAGACCGCACCCGCATGCCGGGCGACCTCTGACGGCGCATCGCCGTACATGTGCGGGTTGCCGGCGTAGACCCGCGTCCAGTGCTCGCGCTGCTCCTCGGCGATGTCCATGGCGCGCTGCCGTCTCCCCTGCTCGCCCGGGCCCGCTGGTCAGGCCGCCGTTCCCAGTCTTACAGGCCCCACGGCGCCAGGTCGTCCCGGGCCGACCGCGGCTCCTTCGAAGACGAGGGACACCCTTGCCTCCTATTGTCCGAATGTTAACATTCGGACAATCGCGCTCCGGAAGTGCCGGGCGCGTCCCACGACCAGGAAGGCGCATCCGCCCATGAGCACGCTCGACTCTCCGATCCCCCGCTTCCACCTGGCCGTGCCCGTCGACGACCTGGACGCCGCCCGCGCCTTCTACGGGAAGGTGCTCGGCCTGGAGCAGGGGCGCAGCTCCGACACCTGGATCGACTGGAACCTGCACGGCCACCAGTTCGTCACCCACCTGGCGCCCGAGCGCCAGAGGCGCATCCACAACCCCGTCGACGGCCACGACGTTCCCGTCCCCCACTTCGGGCTGATCCTGGCCGTTCCGGAGTTCCACACGCTCGCCGAGCGGCTGCGCGCGGCCGGGACGCGGTTCGTGATCGAGCCCTACGTCCGCTTCGAGGGGGAGCCGGGCGAGCAGTGGACGATGTTCCTTCTCGACCCGGCCGGCAACGCCCTGGAGTTCAAGGCCTTCGCCGACGACTCCCAGGTGTTCGCCGCGTGATCCGCCCTACCTGACCGATCCATCGGCCGCGCGAACGGCGCACGGCCGGAACGTCCAGATCCCGCTCACCGAGGGCCGCCGTCGTTCCCTGCGGACGGTCCGCCCCCAGTCGGCACGGCCGCTACGCCCCTGGAACGGACGTGGTCCGCCTTTGCCGTCCTCACCGGCGCCCGCTACCCGACGGCGGTCACCCCATTCCAGCGGCCGCCGTCCTCGCAACCGACCTCGGAACGCGAGCGCACTACGGAAGGACCCGTCGATGGGCCGGGCCATGCGGGTGCCAGGCACCCGGCACCCGGGGGTGCGGGGTGCTTGCGGGGGGTGTCACCGGAGCCCGGGTGGCAGGGCTCCGGGGCTGGGGTGGTGGTTCAGGGGCGGGGTGGTTCGGGCGGGTCGGTTCCGCCCTTGTCTCCTCCGGTGGCCCCTTGGCGTCCGGGCCCCTTGCGGCCTTGGCGGCCCTGGCGGTCCCCGGGGGGCCGGGTCGGCGGCCGCTCCCGGGTGTTGGCCCGGTAGTGGGCCTGGAGGCGGCGCATGTGCTTCTCGCGGTTGTCCCGCCGCAGAGGAGCTGTGCGTTGCCCAGGGCGGTGGCCCCGCCCTCCCACCACTCGGTGCGGTGGTCCCCCTGGCACCAGCGGGCCGGAACGCTGCACCCCTCCTCCCACTGGCAGGTGCCCGCCGTAGCGGCCAGGGCCTCGCGGATGCGGGTGGGGAAGGTTCTGCGGGCCCGGCCGATGTCGACCACGCCCTCGACGGGGTCGGTGACCAGCCGCCGGATCAGCGAGTCCGAAGCGAAGGCCCGCAGAGCCGAGGGCGGCAGCAGCCGCCCGCGGTCCGTGGTCGCGGGCTCGGCCCCCTCCTTCAGGAGCAGGGCCTCCAGCGGCACCACCACGCTCACCTGCGGCCGCAAGACCCCCCGCCGCCGGGTGCCCTGC
>NZ_ANAS01000031.1:0-189037 GCF_000341205.1 Nocardiopsis baichengensis YIM 90130 | reverse complement strand
AAGGACACCCGCCCCGCCTCGGCGGCCTCGACCGCCTGCGGGTAGTCGCCCATGTGCTCGGCCACCGTGGCGACGGCATTGGCCTGTGAGGAGGAGCGGCCGTGCCCACGGAGCAGCCCGGCGACCGTGGAGTGCCCCGAGCCCGCAAGGGCCCCGGTCTCAACGATCCGGGCGGCCAGCCGCGCCAGGGCCAGGTCCAGCTGCCCCTGCCCCGCGGCCAGCACCCCGGCCAGCTCGCACAGCACCCGCCCCGCACCCGGGGCCGGGTCCTCTGAAACAGCTCCGTCGGCCTCGGCGAGCACACCGGAGATCCCGGCCCGGATCCGCGCCGCGCGCGAACCCGCCGGGATTCCGGGGTGCCGCTGATCTGCCATACACCCATTATGAACCACCCGCCACCATTTTTGGGGTCCCGGCGGAAGATTCCCCGAAGGAAATCGCGGAAGCGCGATTATCCCAGGTCAGGATACATATTGATCATGGATGGATGGTGTTGGACTATTATCCGGCAAAGGCGCCCTGGAAGGCCGGTCACTTCCCGCGGAAAGCCGCCCTGTAAACAAGACCCTTTTCCCTTTCCAAGGGGGTTGGAATCAGGGAGAGCCGCCTGCGCCGGAGCGCCCTGGAATGGCGGAGGGCCGCCCGCTCCAGGGCGGGGCCCCGATAAGGACCGATGCGTTCCCAACCTGGGCGGGCGCCCTTGCGACCGACCGAGCGGCGCGCGCTCCGCACACGCTCGACCGGCGGAGACCAGGCGGCCGGGAAGCAGCAGTGAGCGGGGCACCCGCTCCTCCCTCGCCGCCCTCTCCCTGACACCGAAGGGCCCCGGCGCCCGGCAGGCAGGCCGGAGCGGGGCACCGGCCGTACCGTCGTCGCTGCTCGTCGCCGGTACCGCAGAGGCCCGGCGGCCGACCGGTGGCACCGGGGAACCGCCCCGCTTCGTCGTCGCCGCTCCCATCCTGGCACTCCGACGACCCGCCGGCCGGGAAACGGCAGGGAGCGGGGCACCTGCTCATCCGTCGCCGCTCCTCCCTCTGGGCTGACAAGGACCCGGCGGACGGCAAGCAGGGATAAGCGGGTAACCGGCCGCCCCGGCCGCCCGCAGGCCCGATCCCCGACAGCGCTCCGGACCCGCCCTTTCTCCTCCTCTCTTCCGGCTTTCTCCTCCTCTCTTCCGACCGCCCGCGGATCAGGCGAGCGGAGTGAACGCCAGCCTCAAGGAGTGCCATCCGGGCTCCAGCCGGTGCCGAGGCAGGGTCTCCGGACCGCACGACGCCGTTCCGATCCCGTAGTGCGATGCGTCCAGATGCAGGTGGATCCGCTCCCCCGGCTCCAGCTCGTGCGTGTGCGCGGCCGCGTCCAGCGTCGCCGTATCCCACCTCCGCGCCGCGAAATCGAACACCGGGCCGCCGTCCACGCGCACCCCGCCGCCGTCCGCCCGACGCAGCTCCAGCCACCGCGCGTCCCTGCGGTTGCCGTTCTCCTGCGGGCGCAGATAGGGCGTCTGCAGCTCATCGACAGGACAGGAGTACCGGCCGACCCTCGCCGCCTGGGCCACGTCCCGGTAGGCCTCCCCCGGGCCGCCGCCGAACCATTCGGCACGGTCCATGGCCCCGGGCAGCGTCGTGTGCACCCCGAAGCGGGGCAGCGGGCAGGGCCATTCCCCCTCGGCCTCCCCCTCGACGGTGAGCAGCAGCCGCCCGTCCGCCGCGCCCCAGCGGTAGGCAACGCGCATCCCGAACCCGGCACCGGCCGGGGCGATCCGCGCCCGGACGACGAACTCCTCCCCTTCCCACTCCAGTGCGGTCAGGCGCGAGGTGAGCCGGTCCATCCCCGCCCCACGCCACAGCCTCTCCACCGAGACGCCGTGCCGTGCGGCGTCGTTGTCCGTCGGTGCGCGCCACAGGTCGGCCTCCAGCGGCCCGGCCTCCACCCCGCCGATCGCCAGCAGGGCCCCGGTCCGGGCGTCCAGCACGCCGGGGCCGACGGCGATGGTCCCCTCGGCGCCCGTGCCGTGAGCGGGCACCGGCTCCGGGGCCGGTACCGCTTCCGGGGTTCGCGCCCTCGCGGCGCCCTCCCCCACTCTCGCCTGGCCCCACGCCAGCTCGTGTCCGGCCTCCGCCCACGGCTCGTCCTCGGCCAGGGTCACGGACACGGTGAGCCAGGTTTCGCCGTCGCCCGTCGGCTCGGGCAGTGAGGGAAGCGGGACCTCGGTCCGCTCTCCTGCGGCCAGAACGGGGACGTCCAGGGCCCCCTCGCCGATCAGCGCACCGTCCTCTTCGAGGCGCCAGGTGAAGGCCAGCCCGGACGTGTCCCGGAAGTCCCACGTGTTCAGCACCGACACAGTGCCCCCGGCGCCCCCGGCGCCCCCGGTGCCCCCGACCCCGCCGGCGGGGTCGGGGGTCACGCGCACCGGTTCGATGGTCTTGGCATAGGCGGTCAGACCCGGGCTCGGCGTCCGGTCCGGCAGGAGCAGGCCGTCGGCCACGAAGTTCTCGTCGTGCAGGACCTCCCCGAAGTCCCCTCCGTAGGCGAACCACCGGGTGCCGTCGGCCTCCTCCCTGCGGATCCCGTGGTCGATCCACTCCCAGATGAACCCGCCCTGGAGCCGGCCGTACCGCTCGAACAGCCGCTGGTACTCCTCCAGGCCGCCCGGCCCGGCCCCCATGGCGTGCCCGTACTCGCACAGGATGAAGGGCAGCCCCCGCCGGTGGCCGTCGGCCCCCGGGTCCTCCGTCGGGGCCTCGGTCCCCTCCCCGATCTCCTCGACCTCGGCGTGCGGCGCGTACATCCGCGAGTACACGTCCACGTAGGAGCTGTCCCGGTCGCCCTCGTAGTGCACCGGCCGCGAGGGGTCGTTCTCGCGCACCCACGCGGCCATGGCCTCCAGGTTGCGCCCGGTCCCGGCCTCGTTGCCCAGCGACCACATGACGACGCTGGGGTGGTTGCGGTCCCGGGCGACGGTGCGCCGGATGCGGTCGAGGTAGGCCTCCCTCCAGCGCGGGTCGTCCGAGGGGTTGCCCGCCCACCCCAGGAACTCGAAGCCGTGCGTCTCCAGGTCGCATTCGTCGACGACCCACAGCCCCAGCTCGTCGCACAGGTCCAGGAAGTCCGGGTGCGGCGGGTAGTGGCTGGTCCGCACCGCGTTGACGTTGTGCCGCTTCATCAGCAGCACGTCCTCGCGCATGGTCTCCTTCGGAACGGCCCGCCCGTGGTCGGGGTGCCATTCGTGCCGGTTCACCCCGCGCAGCAGCAGCGGGCGGCCGTTCACCCGGAGCCGCCCGCCGGACACCTCCACGGTGCGGAAGCCGACGCGGGTGCGCACCCGCTCCCCGGCGGTGCGCACCTCCAGCTCGTACAGCCGCGGGACCTCGGCCGACCAGGGCTCGACGGCGCCGACCGCGTGCTCGGCCCCCGCCGGCGCGTCCACCAGGCCCAGCTCGGGGACGGAGACGACCGCCCCCGCCGCCCCGGCGGCGTCGACACGCAGCGTGCCGGTGCCCGCGGCGTGGTCGTAGGAGGCGTGCACGGCCAGGTCCGCGATGCCGTCGGCGGGCCGGGCGATCAGGGCGACGCCGCGGAAGATCCCCGACAGCCACCACATGTCCTGGTCTTCGAGGTAGCTCGCGGCCGACCACTGGTGCACCCGAACGGCCAGGGTGTTGCCGCCCGGCCGCAGCAGGTGCCCGACGTCGAACTCCGACGCCAGCCGGCTTCCGGTGGCGAAGCCCAGCTCGGTGCCGTTGAGCCAGGCGCGGAAGCAGGAGTCCACCCCCTCGAACCGCAGCACGGCGGGCCCGTCCGGCCACCCGTCCGGCAGCTCGAACACCCGCCGGTAGTCGCCGGTGGGGTTGTCGTCGGGCACGTGCGGAGGCTCGACCGGGAAGGGGTAGACGACGTTGGTGTAGGCCGGCGCGCCGTGGCCGTGCATCTGCCAGTGGGAGGGAACGGGCAGGTCGGTCCAGGCCGGGCCGGCAGGGCGTCCGGAGCCGCCGGGAGCGCCGGAGGTACCGCCCTCCTCGTAGCCGGGCCGCTCGAAGCCGTCGGTGCTTGCCTCGGCCGTCGGGTTCAGGCGGAAGCGCCAGTCCCCGGCGAGGTCGAGCCAGGGGGCGTCGCTCAGGAACCGGGCGCGCGGCGCGCGCACCCCTTCCGACGGGGCGAAGTCCTCCAGGTAGGCGGGCTTGCCGGGCGCGGGGGCGTCGGTCACGTCAGGCCTCCGTCAGGTGCAGGAGCAGGGCTTGGGACGGGTCGAGGTTGGGCATCTGCAGGCCGGAGCGGGAGAGCACCGCACCCGAGGCGGTGAGCCCGCCGGCCGCGTACCAGGCGGGCGGGGCCGTCTCCAGGGTCGCGGGGAGGCCGGCCTCGGTGCGCACCGCGACCCGGTAGCGGCGCCCGGGGTCCAGGCCGGGCAGGCGCACCCGCCCGGGGGCGGTGCGCACCGACGTGGCCAGGCGGGCGTAGCGGAAGACCGCCGCGCCCCCGTCCTGGGCGACCACGCCGTCGAGCTGTTCGGCCGGGTCGGGTGCGTCGGCGCGCACCGTCCGCCCGGTGTGCAGCAGCGGCCGCAGCTCCTTGTACAGGCCGATCCAGGAGTCCAGGACGGCCAGTTCCCCGTCGGAGCAGCGGGTGATGTCCCACTCGATGCCGGCGTGCCCGGTCAGCGCGGCCAGGCAGCGCAGCGGCAGGTCGGCGTCGCGCCCGGTGGTGTGCGCGGTGCGCGCCCCCACGTGCGCGCCGACCAGTTCGGGCGGCACCAGCAGGCCGGTCCAGCGCTGCAGGGCCAGCCGCTCCAGGGGGTCGTTGGTGTCGGAGGCCCACACCCGGTCGGTGCGGGCCAGGATGCCCAGGTCCACGCGTCCGCCGCCGGAGGCGCACGACTCGATCTCCAGGCGGGGGTGGGCCTGGCGCAGCCGGTCCAGCAGCGCGTACGCCGCGCGGGTCTGCCGGTGCGTTCCTGCGGCGCCGGTGGGCGCGTGCACGGGTTCGAGCAGGTCGCGGTTGTGGTCCCACTTGAGGTGGTCGGGGCGGTACTCGGCGACCAGGGCGTCCAGGTGCTCGAACACGTGCCGGAAGGCCTCGGGCCGGGACAGGTCGAGCACCTGCTGGTTGCGGCTGGGCGGGGCGGGCCGCCCCTCGGCGGTGAGCAGCCACTCGGGGTGGGCGCGCGCGAGGTCGGAGTCGGGGTTGACCATCTCGGGCTCCACCCACAGCCCGACCTCCATGCCGAGCGCGCGCACGTGGTCGAAGAGCGGGTGCAGCCCCTCCGGCCACACGCCGGTGTCCACGGTCCAGTCGCCGAGGCCGGCCGTGTCGTCGCGGCGCCCCCGGAACCACCCGTCGTCCAGGACGAACCGCTCCACACCGATGTCGGCGGCGGTGTCGGCGAGCCGCTTGAGCTTGGCGAGGTCGTGGTCGAAGTAGACGGCCTCCCAGGTGTTGAGGACGACCGGGCGGGGCGCGGAGGGGTGGTGGGGCCGGGCGCGCGCCCAGCGGTGGAAGCGTTCGGACAGTCCGTCGAGCCCGTGGTCGGACCAGGCGAAGAACACCCAGGGGGTGCTGTAGGACTCTCCCTGGGCCAGCCGCACCTCGCCGGGGTGGAGCAGCTCTCCGCCGGCGATGACGGCGTCGGCCTGCCCGGCGCCTTCGGGCAGGCGCTCGGCGAGGTGGAGGTGGTCGCCGCTCCAGGCGGTGTGCACGCCCCAGACCTCGCCGCCGCGGAATCCGAAGCCGGGGGTGCCGGCCGTGAGGACCAGCGGGGCGTCGTGGCCGGTGCGGCCCCGGCGGGAGGCGCGCGTCCGGGTGCCCATGCCCAGTTCGCGCCGCTGGGGGGTGCGCTCCCGGCACCATCGGCCGGTCGGGTCCAGGACCTCTGCGGCCTCGCGCGGCACGGGCAGCACGGCCAGCAGGGAGTCCAGGGTCCAGGGCTCGGGGGCGGTGTTGGTGGCCGTGTGGCGCACGCGCACCACCCCGGAGGGCTCCATGCGCACCTCGCAGCGCAGTTCGAGGCCGTCGGCCGCGGCGGTGGCGGTGAGCGCTCCGCCGGCGCCCTCGCGCTCGCCTTCCAGGGGGTGCTCGGCGACCTCGCGCAGGCGCCACCGGGGGAAGGAGACCCGGCCCTCGTGGTGGCCGGCGATGCCGGGGTGGCCGCGCCACCCCTCCCCCTGGGTCGGGACCAGGGACACGTGCCGGGGCAGGTCGACGTCGTTGTTCGCGGCGGGCGGCGCGGCCGCCTCGGCGAGCCCCTCGGGCCCCTCGGGCCCCTCGAGGACCTCGGGCGCGCCGGTTCCGGTCAGGTCGGCGCCCCAGTGCAGCACGTGCGGCAGCCCGGTCTCGGGGATGCCGAGGACCAGGGCGGTCCCCGCGGCGCTGAGGCGGACGGTGCGGTGCGTCATCCCTTGCTGGCCCCCAGGGTCAGTCCGGCCACGAAGTGGCGCTGGAGTACGAAGAAGACGATCAGGGTCGGCAGGGCGATCAGCACCGACCCGGCCGAGAGCAGGTTGTAGTCGACGAAGAAGGCGGTCTGCAGGTTCTGCAGCGCCGTGGTGACGGGCAGCTTGTCCCCGCTGGAGAGCAGGGCCAGGGCCCAGAAGAAGTCGTTGTAGATCCAGGTGACCAGCAGGGTGGCCAGGGCGGCCAGGCTCGGACGGCACAGCGGCAGGACCACCCGCCGGTACTGCTGGAACGCGCTCGCCCCGTCCACCCGGGCCGCCTCGATCAGCGATCCGGGCATCGCCTTCATGAAGTTGCTGAGCACGAAGGTGCAGAAGCCGATCTGGAAGGCGGTGTGCACGAGCACCACGCCGATGTGGCTGTCGTACAAGGCGCCGGACTCGCTGATCCAGTACGGCAGCGGGACCGCGTTGAACAGGCGGAAGAGCGGGACGAGGAGCGCCTGGACCGGAAGCAGGTTGGCCGCCAGGAACATCGCCAGCATCGCGACGTTGAACCGGCGCGAGTAGTGGGACAGCACGAAGGCGGCGCAGGAGGACAGGAACAGGGTGAGCAGCACCGCGGGAACCGTGATGGCCAGCGAGTTGAGGAAGTACCCGGTCAGCTCGCCCTCGCTCCAGGCGCGGCGGTAGTTGTCCAGGGTGAACCCGCCGAAGGACAGGTAGCCGTGCTGGGCGGTGTGGTCGTAGTCCCGGAAGGAGTTGACCACCGCCCAGGCCATCGGGAAGAGCCAGGCCAGGGCGGTGGCCGCGAGAAAGGCCTGGAGGACGGCGCGGGCCGGCCGGATGCGGCGGCGTCCGCGGGCGGGCGCGGCCTCCTCGGGCTGGGCCGGCGTGTCGGCAAGGGTCGTGGCGGTCACCGGTGGACCCCTCTCAGCATGGTGGACACGTAGACGAGGATGAACACCAGCGAGATCACCAGCATGACCACCGCCAGCGCGGAGCCGAAGCCCACCCGGCTCGCCTCGCCGATCACGTTGGAGGTCACCAGGGCCGAGATCAGCTCCAGGCCGTTGCGGCCGCGGTTGATGACCCAGACGATGTCGAAGGCGCGCAGCGCGTCGATCACGGTGACCACGAGCACCACGAGGTTGATCGGGCGCAGTGCCGGGAAGACGACGCTCACGAAGGTGCGCACCGGGCCGGCGCCGTCGATGGCGGCGGCCTCCCGCAAGGAGGGGTCGACCGCCTTGAGCCCGGCCAGGTAGAGCAGCATGATGTAGCCGGTGTGCCGCCAGGCGGCGGCGATCAGCACGGCGTACAGGTTGATGTCCGGGTCGCCGAACCAGTCGACCGGTTCGGCGCCGGCGACCGCGCCCAGGACGGTGTTGAGCAGGCCCTGGTCACGGGAGTAGATGAGCTGCCAGATGAACCCGACCAGGGCCAGCGACAGCACCACGGGCATGTAGAAGACGCTCTGGTAGATCCGGCCGCCGCGCAGTTCGCGGTCGAGCAGGACCGCCAGGAACATGCCCAGCAGGGTCGGCACGGCGAACAGGAACACCAGCCAGACCACGTTGTTGCTCAGGGCGGGCCGGAACGGCGGGTAGATCGTGAAGGCGTCGGTGTAGTTGCGGGTGCCGACCCATTCGATGGTGTCGAGTCCGCCGATTCCGTCCCAGCGGGTGAAGGACAGGACGACGGTGGCGGCGGCGGGCAGCCACACCAGGGCGATGACGAGCAGGGCGGGCACGCCCAGCATCAGCCCCAGGGTGATGCGGTCGGCCCGGCCGGTGCGCGGGCCGGTGCGCGGGCGCTCGCCCCGGCGGGGCGGCCGCCGCGGGGGTGCGTCTCCCGGCTCGGCCGCGGGGGTGCGCGGCGGCGAGGGGGTGCTGGAGACCACGCCGTTTCTCCCTTCTGGAGTCAGCGGCCGAAGATGGAGGCCTTCTGGCGCTGGATGCTGGCGGTCAGGTCGTCGATGTCGTCGGGCCGCCTGAGGAAGCGCTGCAGGGCGGGGATCATGACCACGGACGCGAAGTCGGGCCGCGTGTCGCGGTCCATGTACTGGGTGAGCGCCCGGGCGCCCGCGATCATGTCCATGATCTTGGCGTCCAGGGCGCTCAGCTCCGACAGGTCGGCCTCCTGGTGGGTCGGCAGCGCCTGCGGGTCGATGGCGGTGTAGATCTCCTGGGCCCGCAGCGTGCCCAGATGGCCGACCAGGTCCATCGCCGCCCCGGGGTTGCGGGGGTCGCCGGAGAGCATGAAGCCGTCGATGGGCGTCTCCACCACGTCGGCGCCGATCTCGGGGTCGAACTCGGGGAAGGCGAAGCAGTCCAGGTCGGCCCGTTCCTCCTCGGAGAACACGTGGGTGAGGAACAGGCCGCAGAGCATCATCCCGGCCTCGCCGCGCACCAGCGAGGTCTGGGCCTCGTTGATGCCCCGCCCCAGAGGGGACCCCTGGTGGAAGGGCAGCAGCTCCTTCCAGGCGCCGAAGACGGCCTTGACCTCCGGGCCGTCCCAGGGGTGGTCGCCGTTGAGGAGCGCCAGGTGGAACTCGGGCCCGTTGAGGCGCAGGTTCAGGTGGTCGAAGGTGCCCATGGCGGGCCAGCCCTCGCGGACGCCGTAGGCCAGCGGCACCAGGCCGTCGTCGCGCATCCGCTCGCAGAGCCCGATGAACTCCTCCTTGGTGGAGGGCTCCTCGTACCCGTGCTCTTCGAAGACGCTGCGACGGTAGAAGACCGCCCAGGGCGACGTGGAGTCGGGGACCATGTACGGCCTGCCGTCGGGGCCGCTGCACAGGTCGCGGACCTGGTCGGTGAACACATCGTGGAACCCCCGCTCCTCCCAGACCGCGGTGGCGTCGCTGATCAGCCCGCGCTCGGCCAGGTAGCGCATGCGGTAGCCGGCGAACCAGGCGACGACGTCGTCGGGGGTGCCCTGGAGGTAGTTGTTCAGGCTCTCCTGGAAGCTCGTGGAGTCGATGGTGTTGAGCTCCACCCGCACGCCGGAGTCGGCCTCCCAGAGCGCGAGGCTCTCGGCGACCGCCTCGCGCTGGGCGGGGTTGGCGCGGTTGGAGCCCATGGTGACCAGCCCCGGGTCGCCGCGGCGGTCGGTGCCGCACCCGGCCGGCCCCGCCGCCGCCAGCGTCGCGGCTCCGGCCAGCCCGCGCAGCAGGGCGCGGCGGCCCAGCGGTGGTGGGCCCGCAGGTCTGTGGCGCATGGGGGACCTCCGAGGGGGACGTGAAGTGGGTCACTGCGCTGGTTCCCACATGGTCGACAGGCACGGAACCGCCTGTCAACGCATCTCAACGTTTTCCAACAAATTTCCGCAGAGTTCTGCCGTCGGTCCGGCCGCCTCTGGGACGCTGCCGGGACATTGACACCAAGCGCGAACCTGCAAGACTGGAAATCGAACAAGATCCGACAACTTCGACCAAGCAGGGGGGCGGATGCTGGCCGCGCAACGGCAGGAGCTGATCCTCGACCGGCTGCGGCGCACCGGGGCCGTCCGGGTCGCCGAGCTCGTGGAGAGCCTGGCGGTGTCGGACATGACCGTGCGCCGCGACCTGGACGCACTGGCGGTCCGCGGCGCGCTGCGCAAGGTGCACGGGGGCGCGGTGGCCCCGGACGGCCCGCGCACCGACGAGCCCGGCTTCGAGGCCAAGTCCGGCCGGCAGGCCGCCGAGAAGCGCGCCGTGGCGCGCGCCGCCGCCGAGCTGGTCGAGCCGAACAGCGCGGTGGGCCTGTCCGCGGGCACCACCACCGCCGCCGTCGCCCGGGAGCTGACCCGCACCCCCGGGCTGACGGTGGTCACCAACTCGCTGCGGGTGGCCGAGGTCTTCCACGAGGCCGCCCGGCCCGACCAGACGGTGGCGCTGACCGGGGGCTTCCGCACCCCCTCCGACGCCCTGGTGGGACCGCTGGCGCTGGCCTCGGTCCGGGGGCTGAACCTGGACACGCTGGTGCTGGGGGTGCACGGCATGCAGGAGCGGGCCGGGTTCACCACCCCCAACCTGATGGAGTCCGAGACCGACCGTGCCCTGGTGGAGGCGGCCGGGCGCCTGGTGGTGGCCGCCGACCACACCAAGTGGGGCACCGTGGGCATCAGCACCATCGCCCCGCTGGAGCGGTGCGACGTGCTGGTCACCGACGCCGGGATGGACGCCGAGGCCCGCACGGCGCTCTCGGAGCACGTGGGGCGCCTGGTCCTGGCCGACGTCCCCGACGACGGGGAGGACGCATGAACCGGACCGCCGCGCACCTGGCCGACGGCCGCCGCATCGTCTATTTCGACCGGGACGGCACCGACCGCGAACCCGAGCCCGACCTGCGGGAGCTGCCGCCGGCCGCGGCCGCCTCGGAGATGCGCTTCGACCCGCTGCTGCGCGAGTGGGTGGTGGTGGCCTCGCACCGGCAGGGCCGCACCCACCTGCCGCCCAGCGACGACTGCCCGCTGTGCCCCTCCTCCGGCGGGCGGCGCACCGAGGTCCCCGCCTCCGCCTACGACGTGGTGGCCTTCGAGAACCGCTTCCCCTCCCTGGTGGCCGGCGACGGGCGGGCCCTGGGCGACGTCGGCGAGCTGGAGCCCTCCCGCCGGACGGGCGCGGGCCGGTGCGAGGTGCTGGTGTTCGCCTCCGACCACCGGGCCTCCTTCGCCGATCTGGGCCCGGAGCGGGCGAACCTGGTAATGGAGGCCTGGGTCGACCGCACGCGGGAGCTGTCGGCGCTGCCCGGGGTGGAGCAGGTGTACTGCTTCGAGAACCGGGGACGGGAGATCGGGGTGACGCTGCACCACCCGCACGGGCAGATCTACGCGCTGCCGTTCGTGGCGCCGCGCACCCGGCGCATGCTCGACTCGGCCGGGGAGTACGCCGCGCGCACGGGCGGGGACCTGTTCGGCGACCTGCTGGCCGCCGAGCAGAAGGCCGGACTGCGGGTGGTGGCGCGCACCGCGCACTGGACCGCGTTCGTCCCGGCGGCCGCGCGCTGGCCGGTGGAGGTGCACCTGTACCCGCACCGCAAGGTGCCCGACCTGCCCGCGCTGACCCCACAGGAGCGCGAGGACTTCGGCCTGCTCTACCTGGACGTGCTGCGCCGCTTCGACGCGCTCTACGACGCGCCGCTGCCCTACATCTCGGCCTGGCACCAGGCGCCGGTGCGCGAGCGCCGCGACCTGGCCTGGCTGCACCTGGAGCTGTTCTCGGTGCGGCGGGCCGCCGACAAGCTCAAGCACCTGGCCGGGACCGAGTCCGGGATGGACGTCTTCATCAGCGACGTGGCGCCGGAGGACGCGGCCGAGCGGCTCCGCGCGGCCGGGCCGGGCGAAGAGAACGAGGGGAAGGCACCGTGAGACTGCTCGTCACCGGAGGGGCCGGCTACATCGGCAGCGTGGTGGCCGCCGTCCTGCTCGCCGAAGGGCACGAGGTCACCGTGCTCGACGACCTGTCCACCGGGCACCGCGACGCCGTCCCCGCGGGGGCGCGCCTGGTGGTGGCCGACGTGCACGACGCGGCCGAGGTACTGGACCCCTCGGTGGAGGCGGTCCTGCACTTCGCCGGGAAGTCCCTGGTCGGGGAGTCGGTGGAGGAACCCGGCGCGTACTGGCGCACCAACGTCGGCGGCACGCTCGCCCTGGCCGAGGCGGCGGTGCGCCACGGTGTGCGCCGGCTGGTGTTCTCCTCCAGCGCCGCGACCTACGGCGAGCCCGCCTCGGGGGCGCCGCTGCGCGAGACCGACCCGGCCGTGCCCACCAACCCCTACGGGGCGACCAAGCTCGCCGCCGACCACCTGCTGGCCTCGTGGGCGCGGGCCCACGGGCTGGGCGCGGTGAGCCTGCGGTACTTCAACGTGGCCGGCGCCCACCTGGGCTTCGGGGAGCGGCACACGACGGAGACGCACCTGGTGCCCAACCTGCTCAAGGCGGCCGCCGGGAACGGCGAGCGCGCGCGGGTGTTCGGCACCGACTACCCGACCAGGGACGGGACGGCGGTCCGGGACTACCTGCACGTGGCCGACCTGGCCGACGCGCACGTCCGCGCCCTCAAGGCGGTCGAACCGGAGGTCCACCGGGTGTACAACCTGGGCACCGGCGGCGGGCACACCGTCCGCGAGGTGATCGACGCGGTCCGGCGGGTGACCGGACGCGAGGTCCCGGCCGACGACCGCCCGCGCCGCGACGGCGACCCGGCCGTCCTGGTCGCCTCCAACGACCGGGCGCGCGAGGAGCTGGGCTGGGGGCCGGTCCGCACCCTGGACCGGATCGTGGCCGACGCGTGGGGGTTCGCCGATGGGTGACGTCGCGGCCGCGTTCGCCTCGGCCTTCGGGAACGCGCCCGAGGGGGTGTGGACCGCCCCGGGACGGATCAACCTGATCGGCGAGCACACCGACTACAGCGACGGGTTCGTGCTGCCCTTCGCCCTGCCCCAGGCCCTGGACGCCGCGGCCGCGCGGCGGGCGGACGGGACGGCGCGGCTGCGCTCGCTGCAGTCGGCACAGGCGTGCGGGATCCGCACCGCCGACCTGGAGCCCGGCGCGGTCGAGGGCTGGGCCGCCTACCCCGCCGGCGCGCTGTGGGTGCTGCGCGAAGAGGGCCTGCCGGTGGACGGCCTGGACCTGCTCGTGGACAGCACCATCCCCTTCGGGGCGGGCCTGTCCTCGTCGGCGGCGCTGAGCTGCGCGGCCGTCATGGCCGCCGCGTCGGTGCACGGGGCCGCCCCGGGACCGCAGGAGATCGTGCGGATGGCGCGGCGGGTGGAGAACGACTTCGTCGGCATGCCCTGCGGGGTGCTCGACCAGTCGGCGTCGATGCTGTCGACGGCGGGGCACGCCCTGTTCATGGACACGCGCACGCTGGAGACCGAGCAGGTGCCCTTCGATCCGGGGGCCCACGGGCTGACGGTGCTGGTGGTCGACACGCGCGCTCCGCACCGGCTGGTGGAGGGGCACTACGCCGACCGCCACCGCACCTGCCAGGAGGCGGCGCGCGCTCTGGGGCTGCCGGCCCTGCGCGACGTCCAGGACCTGGACCGGGCGCTGGCCGCCCTTCCCGACCCGACGGTCCGGCGCCGGGTGCGGCACGTGGTGACGGAGAACCAGCGGGTGCTGAGGACCGTGGAGCACCTGCGGGCGGGGCGCCTGCGCGAGGTCGGTCCGCTGCTCACCGCCTCGCACACGTCGCTGCGGGACGACTACGAGGTGACCGTTCCGGAGGTGGACACCGCGGTGCGGGCCGCCCTGGAGGGCGGCGCCCTGGGGGCGCGCATCACCGGCGGCGGCTTCGGGGGCTGCGTGATCGCCCTGGTCGAGCGGGAACGGGTCGAGGAATGCGGGGCGGCCGTGCGCGGCGCCTACCGGGCGCAGGGCTTCACCGCCCCGGGTGTGTTCGAGGCCGCCCCGTCACCGGGCGCCCGCCGTCTGGGCTAGGGCCGTGCCGGCCTCTGACGGCGTGGAGCCGGTTCGCCGCGGTCGCGCAGACGAGGCGCGCGGCGGCACGTGACCCGCGCGGCGCCGGGGCGGGCGATATGGGCCCCGGCGCCGCGGTTCGGCCGCCGCGGGCGGGGCAGGGGGTGCGGCGTCGGACTCGGTACGGACCCCGGGAGGGACGATGGCGGCGGGCGCAGGCGACGGGAAGGGCTCAACCGGGCACGGGACCGCGGGCGTCCCCCGGTACACGGCCGTCGTCCGCGCCGCGAAGTCGGCCGTGCTCGCCTCGGTGGCGCTGTTCTGCCTGCTGGTCGTCTTCGGCAACGTGACCGACTACGCGGTCAACTTCGAGTTCGTGGCCCGGGTGCTGTCGATGGACGCCCACGACGAGGGCCTGGACGAGCTCAGCCGGACGGACTACCGGGCGGTCACCGCACCCCTCCTGCACCACGCCGCCTACATCGCGATCATCGCCGCCGAGCTGTTCACCGCCGTGGCGTGCGGGATCGGCGCCTGGCGCACCGGCCGCCGCCTGCGCGCCCCCGACCGCGACTTCGACGCGGCCAAGACGTGGGGCGTGGTGGGGCTCCTCGCCGGGATCCTGCTGTGGTTCACCGGCTTCCAGACGATCGGCGGCGAGTGGTTCGCCATGTGGATGAGCCCCGCATGGAACGGCATCCCCGCCGCCGACCGGCTGACCACCTACCTGATGCTCGCGCTGGTCTTCCTGACCCTGCGCAACGACAGGGCCGCACCGGCCGGTCAGACGGCGTAGCCGTACTGCTCGGGCCAGCGCGGCGCGCCGCCGAGCGACCGGGCCGCCCTCTGCGCCCAGTACGGGTCGCGCAGCAGCTCCCGGCCGAGCAGGACGGCGTCCGCCCGCCCGTCGGCGACGATCTCCTCGGCCTGCTCCGGGTCGGTGATCGCACCGACCGCGCCGACCGGGATGCCGCTCTCGCGGCGCGCCCGTTCGGCGAAGGGGACCTGGTAGCCGGGGCCGGTGGACACCCGGGCGTCGGCGACCGTCCCGCCCGAGGAGGTGTCCAGCAGGTCGACGCCGTGCGCGCGCAGCTCCTTGGCCAGGCGGACGGTGTCGTCGGCGGTCCACCCCTCGCGCCCGTCCTCGGGGTTCTCCGTCAGCCAGTCCGTGGCCGAGACCCGGAAGAAGAGCGGCAGCTCCTCGGGCCACACCTCGCGCACGGCATCGACGACCTCCAGCGGGAAGCGCAGCCGGTCCTCGAAGGTGCCCCCGTAGGCGTCGGTGCGGTGGTTGGCGGCCGGGGAGAGGAAGGAGTTGATCAGGTAGCCGTGGGCGCCGTGCACCTCGGCCGCCTGGAAGCCGGCGTCCCGGGCGCGGCGGGCCGCCTGGGCGAAGTCGCGCACCAGCTCCCCGATCTCCTCGGCGGTCAGCTCGTGCGGCTCGGGCAGCCCCGCGAAGGCGGCGGCGGAGGGGGCGACGGGCCGCCAGCCGCCCTCGTCGGCGGAGAGCGGGCCGCCCCCGCGCCACGGCGCGTCGGTGGCGGCCTTGCGCCCGGCGTGGGCGAGCTGCACGGCCGGGACCGCGCCGTGGGCGCGGATCGCCGCGGCCAGCCGGGCGAAGCCCTCCTGCTGGCGGTCGTTCCACAGGCCCAGGTCCCAGGGGCTGATGCGGCCGTCCGGGCGCACGCCGGTGGCCTCGACCATCACCAGCCCGGCGCCGCCGGCCGCCCGGGAGGCCAGGTGGGTGAGGTGGAAGTCGGTGGGCGCCCCGGTGTCCGGCCCCTCGGAGGCGGCGGAGTACATGCACATGGGCGACATCCACACGCGGTTGGGGATGTCGAGCGACCGCAGGCGCAAGGGGCGGAACAGAGCGGGGTTCACGGAGCGGCTCCTCGGGATCGGGGACCGGGCCGGCCGCACGCCGACCCGCTAGTACGGTATGCGTCGTACTACGGCGACTGTCAAACTACGAACCCGTTCGTACAATGCGACGCCACCCACAGGCCCCGAGGACCCCACCCCCTGGAGCAGCACCCCGGCCGGCCCGGCGGGCGGGCGCGGTTGTGCGCGCGTCCCCCCTTCTGTACGTTCTTCGCTAGAAGTCGCTCGTCAATCGAAAAAAGTTCTGCGGACGCCGCGCCCGCGCGGCCGACCCTAGGAGCGCCCTTGCCGCGTCCTCCCATATCCGCGCAGCTCTACTCGGTACGAGACGCGATCGCCGACGACCTGGCCGGTTCGCTGGAACGTCTCGCGGCCCTCGGGTTCGGTGCGGTGGAGCCCTTCGGCTTCACCGACCGGGCGCAGGAGTACGCCTCCGCGCTGGCCGCCGCCGGCCTCACCGCCCCCTCCGGACACGCCCCCGTCCTGCGGCACGGCGACCCGCGCCCCCTGTTCGACGCCGCGGCGCGGCTCGGCATGCACACGCTGATCGACCCCCACCACCCCGCCGAGCACTGGCAGGACCCCGCCGCGGTCTCCCGCACGGCCGAGCGCATGAACGCGCTGGCCGAGACCGCCGCCGGGTTCGGCCTGCGGTTCGGGTACCACAACCACGCCTTCGAGCTCTCCACCCGGCACGCCGGGACGACCGCCCTGGAGCTGCTCGCCCGGGACCTCTCGCCGCGGGTGGTGCTCGAGGTCGACACCTACTGGGCCGAGGTGGGCGGGGTCTCCGCGCCCGGGCTGCTCGGCAGGCTCGGCCCGCGCGTCACCCTGATCCACGTCAAGGACGGCCCCCTCTCCGGGGACACCGCGGCGCAGGTCCCCGCGGGCAAGGGCGAGGTGGACGTGGACGCCGTGCTCGCCGCGGCGCCCGGCGCCGGGCGCGTCCTGGAGTTCGACCACCACCCCGACCCGTTCGCCGGGCTGGCCGAGTCCCTGGCCTACGTCGAGGGGCGGGACGCGTGAGCGGCGGCCCGGTCGGCGTGGGCGTCGTCGGCGCCGGCGTCATCAGCGAGGCCTACCTGCGCAACCTCGTCTCCTTCCCGGACCTGGACGTCCGCTTCGTCGCCGACGTCCTCCCGGACCGGGCCGCCGCGCGCGCCCGGGAGTTCGGGGTCCCCCACTGGGGCGGCGTCGACGAGCTGCTCGACCGCGAGGACGTCGAGATCGTCGTGAACCTGACGGTCCCGGCCGCGCACACCGACGTGGCGCACCGGGCCCTGGCCGCGGGCAGGCACGTGTGGAACGAGAAGCCCCTGGCGCTCGACGCCGACGCCGGCGGCAAGCTGGTGACCGCCGCCCGGGACGCGGGGCTGAGGGTCGGCTGCGCCCCCGACACGGTTCTGGGCGCCGGCATCCAGACGGCGCTGCGCGCGATGGGCGACGGGGCCATCGGGCGGCCCCTGACCGCGAACGCCGTGTTCCTCTCGCCCGGCCCGGAGTCCTGGCACCCGGACCCCGCGTTCCTGTACGCCGAAGGCGGCGGCCCGCTGCTCGACATGGGGCCGTACTACCTGACGACCCTGGTCGGGGCGTTCGGCGCGGTGGAGTCGGTGGCGGCGGCCGCCTCCACGGCCTTCGCGACCCGCACGGTCGGGTCGGGCCCGCGGGCGGGGTCCTCGTTCCCCGTGCAGGTCCCGACCCACCACGCCGCCCTGGTCCGGTTCTGCGAGGGCGGTTCGGCACAGGCGACCTTCAGCTTCCAGTCGGCGCTGCGCCGGAGCGGCGTCGTGGAGGTCGCCGGCGACGAGGGCGTCCTGGTCCTGCCCGACCCCAACCGCTTCGACGGCGCGAGCACGCTGTGGCGGCGGGGCGAGGAGGAGCCGCGGACCATCGCGCCGGAGGGGGCGGCCGCCGGGCGCGGGCTGGGGGTGCTGGAGCTGGCCCGCGCGATCCGCGCCGGCCGGCCGGAGCGCGCCTCCGGCGAGCTGGCGGCGCACGTGCTGGAGGTGATGGCGGCGATCGGCGAGGCCGCGCGGACGGGGAGCGCGGTCGCCGTGCACTCGCGCGTCCCGCGCCCGGACCCGCTGCCGGCGGGGTGGGACCCCCGGGCGCGGGAGCTGCCCTGAGGCCCTGGCCGAACGGCGCGCAGGGCGCCGGGGGGGGGGATCAGCCGTGCGCGGAGGACGCCTCGGCCGGCCCCCCGGCGTCCGCGCCGCGGTGGGCGCCGATGACCGCTCCGAGCAGCCCGGGGAAGCGCGCTTGGAGGTCGTCGGCGCGCAGGCTGTTGAGGATCGCGGTCCCCTGGTAGCGCTGGCGGATCACCCCCGCCTCGCGCAGCACGCGGAAGTGGTGGGTCGAGGTCGACTTGCTCACGGGGAGCTCGAAGGCGATGCACGCCATGTCGGTGTGGCCTTCGGCCAGCTCGCAGGCGATCCTCCTGCGGATCGGATCCGCGAGGGCGGCGAGGACGGCGTCCAGGTCGATGTCCTCGCGCTCCGGATGGTCCAGCGTGCGCACGCGCCCCTCCCTCCGCTCGTGGGCCCGCCCCCCATCGTAGTGCGGGGCGGCGGCGCCCTTCGCGGAGCGCGCTCGGGGAAACCGCCACCGCCCTCCTCTTTTGCGAATGAATTCTCCAGGCATTCATCGGCCGGAAGGCGTGGGCCGACGGCCGCAGGCCGATAAGGGAAGTTCACTCCGATGAACACTCCCGCCGCCGGGAGTTCGGTGGGCGCGATTTCACACCTCAGGAGCGGAACCCGGCGTCCCCCGCAGTTCGGGCGCACCGATCACGACCGCGTCCACACATGCGACGACCACACTAATATCGGACGAACCCTTTCATTTCACCCTCCCTCAAAGGAATCCGAATTGTCCATTCCCGGACCATCGCCCCTCATCAAAAGGAAGACCGCCCTTCCGTTGACGCGAGCACCGCCTGTCTCCTCCCGCCCACCATGGGAACTTTTCCCTTCACCGGCCAGGCTTGCGACCTGGAATAGCGCCCCCCTGCGGCTATTCCAGAAAGAATGGGCCCCTGCCGATGTCGACATCACCGGGAGGTCCGTGCAACGTTTGGTGGCGGCATCGACCCGCCGCCCCGGCAAGGGAGTTCTCGTTGAGCAAGGGGTACGGAGTTTTCTGCGACGCAGATCGCCATTTCTACGACACCCCCCGGCGACGAGCGGCGGACGCCCCGGACGCGGGCGGCGGAGGCGACCGGCTCTTCGCGGCGGCCCGGCGGCCGGCGCCCGAGGGCTGGCGGAGCCACCGCGAGGGCGACTGGCTGGCGCTGCGCCCGCTGGACCACCGGCTGCCGGAGCAGGGCTGGAAGATCCACGTCTCCGCCCGGCCGGACAACGCCGAGTCGGTGCTGGAGCGGGTCTGGGACTTCTGCGTGGAGCGGTCGCTGGCCTTCAAGTTCGTGCCCACCCGGTACCTGCTGCACAACCGCAACGCCAAGTACGCCGACCGGGGCGCCAGCGGCAAGTTCATCACCGTCTACCCCGGCGGCGACGAGGAGTGCGGTGCGGCGGCCGCCGCACTGGACGGGCTGGTCGGCGGCGAGCCCGGGCCCTACATCCTCAGCGACGTGCGCTGGAACCGCGGACCGGTGCACCTGCGCTACGGGTCCTTCACCAAGCGGTACTGCTACGACGAGAACGGCGACGCCGTGCCCGCGCTGGAGGGACCCGCGGGCGCCCTCGTGCCCGACCGGCGCGGCCCGGGGTTCCACGCCCCCGGGTGGGCGCCCGTGCCCGACTTCCTCCGGCCCCACCTGGAGGCGCGCTCGGCGGTGGACGTCACCGGGCTGCCGTACGCCATCGAGCGCGCCCTGCACTTCTCCAACGGCGGCGGCGTCTACGCGGGGCGGGTCAAGGCCACCGGCGAGCCCGTGGTGCTGAAGGAGGCCCGGCCGCACGCCGGGCTCGCCGCCGACGGGGCGGACGCCGTGGAGCGCCTCGAACGCGAGCGCGAGGCGCTGGAGCGCCTGGCCGGGCTGGACTGCGTGCCCCGCGTGCTGGGCCGCTTCCAGCTGGACGACCACCGCTTCCTGGTGCTGGAGCACGTCGGCGGCAGGCCGCTCAACTCCTTCTTCGCCCAGCGGCACCCGCTGATCGGGCCGGAGGCCTCCCCGGAGCGGCTGGCGGAGTACCGCAGGTGGGCCGTGCGGCTGTACACCCGGATCGAGGAGGCCGTGGCGGCCGTGCACGGGCGCGGGCTGGTCTTCAACGACCTGCACCTGTTCAACATCATGGTCTCCGAGGACGAGTCGGCCGTCGTGCTGCTGGACTTCGAGGCGGCCCGGCCGGCCGAGGACCGGGCCCGCCAGACGGTCGCCAATCCGGGGTTCGTCGCCCCCGGCGACCGGCGCGGCTTCGATGTGGACCGCTACGCGCTGGCCTGCCTGCGCCTGGCCCTGTTCCTGCCGCTGACCAGCCTGCTGGCGATCGACCGCGGCAAGGCCGAGCACCTGGCCGCCGAGGCGGCGCGGACCTTCCCCGAGGCGCGGTGGTTCCTGCGGCGCGCGGTGGAGGAGATCCTGCGCGACGCCGACGGCGAGAGCGCCGCGCGCCCGGTCACCCCCGAGTCCGGGACGCCCGGCACCGGCGCCGCCCCGGCCGAGGCGGACGGACCGCCCGCATTCCCCCCGGTCGCCCCGGGCGACTGGCCGCGCAGCCGCGACTCGATGGCCGCCGCGGTCCTGGCCTCGGCGACCCCCGGCCGCGACGACCGGTTCTTCCCCGGCGACATCGCCCAGTTCGGCTCCGCCTGCGGCGGCCTGTCCGTGGGCTTCGGCGCCGCCGGGGTGCTGTACGCCCTCGCCGAGAGCGGCGCCGGTCCGGCGCCCGAGGCCGAGGAGTGGCTGCTGCGGCGCGCCAAGGACCCAGGCTCGGGCGCCCCGCTGGGCTTCTACGACGGCCTGGCGGGCCTGGCCTGGACGCTCGACCGCCTCGGCCACCAGGGGCCAGCCCTGGAGCTGACCGGGCTCCTGCTCTCCCAGCCGTGGGAGGCCGCCGGCCCCGGGCTGCACGGGGGCACCGCCGGGATCGGCCTGGCGCTGGACGCCATAGCGGCCGGCACCGGTGAGACCGAGGCGTCGGCCGCGGCCCTGCGCTGTGCGGAGCTGTCGGCACAGCGGGTGCTGGCCGCCCCGGACGAGCGGCGCCGCGCGGGGCTCCTGCACGGGGGCTCCGGCACCGCGCTCCTGTGCATCCGGCTGTACGAGCGCACCGGCGACACCGTCCTGCTCGACCTGGCCCGGCGGACGCTCCAGGCGGACCTCGACATGTGCGTGACCGGGGCCTCCGGCGCCCTGCACATCGACGAGGGGTGGCGGACCCTGCCCTACCTGGGCGAGGGCAGCGTCGGCGTGGGCATGGTGATCGACGACTACTTGGAGCACCGCCGGGACGCGGCCCTGGAACGCGCCCGGCCGCAGATCGTGCGGGCCGCGCAGGGCCGGTTCTACGCCCAGCCGGGCCTCTTCCGCGGGCAGGCGGGGATGGTGCTGTACCTGAGCCGCACCACCGCGCCGGCGGGCGCGGGCGCCCGCCCGTCCTCCGACCCGCACGGGGTCGGCCGGCAGATCGACGGCCTCTCCCTGCACGCCATGCGCTACCGCGGGCACCTCGCCTTCCCCGGCGAGCAGATGATGCGGCTCTCCATGGACCTCTCCACGGGGACCGCAGGATGCCTGCTCGCACTGGCCGCCGCACGCGGCGGCACGCCCACAGGGCTCCCGTTCCTCCCTCCGCTCCGGCGGAAGGAGCCGGCCGCCGAGGCGGCCGGGACAACCGAATGACGACGACACGAAGAGCGACGAAAGGAAGAACCATGAGCCTGCTCGACCTGCAGACCCTGGAGCCCGCCAAGGACGAGGCCGCCGGTGGCGGTGGCGGCAGTGAGGCCAGCCTCCTGCTTTGCGGCGACAGCAGCCTGAGCCTCACCACCTGCCACTGAGGCCCTGAGCCGGTGGGACGTCGATAGTCCCCTGCAAAGGGGACACGCCGACCTCCGAGCCCCGTCCGCGCGGTGCGCGGACGGGCGCTCTACGGCCGGTGCGGCCGCTGCGTGCCCGGTTCTGGGAATACGGTCCCTTTTCCCAGAGTGCTCGGGCACGGCCGCTCTCCGGCATCCCGGTGAGGCGGCGCCTCATGAAGGACTCGTACCCGAATACCGGCGTTTCTAAGGGCGCCCCCCGAAACGGCTGTGAGCGCGGGCATGGACACCCGAAACGGAAAGGCACCTCCGGGGCGCCGTTCCGTTCCTCTCCGCTCACCACTGTTCCACTGCCCGCGCCTTCGGGGGGCGTCTGTTCACAGGTCCGATGCACGGAGAAACGGTCAGAGCAACGAGAGCAGAGGCACGAGAGGGGCGCGAGCACTGATCCGGCGTGACGCTTCACCGCTTTCGACCGGCCGTGTCCCCATGACGACCGCGCCGAATCCGCGGATGTTCTCGGCGGAGGACCGGACACGCGGTTCCGTGACCCTCCGAACGCCCGCAGTACTTTCATCCCCAAGGCGCACGGGCGCCCCCAGAAAGGGCGGCGAGTATGAGTCGGTGACCACCGCTCCCCCGCAGGGGCGAGCGTCGGTAACGCAGCTCCCCCAGCGGCCGGGCGCCGACCGGACGGCCGGCGCCCGGCTCCGCTCTCCCCGTTCCAGGAAGGGCCAAGGATGGTGTTCACTCGCCGGCGCCGCGGTACCGGCCGGGCCCCGGACGTCCGGTCCGCCGACGCGCTGCTCACCCGGGTGGCCCGCGCCGAGGCCGGGCGCACCGGAGGAGTCCTGCTGTGCTCGGCCGCCGCGGCAGGCGCCTCCCTCGCCGTCCCCGCGGTCATGGGCTCCGCCCTGGACCTGCTCCTGGCCCGCGCCCCCGACGCCGGGCGCACGCTCGCCGCGGCGATCGCGCTCATCACCGCCGAGGTGGTCCTGACCTCCTGCGCCGCGCTGCTGGCGGGCACGGTGGGCGCCCGCTCCACCGCACGGCTGCGCCGCGGGGCCGTCGCCCGGCTGGCCTCAGCCTCCCCCTCCGAGGTCGCCCGCTTCTCCCCCGGCGACCTGGCGACCCGCCTGTCGGCGAACGCCACCGAGGCCGGGACCGCCCCCGCCGCGGCCGCACAGATCGCCGCCGCGGCACTGGCGCCGACCGGGGCCCTGGTCGCGCTGGTGCTCATCGACCCGTGGACGGCCCTGGCCTTCACGGCAGGCCTTCCCCTGCTGGCGCTTCTGCTGCGCTCGTTCGCCCGCAGCTCCGGGGACACCGTGGGGCGGTACCTGCAGGTGCAGTCGGGCATCGCCGCCCGGCTGACCGACGCGCTCTCCGGTGCCCGCGCCATCGCCGCCGCCGGGACGCTCGACGCCGAGCGGAGCCGCGTCCTGCGCCCGCTGGACGCGCTCGGCGCCGAGGGGCGGCGCATGTGGGCGGTGCACGGCTCGGCGATGGCGCGCAGCGGCGTGCTGATGCCCCTGCTGATCACGGCCGTCCTGGCGGTGGGCGGCCTGGGGCTGGCGGCCGGGCGGCTGAGCGTCGGCGACCTGCTGGCGGTGTCCCGCTACGCGGCACTGGCGGCCGGCCTGGGGGCGGTCGCCGAACCGCTCGGGGCGCTGGTGCGGGGGCGGACGGCCGCGCGCCGCGTGGACGCGCTGATGGGCGTGCCGGAACTGCCCTACGGGCGCTCGGCGCTTCCTGCGCAGGGCCCCGGTGCGCTGGAACTGCGCGGGGTGGAGGTGCGGCGCGGCACCGACCGGGCACTACGCGGGGTGGACCTGCACGTTCCGGGCGGACGGACGGCGGCCGTGGTCGGGCGCTCGGGGGCGGGCAAGTCGACGCTGGCGGAGGTGGCGGGCCGGCTGACCGACCCGGACGGGGGCACGGTGCTGCTGGACGGCGTCCCGCTTGCGGACGTGGCCGAGGAGGAGCTGCGCCGGGAGGTCGGCTACGCGTTCGAGCGGCCGTGGCTGACGGGGGCCACCGTCGCGGAGGCGATCGCCGCGGGCGCGGAGACGGCCTCGGAGCGGGACGTGCGGGCGGCGGCCCGGGCGGCGGGGGCGGACGACTTCGTCCGGATGCTTCCCCAGGGGTATGCGACCCCGCTGGAGGAGGCGCCGCTCTCGGGCGGCGAGCTCCAGCGTCTGGGGCTGGCGCGGGCGTTCGCGCACGCGGGGCGGCTGCTGATCCTGGACGACGCCACCTCCAGCCTGGACACGGCGACCGAGCGGAAGGTGGACCGGGCGCTGGCACGGCAGGTCCGCCCCGGCACGCGGCTCGTCATCGCGCACCGGCTGTCGTCGGCGGCCCGGGCGGACATGGTGGTGTGGCTGGACGGGGGCCGCGTCCGAGCGGTCGGCTCCCACGAGGAGCTGTGGCACGACCCGGAGTACCGGGCGGTGTTCGGCGAGGGCGGGCACGCGGATCCGGCGGAGGACTCGACACCGGGCAGAACGGGCACTTCAGACGCACCGGGCGCCGCAGCCCACAGGGACGGCGCCCTATGAGACCACCGACCGCACCACGCCGCCTCTCGACCCGCTGCCGAAACGACGGAGGCCCATGAAGCCGGCGGCCACAGCACCCCACGCTTCTCGAGAGCCCGCGGCAGGGCAGGACCCGGTGACGGCCCCGCGCCGGTGGCATCGGGGGATCCTCCGCAGGCTCCTCCCCCATGGGCTGCGCTTCTTCCGCCGCCACAGGGGCGGGCTCCTCGGGCTGGCCGCGTGGTCCCTGCTGGAGTCGGTCCAGACGTTCCTGGTCGGCTTCTCCATCGCCTGCTCCCTGGACCGCGGGTTCCTCGCCGGGCGGCCCGCCGAAGGCCTGGCCTGGCTCGGCGTCGCCGCCGCCTCGGTGCTGCTCGCCGGGCCGGTCCTGCGCGGGGTCTTCCACCGGCTCTCCGGGATGGTCGAGCCCTTCCGCGACGGCCTGGTCCAGCGCGCCGCCGACCAGGCCCTGCGCCGGGCCGTCGCCGACCCCGCCCGGGCGGCCGAGGCCGAGCGGGCGGCGGTCTCCCGCCTCACCCAGCAGACCGAGATCGCCCGGGACGGCTTCGCCGGCCTGGTGCTGACGGTGCGCTCGTTCGCGTTCACCGCCGTGGGCGCCGTCGCCGGGATGGCCGCCCTGGCCCCCGAGCTGCTGCCGGTCGTCCTGCCGCCGCTGGCCCTGGGCCTGCTGCTGTTCCTGCTCACCCTGCCGCCCATGGCCGCAGCGCAGCGCCGCTTCCTCGACGCGGACGAGGCCTGCACCGACCGGGCGGCGGCCCTGCGCGTCGGCCTGCGCGACCTCGTCGCCTGCGGGACCACCCGCCCCGCCCGGGACGAACTGCTCCGCCTGACCGACGAGGCGGCTTCGGCGGCCAGGGCCCTCGCGCGGTGGACGGCGGTTCGGACCCTGGCCCTGGGGGCGGCCGGGCAGCTCCCGGTCGTCCTGCTCCTGGCCGCGACCCCGTGGCTGCTCGACCAGGGCGTGAGCGCCGGGGCGCTGATGGGGGCGCTCACCTACCTGGTCCAGTCGCTGCTGCCCGCGCTGCGGACCATGATGACGGCGGTCGCGGCGGCGGGGAGCCGCCTGGTGGTGGTCCTGGACCGGTTCGTCCCCGAGGGGCAGGAGGACGAGCCCGCCGAGGAGCCCCGGGACGGCGGCGCCGAACCCCCGGACGGCCGTGCCGAACCGGCCGTGTACTGCCGGGACCTGCGGATCTCCTACGGGGCCGGCACCCGCCCGCTGGTGGACGGGTTCGACCTCGACGTGCCGGCCGGGGCGCACCTCGCGGTGGTGGGGCCCAGCGGCATCGGCAAGTCCACGCTCGCACACGTCCTCACCGGCCTGCACACCCCCGACCGGGGCACCGTCCGGCTGAGCGGCCTGCCGCCGGGCGGGGGCGGCGCGCGGTCGCTGGCGCGGCGGAGGGTGCTCCTGCCGCAGCAGGGGTACGTGTTCGCCGGAACGGTCCGCGAGAACCTCGCCCAGCTCGCCCCCGAGACCGGGGACGACCGCCTCGGCGAGGCCGTGGCGGCGCTGCGGCTCGGCCCGCTCGTGGACCGCCTGGGCGGACTGGACGCCGAGGTGGACCCGGCGGCGCTCTCCTCCGGAGAGCGCCAGATGCTCTGCCTGGGGCGGGCCTACGCCTCCCCCGCGCCCCTGCTGATCCTGGACGAGGCGACCTGCCACCTCGATCCGGGGGCCGAGGCCCGCGCGGAGGCGGCGCTGGCGCAGCGCCCGGGGACGACGCTGGTCGTGATCGCGCACCGGCTGTCGTCGGCGCTGCGCGCCGACCGGATCCTGCTGCTGGACGGGGCGGGCACGGCCTACGGCACCCACGCGGAGCTGATGCGCGGATCGCCGCTCTACCGGGACCTGGCGGGCCACTGGGGTGTGCCCGCCTGATCCCCGTGCCCGCCCCGGCCGTCGCGCATCACCCCGCGCATCACCCCCGGGGCAGGACCATGCCCAGCACCGACGGCAGCCCCGTCCAGTCGCTGGTCACCGTCGTCGCACCGGCCTCGGCGAGCTCGGCGACGCGCTCGGCGGCCTCCTCCTCGCCCGGGGAGACGGGGTCGATGGCCGGCGAGACCGCGTGCGCCCCGGTCATGATCAGCAGGTAGCCGTTGTCGGTGTACCAGGAGGTGTCGATGCCACCGCCCCCGACGTAGGCCGTCGCGCTCCCGTCGAACACCACGAACCACGGCCGGATGCCCTCGTCGTAGCGCCCGCGGGGGTCGCCGGACTCGGCGTCCAGCACCGCCGGGAACGCCGCCGCCCGGCCGATGTCCCCGGCCTCGGCGAGGTCGCGCAGGTGGCGGCCGTACTCCTCGTCGGTCCACAGGTCGTCGAAGGGGTTGCCGCGCTCGACGGTGCCCGGGATGAGCTCGACGAGGATCCTGCCGGCGAGGGCGTCCCGGTCGGCCCAGGCCCCGGCGCGGGCGGCCTCGTCCAGCGTGGCGTGGCCGCCCTTCAGGTCCGCGGGGCGGTAGAGCGCGTCGCCGAGCACCTCGCCGAGCAGCGCGTCGAACTCGGCGGGCCCCATCCCGCTCGCGGCGTGGAAGCCGTCCTTCATCTCGATCTTCAGCGTGAGGGGCCGGTGCCCGGCGTTGGCCTCGTGCCAGGTGCGGATGTCGGTGAGGCAGGCGCGGAAGTCGTTGCCGGTGCCGCCGTCGCGCAGGCCGTCGGGGTCCCTCGCTCCGACACAGTTGTTGCTCTGGCCGAACAGGTCGTGGTTGACCCGCCAGTCGCCCGTGTGCTCGTCGGTCCAGACGTCGATCTCCAGCAGCCCGGCCCCGCTGTCCAGGGCGTCGGCGAAGTAGGGGAAGGCGGACTTCTCGTAGGCGTTGTGCACCCCCACCGCCGTGGTGGCGGCGAGGGAGCCGGTGTCGGCGTGGGCGGGCGGGGCGAGGGCCAGGACGAGGGCGGCAGCGGCGGCGGGGCCGAGCATGCGCGCGGTGGCGGCCGGACGGGGCACGGGGGCCTCCTCGGGGGGATGCGCGGGCCGCCTGCGGGAAGGGCGGGGGGCGGCGCACACGCGCGAGCGGGGATCCGGGACGGGGTCGGGGGGATCGGGCGCCCGGAGGGCACGATGGGCAACCGTACGGTCGCTCATCGTGCCACCCCGGAAGGGCGCTCGGAACCCGTGCGTCCATGAATTCTCTTCGGACGGCGGGAATACCGAGGGTCACAGGGGCGACCGCGGCACCCGCCGCGGCCGCCCCCGTTCCCGCCGGTCAGCCCTCGATGCCCGTGATCTCGTTGGAGGCCTCGGGCAGCTCGGTCTCCTCCTGGACCTCACCGGAGGCGATGTCCACGGCGTACAGCCTCTTCTCCCCGGGGTCGGTCACGTAGGCGGTCCCGCCGCGGACGAAGAGCGTGGGACGCGGCTCCTGCCACTCCAGCGGCTCACTCCACTCCCCGATGACCGGGTGGGAGTCGGTGACCTCGGCCGACTCCGGGTCGATGACGTGCAGCGCGCCGTCGGTCCCCAGGATCAGGCCCTCACCGTCCGGGCCGCGCCCCAGGGAGCGGAAACTGTAGCTCGTGCCCAGGTCCACGAGCTCCAGGCCGCCCTCGGCGGTGTCGAGGACCGTGACGCGCTCGGGGCGCTCCAGCTCGGCATCCGGGTCGGTCTTGTAGTCGCCCAGCACGTACCGGGACCCCTCGTGCCCGGCCTGGTTGCCGATGCGGCCGTAGTCGTCGGGGCTGTCGATCTTGGTGAGCGCTCCGTCGCGGTAGACGAGCACGCCGTCCTCGCAGCCGATGACGACCGCCTCGTCGCGGGCGGTGGCCTCGCCGTGCACCCCGGGGCACTCCTCGTTGCGCTCGATCTCCTCCCGGTCGGCGTCGAGCACCTGGACGCCGGTGCGCTCCTCCTCGTCCCCGAGCGTCACCACCATCTCGCTGTTCTCCAGCACCACGGCGACGCCGTGGTGCGGGTGGTCGGTGGTGTGGGTCTCGGCCTCGGGGAGCCCGTCGCCCAGGTCGGCGGGGTCGAACACGGTCACCTCGCCGGCGCCGTCGGAGAACAGCACGGTGCTGCCGGCGTGGCGGACGACGTGGCCGGGCTCGGGCGCCTCGAACTCCGCGTCGGTGAGCTCGGCGCCGGCGGCGTCGAGCACGCGGAAGCCGGTCGAGGTCGACACCAGCACGTGGCGCCCGTCGCCGGCCGGGTTGAGGCGGTTGAAGCCCTCCAGCGGGATGTCCTCGACGACCTCGAGGGTCTGCCCGTCGAGGACGAAGATCCCGCCGTCGTAGGTGGCCACGAGCGCGTCGGCGGCCTCGGAGGCGGCCTGGCCGCCTCCGCCGTCCCCGCCGCCGGTCCCGCAGGAGGCGGCGGTCAGGCCGAGCGCCGCCAGTGCGGCAAGGGCGGCGGGCGCGGTGGCCCGCGGCCCGCGGCGGGGGCGGCGCGCCGTCAGGGCTGGGTTCTGCATGGTGGGGGTTCCGTTTCCGTGCGGGGGTGTTCTGGACGAGGGGGGTAGGCCGGATCAGGGGCTCACCGGGCCAGGGCGTCCGCGATGGCCCCGGTGTTGTGGCGGGTCATCTCCAGGTAGGTCGGGGCCTCGCCGTCCTCGGCGGTCAGGGACTCGCTGAAGAGCGGGACGACCTCGATCTCCAGGCCGGCCTCGTCGGCCATCACCCGGGCCAGCCGGTCGGGCCGGGAGGAGTCGGCGAAGACCGCGGGGACGTCCGCGTCGCGGACGGCGTCGGCCAGGGACTTCAGGTCCGAGCTGCTCGGCGAGGCCAGGGTGGAGCCGCTGGGCACGACCGCCCCGACGACCTCGAAGTCGTAGCGCTGGGCGAGGTAGCCGAAGACGTGGTGGTTGGTGACGAGCCGGCGCCGCTCCCCGGGCAGGGCCGCGAAGCGCTCGGCGGCCTCCTCGTGCAGCTCCTCCACCTGCCCCCGGTACCGCTCGGCGTTGGCGCGCACGCGGTCCTCGTCGGCGCCGTCGACCTGCGCGACGACGGCGTCGGCGATGGCGTCGACGGCCTCGGCGGCGCGCACCGGGTCGGTCCAGAAGTGCGGGTCGGGCCGCCCGGCGGTCTCGCCCTCGGTGTACTCGATGGGGTCGACGGCCTCGCCGACCTCCAGTCCCGAGGCGCCGGCCTCCTCGGCCGCCTCGACGTTGCGCAGCACGCCCTCCTCCAGGCCGAGGCCGTTGTAGACGAGGAGTTCGGCCTGCTCCATCCGCGCGGCCTGCCGGGCGGAGACCCCGAAGGAGTGCGGGTCGGCGTTGGGCGGCATGAGCACGGTGACCTCGGCCTCGTCGCCGACGACGGCCCGGGTGAGGTCGCCGAGGATGTTGGTGGTGACGACGACGCCGGAGCGGTCGTCGCCGAAGGCCGCGCACCCGGACAGCACCGCGGGCAGGACCAGGGCGGTCAGGGCGAAGGCCGGGGCCGCGGCGCGGCGGAGGGCGCGGCCGCGGGCGCGGGGCGGGCTGGTCGTCGGCATCGCGGTCACGTGTGTCCTTTCGAGGAGGCCCGGAGCGTCAGGGAGGGGAGGAAGCGGGCCCCGGGGCGGGAGAGGGGTCACCACCCGGTCTCGACCATGAGGTCGGGGCTGGTTCCGAGGTCGAAGGTGCGGGCGAGCCTCAGGTCGTCGTTGTAGTCGAGTTCGTAGACCGCGTCGGCGGCAGGGTCGTTGACGTAGGCGCGGTCGGTGTCGATCCGCACGGCGGGCGCGGGGCCGTCCCCGTCGGGCGGGTCGAGCAGCCCGGTCCGGGCGGTGCGCTCGCCGGTCCCCGGGTCGTAGGAGCTCAGGGCCCCGTCCTCGCCGAGGACGAGCACCGGCAGGTCCTCCCCGGCGGCGGCGACCGCGAGCGCGGGGCCGCCGTCGATGAAGGTCCATTCGGCCGCGCCGACGTCGAGGACCCACACGCCCTCGTCTCCGGCGGACCCGGCCAGGACGGGGGCGCCGGGGCGGTGGTGGAGGCCGTCCACCGGCGGGGCGTCCGGGGCCTCCGGATAGGGGGCCTTCCGCGCTTCGAGGGCGTCGTCCTCCTCGGTCACCAGCAGGGCCCCGTCGGCGCAGCCCAGGACGGCGCCCCGACGGGTGACGGCCTGGCCGCGGGCGTCGGGGCACGGCTCGTCGAGGGCCCGGTCGGTGGAGGAGCCGTCGCGCTCCAGGACCCGCACGGCGTCCTCACCGCCCCCGGCGGCCAGCAGCCTCCCGGCGTAGGGCAGCACGGCGGCGGCGTCGGGCTCGGCCGTCACCTCGACCTCCCCCTCGTCGAGGGCGGCGCGGTCGAGCACCAGCGGGCCGCCGTCGGAGGCCAGCACCGTGGCTCCGGCGTCCCCGGAGGCCCGCAGCGCGCCCGCGCCCGTGCCCCCGGCCTCGCCGACCGTTCCGGGCTCGGCGCGGTAGTAGTGCACGTGGTCCCCGTGGTCGACCGTCCAGGCCCCGCTGTCCAGCACGCTCACCGCGTCACCGGTGCCCAGGTAGACGTGGCGGCCGTCGGTCGCGGCCGTCTCGGCGCCCGGGACCGGGTCGAGCCCGGTCACCTCCTCGGTCGCGGGGTCGAGCACGGACACCGATCCGTCCTCGGTGTCGGCCATGACCAGGCGCCACTGGGGCTCGGCGGTCTCCTCGGCCCCTTCGACGTACCCGTGCGGCGCGGCCTCGGGCTCCTCTGCGGTCCCGCCCTCGGCCGCGCACCCGGCGAGCACCAGGGCGCTCACCGCCCAGCAGGCCAGTGCCGGACCGGTTCTCCATCCGTTCGTCATGGTGGGAACGCGTGCTCCTGTTCGGGGACGGGGGTACGGGGTGCGGGCCGCGCGGGGGCGGCGGCCGGCCGGCGGTCCCGCGCGGCCGCCGCCAGGGCGGAGGCGAAGAAGAAGGCCACCGCGACGGCGGCGATGGTCGCCCCGGCCGCGGTGCCCAGGTGCCAGGACAGGACCAGGCCGGCGAAGGTCGCGGCCGATCCCAGCAGGGCCGCGCCGAGCATGATCACCGGGATCCGCCGGGCCCACGGCGCCATCGCGGCCGGGGGCGCGATGAGCAGGCCGAAGACCAGCAGGGTGCCCACCACGTGGAAGGAGGCGACGATCGCCAGGGTCACCAGGCCCAGCAGGGCCAGGTGGGCCGGGCGCGGGCGCAGCCCCAGCGTCTGGGCCTTGCGCGGGTCGAAGGCCAGCGCGACGAAGGCGCGGTGGCCCGGCAGGGCGACGGCCGCCGCGGCGGCGGCCGCGGCGGCCAGGACCGCCAGGTCGGCCGGGCGCACGGCCAGCACGTCGCCGAAGAGGAACCCGGTCAGGTCCACGGCGAAGGACTGCGACCGGGACACGATGATCACGCCGAGCGAGAGCATGCCGACGAACAGCAGCCCGATCCCGGTGTCCTGGGAGATCCGGGACCAGCGGGTCACCGCGCCCACGCCGAGCGCCATGGCGACCGCGCTGAGGGCGGCGCCGAGGAACAGGCTGCCGCCCAGCAGCGAGGCCAGGGCGACCCCGGGCAGCATGCCGTGCGCCATCGCATCGCCGAGGAAGGCCATGCCGCGCAGCACGACCCAGGTCCCGGCCAGGGCGCACACGGTCGAGACGAGCACGCCGGCCACCAGGGCCCGTGCGACGAAGGCCACCTCGAAGGGGGCGGTCAGCCAGTCCATGGGGAGACCGTACACTGAAAATGATTTTCGTTGTCAATCGAGGAGGCGACGTGGCCCACCGCACACCGAACGCCGTGGAGCTGCACGGCGTGACCGCCGGCTACGGCCGCACGACGGTGCTGGAGGGGGTGGCCGCCGTCCTGCCCCGCGGGCGCGCGACGGCGCTGGTCGGCCCGAACGGGTCGGGCAAGTCCACGCTGCTGGGGGTGCTGGCGGGGGTGCACGCGCCGGCCGCGGGGCTCCTCAAGCGGCACCACCGCGAGCGCCCGGCGCTGGTGGTCCAGCGCAGCTCCGTGCCCGACGCCCTGCCGATCACCGTCCGGGAGACCGTCGCCATGGGGCGCTGGGCGCATCTGGGCCCGTGGCGGCGCCCGCGCGCCCGGGACCGGGCCGTGGTGGCCGCCTGCATCGACCGGCTGGGCATCACCGACCTGGCCGACCGCCCGCTCGGGGGGCTCTCCGGCGGGCAGCGGCAGCGGGCGCTGCTGGCCCAGGGGCTCGCCCAGGAATCCGACCTGCTCCTCCTGGACGAGCCGTCGACCGGCCTGGACACCGGCGCGCAGGAGGTGATCCAGCGGGTCCTGGAGGAGGTCGCCGGGGAGGGGGTCACCGTGGTGTACGCCACCCACGACGCCGATTCGGCGCTGCGGGCCCACCACCGCCTGCACCTGCGCAACGGGCGCATCACCGCCGAGGCCGCGACGGCCGCCCCGCCCGCCCGCGTCCCCGACGAGGTCGCCTGACCCGGACGGGGGCTCCCCGCACGACGCGCCGCACCCTCGGGTCCGGGCACCCGTTGCACGGAGAGGTCATCGTGTCGCGTGCGCCTGCACGGCCCGCCCCGGAGGCCACAGATCAGCGATCCAGCGGCCGGACCCGAACGGCGTATTCGGTCGTGTCCGCTGAAGCAGTGGGACATTCCGTTTTCCACGCCCCCAGAAAGCCGTGACGAGGCCCGCCGCCCGCCGCCTCGGATGGTGCGGTGGTCGCCGTCAGCCGAAGGCGACGACCGGAACGCCCACCGCCCGGCAGGGAACGGCCGCGGATTCGGTCGCCGCCCGTCAAGCACGGCGACGCTCCCGTGACGCGCACCGCGCCCCGCAGGCGCAGCACGCCGCCCTTCGGCGGGCACCCTGCGATGTGAGCTGCACCCCTATCGCCACGGAGGCCGACGAACGTCACTGCCTGCTGGAATACTCAGAACTCCCCTCGCTCACACAGGCCGGAGACGCATTTCCATGAACCGTTCAGGCATCGTCCTCGCGCTGCTCTACGCCGGGCCCGGAAGCTCGGTGCGGCGCAACGGCGACGGACGCCTGGAGGTGGCCCCCGCCTCCCGCCCCGACGACGGCGGCCAGGTGCTCCTCACCCACGACCAGCTCCTCGAACGCGGCGTCGACGCCCTCCTCGAACTGGTCGCCTGACCCCGCCGGCCGAGAGGCGGATGCGGCCGCCGTCGCCTGCACTACCATGGTGGGCCGCGCCACTCCCCCGTGTGTCGCAGTCGTGCCCGCCCTGTGAGCGGAAACCCACCTCTCCGGGGGGCGACGGCCGCCGCGCCCGCTGCGATACTCGGGCTCCCCCCACTCCACACAGGTCGGAGACGTACCCCCATGAACCGTGAAGGCCTCGTCCTCGCGCTGCTCTACGCCGGACCCGGGAGCTCGGTCCGTCGCGACGGCGACGGACGCCTCAAGGTCTCCCCCGCCTCGCGCGCCGACGAGGACGGTCAGGTGCTCCTCACCCACGACCAGCTCCTCGAACGCGGCGTCGACGCCCTCCTCGAACTGGTGGCGTGATCGCGGAGCCGGGGCCGGCCCGTCGGGCCCGCCCCGGCGGCGGCGCTCCCCGCCCCGGCGGGTCAGGGCTCGTAGACGGTGACCGGGAAGGACGCGCGCACGATGGCGCGCAGGTCCTCCAGGGCGGTGTCCGGGTCGACGAGCCCCGCCGCCCTGGCCTGGACCAGCAGGTTGCCGATGGCCGTCGCCTCCACCGGCCCGGCCACCACGCGCCTGCCCGTGCGGCGGGCGGTGAGCCGGCACAGCAGCGCGTTCTGCGAACCGCCCCCGACCACGTGCACCGTCCCGGCCTTGCGGCCGGACAGCTCCTCGGCCGTGTCGATCGTGCGGGCATAGGCCGCGGCGAGCGACTCCAGGATGCTGCGGACCACCTCCGCCCGGGACCCGGGCGGCCGGACCCCGCGCTCCTCGAACCACCCCCGGATGCGCGCAGGCATGTCGCCCGGCGGGACGAACCGGGGGTCCGCGGCGTCGAAGACGGGGACCTGCCCCTCCACCGCCGCCGCGGCCGCCAGCAGGTCCTCCAGGGCGGCCCCGTCCGTGCCCCCGGCGCCCTCGGTGCCGCCCCGCCAGGTCCGGATGGACTCGCTGAGCAGCCACAGCCCCGAGACGTTGCGCAGGAAGCGCACCCGCCCGTCGACGCCGCCCTCGTTGGTGAAGTTCGCCTCCCGCGCCTGCGCTGTGAGCACCGGCCGGTCGAGTTCGAGGCCCACCAGCGACCAGGTCCCGGAGGAGATGTAGGCCGCGTCGGGGTCCTCGAACGGCACCGCCGCCACGGCCGAGGCCGTGTCGTGCGATCCGACCGCCGTCACCTGCACGCCGTCCCGGTCGGTCCCCAGGCGCCCGGCCGCCTCCGAAGTGAGCGGCCCGATCCGCTCCCCGGGCCGGACCAGGTCCGCGAAGAGCCCCGGATCGAACCCCAGCCGCGCCATCAGCCCGGTGTCCCAGGACCGGTCGGCCACCGAGAGCAGCCCCGTGGTCGAGGCGTTCGTGGCCTCGGCGCGGGCCCGCCCGGTGAGCCAGTAGGCCACCAGGTCCGGGAGCAGCAGGAGGCGGTCCGCCAGGCCCAGGAAGCCGGACTCGCGCTCGGCCGCCAGCTGGAACAGCGTGGTGAAGTCCAGGTGCTGCAGGCCGTTGCGGGCGTACAGCTCGGCGCCGTCGGCCACGGCGTGCACCAGCTCCACGCCCCGGGCGGAGCGCCCGTCCCGGTAGTGGTAGGGGACGCCGAGCATCCGGCCGCCCCGCAGCAGCCCGTAGTCCACCGCCCAGGAGTCGATGCCGATGCTGCACAGCCCGGGGGCCGCGGCCGCCGCCCGGCCCAGCCCCTCCTCCACGGCACCGTAGAGCGCCTGGATGTTCCAGTGCAGGCCCTCGCCCCGCCCCTCGGTGAACCGCACGGGCGTGTTGGGGAAACGGGCGACCTGCTCCATGGTGAGCCGCCCCTCCTCCAGGCGGCCCAGGACGACGCGCCCGCTGGTGGCCCCGAGGTCGACCGCGGCCAGCGCCGGGGCCTGCGCGCTCGCCCCCCTCACCGCAGGAAGGCCGCCGCCACACCGGCGTCGACCGGGACGTGCAGGCCCGTCGTGTGCGAGAAGTCGCCGGTGCACAGGGCGAAGACCGCGTTGGCCACGTTCTCGGGCAGGACCTCGCGCTTGAGGATGGTGCGCTGGGCGTAGAACCGGCCCAGGTCCTTCTCCTCGATGCCGTAGGTCTTGGCCCGCTGGGCGCCCCACCCGCCGGCGAAGATGCCCGAGCCGCGCACCACGCCGTCGGGGTTGACGCCGTTGACCCGGATGCCGTGCTCGCCGAGCTCGGCGGCCAGCAGGCGCACCTGGTGGGCCTGGTCGGCCTTGGCCGCCGAGTAGGCCACGTTGTTGGGGCCGGCGAACACCGAGTTCTTGGAGGCGATGTAGACGATGTCCCCGCCGAGGCCCTGGTCGGCCAGGATCGCCGAGGCGTTCTTGGCCACCAGGAACGACCCCTTGGCCATGACGTCGTGCTGCAGGTCCCAGTCCTCCTCGGTGGTCTCCAGCAGCGGCTTGGACAGCGACAGCCCGGCGTTGTTGACCACCAGGTCCACGCCGCCGAAGGCCAGGACGGCCTCGCGCAGGGCGGCGCGGACCGCGGTCTCGTCCGCGACGTCGGCGGCCACGCCGACCGCGGTGTCGGGGCCGCCGATCTCCTCGGCCGCGGCGCGCGCCCGGTCCGCGTCGAGGTCGGCGACCACGACGCAGGCGCCTTCGGCGGCCAGCCGCCCGGCGACCGCCCGGCCGATCCCCGAGGCCGCACCGGTCACGAACGCCACCCGCGTGGCCAGCGGCTTGGGCGCGGGCCGGCGCTTGAGCTTGGCCTCCTCCAGCGCCCAGTACTCGATGCGGAACTTCTCCTCCTCGCCGATCGGGCTGTAGGAGGACAGCGCCTCGGCGCCGCGCATCACGTTGACGGCGTTGACGTAGAACTCGCCGGCCACGCGCGCGGTCTGCTTGTCGGCGCCGTAGGTGAACATGCCCACGCCCGGGACCAGGACGACGGCCGGGTCGGCGCCCCGCATCGCCGGGGAGTCCTCGGTGGCGTAGCGCTCGTAGTAGGCCCGGTAGTCGGCGCGGTAGGCCTGGTGGAGCGCGGGCAGCGCCGCGACGACCTCCTCCACGGGGGTGTCGGCGGGCAGGTCGACGACGAGCGGTTTGACCTTGGTGCGCAGGAAGTGGTCGGGGCAGCTGGTGCCCAGCTCCGCCAGCGCCGGCATCTTCTCCCGGGACAGGAAGTCGAGCACGGCGGCGGAGTCGGTGAAGTGCCCGACCGCCGGCGTGTCGGCCGAGGCGATCCGGCGCAGGTGCGGGGCGAGGGCGGCCGCCTTGGCCCGGCGCTCCTCCTCGGGCAGCGGGGCGTACCCCGGCCGCACGGCGCCGAACGGCTCGGCGGCGCCCTTCTCCGCGATGTAGCGCTCGGCGGTCGCGATGATCCAGCGCGAGTTGGCCTCGGCCTCCTCGGAGGTCTCCCCCCAGGCGGTGATGCCGTGCCCGCCCAGGATGGTGCCCACGGCCTGCGGGTTGGCCCGCTTGACCTCGGCGATGTCCAGCCCGAGCTGGAACCCGGGCCGGCGCCAGGGCACCCACACGACCTTGCCGCCGAAGACGGTGCGGGTCAGCTCCTCGCCGTCGGCGGCGGTGGCGATCGCGATGCCCGAGTCGGGGTGGAGGTGGTCGACGTGCGCGGCCTCGACCAGGCCGTGCATGGCGGTGTCGATGGACGGTGCGGCGCCGCCCTTGCCGTGCAGGCAGTAGTCGAACGCGGCGACCATCTCGTCCTCGCGCTCGACGCCGGGGTAGACGCCGGCCAGGGCCCGCATGCGGTCCAGGCGCAGCACCGCCAGGCCCTCCGGTGTGAGGGTGCCCAGGTCGCCGCCGGACCCCTTGACCCAGAGGAGTTCGACGTCCTCACCGGTCACGGGGTCGGTCCCGGTGCCCTTGGCCGAGGTGTTGCCGCCGGCGAAGTTGGTGTTGCGGGGGTCCGAGCCCAGCGCGTTCGACCGCGCGATCAGCTCGGCCACCGTGGGGTGGAGGTCGGGCATCGCTTCTTCGTGCCTCTCTCTTTCGCTGTTCCGTGCACGTGGGGGGTCGTCGGGCTCAGGCGCCCCAGCCCGCCTGGGTGCCGCCGACGCGCTCGGCCTCGATCGCCTCCTGGTAGCCGGAGTCGAGGTAGGCGCGCATGGGGTCGGCCGGCAGCCCGCGCGAGGCGCGCCACCGGGCCAGCATCGGGCGGACGTCGGTCTGGAAGGCGTCCATGAAGACCTCGTTGGCGCGCAGCACGTCGCCGGCGACCTGGGCGTCGCGCAGCGCCGCGGTGTCGAGGAGGAGCGCGCGGGCGGTCATCTCCTGGACGTTGAGCACCGAGCGGATCTGTCCGGCGATCTTGTTCTCCACGTTGTGGCACTGGTCGAGCATGAAGGCCACGTCCGGGTCGTTCAGCCCCCCGCCGCGCACGACCTCCACCAGGATCCGGAAGAGCTGGAAGGGGTCGGCGGCGCCGACGATGAGGTCGTCGTCGGCGTAGAAGCGCGAGTTGAAGTCGAACGAGCCCAGCTTTCCCAGCCGCAGCAGCTGCATGACGATGAACTCGATGTTGGTGCCGGGCGCGTGGTGGCCGGTGTCCAGGCAGACCACCGCCCGCTCGCCGAGCGCGGCGACCTGGGCGTAGCTGGTCCCCCAGTCCGGGACGTCGGTGTGGTAGAAGGCCGGCTCGAAGAACTTGTACTCCAGGACCAGGCGCTGGTCGGGGCCGAGGCGGTCGTAGATGGCCCGCAGCGACGCGTGCAGGCGGTCCTGGCGGCCGCGCATGTCGGCCTGGCCCGGGTAGTTGGAGCCCTCGGCCAGCCAGATCTTCAGGTCGCGCGACCCGGTCCGGTGCATGATGTCGATGCACGCGAAGTGGTGGTCGATCGCCTTCTGCCGGATGCGCGGGTCCTCGTGGGTCAGGGCGCCGAACTTGTAGTCGTCGTCCTGGAAGGTGTTGGAGTTGACGGTGCCCAGGCGCACGCCGTTCTCCCGGGCGTGCTCGTCCAGGGCCGCGAAGTCGCACCGGTCCCAGGGGATGTGCAGGGCCACGGTGGGGGCCAGGCCGGTGTGGCGGTGCACCTGGGCGGCGTCGGAGACCTTCTCGAACGCGTCGCGCGGGGTCCCCGGGGTGCCGAACACCTTGAAGCGGGTCCCGGAGTTGCCGAAGGCCCACGAGGGCAGCTCGATGGCCTGGGCGGCGAGGTCCTCGGTGATCTGGTCGAAGGCGGTCACTGCGCCCTCCCTTCCGTGGTGGCGCCGGCGGCGGCGAGCTGGTCCTCCAGGTGGAAGACCTCCCGCAGGCGGACGGGGCCGGCCTCGAAGGAGCCGCCCTCGGCGAAGAAGGGGCGCATCGAGGCCTGCCACCGCGCGTTGATCTCGGTGGTGTCCATCCGGGCCTGGGCCGCCTCGTAGTCGGGGGTCTCCAGGTAGCCGATGACGGTGCCGTCGTCCTGGGCGAACAGCGAGTAGTTCGTCCATCCGGCCTCCCGCAGGGCCCGGAGCATCGGCGGCCACACCGCCCGGTGCCGCTCGATGTACTCCTCCATCCGGTCGGGCCGCACCTGCATGCGGAAGCACACGCGCTCCACCGGTTCCTCCTTCCTCACGTGCTCACTCACCGGCCGCGGCCGGGGTCCGCCCGCGGGGGCCCGGGTCGAGGACCCTGCCGTACCGCTCGACCTCGATCTGCTCCAGGCTCTTGCCCTGGGTCTTGGGCGCCCAGACGGTGCCGATGACCAGGGCGGCGACCAGCAGGCCGAGGATGAGCACGCCCACCCCGTGGATGCCGGTCTGCTCCAGCATCAGCGGGAACCACAGGCTCAGGACGCCGACCATGACGCGCACCAGCATGAACATGACGCCCTGGGCGGAGGCGCGGTAGCGGGTCGCGAACAGCTCGGCCGCCCACAGGCCGTAGAAGGCCTGGGCGCCGATGCCGGCCGAGACGCCCCAGCCGATCGCGAAGAACAGCAGGGAGAACCAGCCGGCCGGGCCGTAGATGAGCACGGCCCAGGCGGCCACCCCCAGGGCGGCGCCGATGAAGTAGAGCCGGCGGCGGGAGAAGCTGTCGCCGTGCTTCATGAAGCCCCAGAACGTCGCGGCCGACGTCAGGGTCCACACCAGCACCTGCAGGAGGTACTGGGAGGAGGCGTCGGTCAGGCCGGTCGCCTCGTAGATGCGCGGCTGGAAGATGCCGGCCTGGCCGGCGACGGTGTTCCACAGGCCGTACACGCCGACCAGGAACAGCAGCGCGGTGAGGTTCTTGCGGTGCGTCAGCAGCTGAAGGAAGCCGCGGTAGGTGCCGACCCGTTCGGGGTTGGACCGCTGCTCCTTCCACCGCTGCGACTCGTCGAGCCCGCGCCGCACCCACCAGGTGACGGCGGCGACGACGAACAGATGGGCGAAGACCAGCCGGGCGCCGAGCAGGCCGAGCGGTTCGACGAGGACGGCGAGCAGGAACCCGATGGCCGGGCCGATCGACCAGGCGAGCTGGGCGACCCCGACGTGCCCGGCCCTGCGGTCGTCCGGGGCCTCCTCGGCGATGTAGGTCCAGGCGGCCGTGACCCCGGCGCCGACGGCGATGCCGGTGAGCACGAACCCGGTGAGCAGCATGCCGAAGTTCATCGCGAAGACCGCGAAGAGCGTGCCGAGCATGTACAGCAGCAGGTCGTAGGTGTAGATGAACTTGCGGCCGTAGCGGTCGCACAGCGGGCCGCCGACCGCGGCGCCGATCGCCGCGCCGAAGGCGTTGGCGCTCAGGGCGCTGAGCAGGCCCACCGCCAAGCTGTCCAGGCCGAACTCGTCCTGCCAGAGGCTGAGGCTGGTGGCGATCGCGATGATCGACCCGGCCTCGATGTAGTTGGACATGGCCACGGCGGTGGTGGCCTTCCATTTCGACGCTGAGGTCGTCGCAGCCTTCATCTGCGGGGTTCTCCATCTCGTCGTCGGCGCGGGCGTGGCGTCCGCGCCGCAGCGGAGGCGGTCGGTGCGGCCGTGGGGCCGGGCGCGCCTGCGCTGGAGGGGGTGGTGCGGGGGTGCGGGAAGAGGGACGGGCGGGCCCCGGCGCCGCGGCGGACGGTGCCGGTCCGGGGCCCGCCGGTGTCACGCCCGGTCGGCCCGCCGGCGGGGTGCCGGGGGGCGCCCGCTGATGGCGTGGTGGGTCGTCATGGTTCGCTCCTGCTCGTAGGGGAGAGCCGCCGCCGGTGGCGTGGGGTGCCGCGCGAACGGAACGGAAAACACTCTAAAACGATTCAAAGTGATGGGCGCAACACTTGCACGTGCCCCCGCACACGTCAAGCCCCTCATCTGCGAACACGCAGTGACGATGCGTCACCTCGAACCCCCACGCCTCCCCACCCCCGCGCCGCCGCGGTCGGCCACCCGTCCGCCGACCCGACGCCACACCCATGTCCAAGCCGACGTGATCCATGTCCTACCATGAATCGATTCAAGATGACGGTGGGCCAGGGCGCGGGTCGGCCGCCGGGGGGGCGGTGATCAACCGCGCACGAGGCGGCGATTCCACCACTCCCGATCGCCGGTTCCGCTCCCCGGCCGGCCGGTCGCAGAGATGGAGATGGTGTCGATGGCGGTCCGCGCCTCTGGTCCTGGAACGGAACGATGGTCGGACGCCCTCGGACGCCCTCACCGGCGTGTCCTGACGGGACGGTGGCCTCCGCCGGGAGCGTCACCGTGCCCGCGGACGCGAACGGTCACGGCATCACGCCGCGCCCTCATCCCTCGGGCGGGTGGCCTGGAGCGTCTGCGCGGTCGATCCGATGGCCTCCAGCGCCGAGGCGACCACCGGGTGGTCGCGGCGCCCCTTGCGGGTCGCCGCCAGGATGCGCCGGGCCGGGGCGGGTTCGCCCTGCAGCGGGATCCGCACCACCGCCCAGTCGTTGATCCGGGCCAGCCGGGGCACCAGGATGATGCCGAACCCCAGGGCGACCAGGGCCGTCCCGGTGTCCCACTCGTCGGCGACGTGGGCGATGTCGGGGGTGAACCCGGCGCTCGTGCAGGCGCTCATCACCAGCTGGTGGTAGGTGCCGCCGGCGTTGCCGACGATCCACGGCTCCCCGGCCGCGTCGGCCAGCGTCACCCGGGCCGTTTCCGTCAGCCGGTGCCCGGCCGGCACCACCAGGTCCAGCGGGTCGTCCAGCAGGGGGCGCTGGTCGAAGCGCTCGTCGCCGCCGGAGGGGGTGTCGGCGGTGCTGACCACCAGCGCGAGATCGGCGTCGCCGGACAGCAGCAGGTCGAAGCAGGGGGTGGGCTCGGCCTCCATCACCCGCACGCGCACCTGCGGGTAGCGCTCGCGCAGCGCGGCCGCGGCCGGGGGCAGCAGGTGGGTGGCGGCGGTGGAGAAGCCGCACAGGGTGAACGGACCGGCGGGCTCCCCGGTCACCGAGGCGAGTTCGGCGCGGGCGCGCTCGGCCTGGGCGCTGAGCGCCTCGGTGTGGCGCAGCACGATGCGGGCGGCCGCGGTCAGCGCGATGCCCCGCCCCGACGGGGCCAGCAGCTCGACGCCGAGCTCCTCGGCGAGCTGGCGCAGCTGGTAGGAGACGGCCGAGGGGGTGTAGTTCATCGCCTGGGCCGCGGCCGTCACCGTGCCGTGGCGGGCGACCATCTGCAGCACCTTCAGCTTCGGATCGATCATGCGAATATTTTGCACGGTCTCGACGCAAAACGTTTGCTTCTCTTCTCGGGTGGTCGCGGGTCAGACTGTCGGCGTGATGACGACGAGGACCTGGAGGGCGCACGACCGCCACCCCGTGCGCAGGGACCGCCGCCCCGCGGACCGCTTCCGCGGCGCCCCCGCCCGGGGCGTGCGCACCGGCGTCTACGTGCTGGTCGTGCTCACCGCCGGCGCCTACCTGCCGAGCCCCCTCTACCCCGCCTACCAGCAGGCCTTCGGCGTCGGCGATCTGCCGATGACGCTGACCTACGCCACGTTCGCCCTGGTCAGCGCTCCGGCGCTGCTGCTGTTCGGCCCCGCCTCCGACGCCCTGGGGCCCCGGCCGGTGCTGCGCACCGCCCTGGCGGTCGCCGCCGCCGGGTCGGTCTGCTTCGCGCTGGCGACCGGCCCCGGCTGGCTGTTCGCGGGCCGGGCGGCCCACGGCCTGGCGCTGGGCGCGGCCACCGGGGCGGCCACCGCGCTGATCGGCGGCCGGGGCTCGCGGCGCGGGCGGGCCACCGTCCTGGCGAGCACCGCCTTCGTCGCGGGGACCGCCGCCGGACCGATCGCCGCCGGGCTGCTCGCCGAGTACGCCCCGGCCCCGGGCGTCCTGCCGTTCGGCCTGCACCTGGCGCTGCTGGCGGCCGGGTGGCACCTGGTCGGCGCGCTCGTGCCCGTCGGCCCCGGCGTGCGGCGGTGGCGTCCGACCTGCCCGCGGGTGCCCGCCGAGCTGCGGCAGGTCTTCACCGCGGCCGCGCTCACCGGGTTCCTGGCCTGGACGGCGGCCGGCCTGTTCCTGTCGGTCATCCCGGCGCTGCTCGACCGGGCCGGGCAGGACGACCTGGCCGTGGTGGGAGCGGTGCTGGGCACGGTCCTGCTCTGCTCGGTCCCGGCCCAGCGGTGCGTCCCGGCGCTGGGGGCGCGCACGGCCCAGCTCACCGGGCTCGCGGCGGTCTTCACCGGCCTGGCGCTGCTGGCCTGCTCGATCGGCGGGCCGACGTGGCCGGCCCTGGCGGCCGCGGCGGTGACCGGTGCCGGGCACGGCCTGGCCTACGGCGGCGCTGCGGCGGCCGTGGAGGAGGCCGCCCCCGCCGAGGGGCGCGGCGGCCTCACCGGGGCCCTCTACCTCGCCTTCTACCTGGGGTCGGGGCTGCCCGCGGTCGCGATCGGCCTGAGCACGCTCGGGACACCGCTGGACACCGCCACCACCTGGATCACCGTCGCCTCCGCGGCGCTGGTCCCCCTGGCGGCGGCCTCGGTGCTCCGGACCCGCCGCCCCTGATAGAGCCCGCGCCGCGCCGAATCGGCACATCACACGACCGGCCGGCGTACCGAGGGGCGCATCCCCGGGGTGAACGATCTCCCTCCTCCGTCCACCGCCACGGCCGACCCGGTGGCCTCCGCCATCGATCTGGAGGATGGGGCGGCACGGAAGACCCGTCGCCGACAAGGGAACCACCGCGGGCGGCCAGGCGGTGGGGTCCCGTTCGTGTCGCAACGCTGTCGTTCGAGGTGGAAGGGGCCCAACGTACCGGGCAAGCGGCTGACGGTCACCAAGCGTGAGGAGAGCGCCGAGCGCCTGGGCCGACCCGCAGGACCCTGGGCTACCGCCCCCGCCGACACGCCTGGCCGACGGGTCGCAACCTCCTGCTCTCCGTCTCCGTCTAAGCGCGGCGCCAACGGACGGCCAGGGCGGCGGCGCCCGCGGCGAGCAGCAGGGCGGAGGCGGTCGCGGTCCGGTGCCGGTCGACGACGGCCTGCGGGCTGAAGCGGCGCGCCTCCCGGCCGAACATGCCCCGCGCTCCCCGGTCGGCCTCCGGGCCGCCGGTGTCCAGCGGGGAGAACAGGTCGTCGTCGCGGTCGGGCAGGACCCGGCGCCGACGCTCCTGGGCGGCGTAGGCGGTGCGCCCCAGCCGCCGGTCGAGCAGGTGGGGCGCGAGCCGGGAGGCGGCGACCGTGCCCACGGTGGAGGAGCCGACCAGGAAGCCGCGGGGGCGCGGGTGCCGGGCCGCATGGGCGACGGCCCGCGCCGCCACCGCCGGGTCGAAGACCGGCGCGACCGGCCGCGGCCGCCCCTTGATGTGCGCGCGCACCCAGCCGAACTGGGGCGTGTTCACCGCGGGCAGGTGCACCTCGGTCACGCGCACCTTGGAGCCCTCGTGCGCCAGTTCGGCGCGCACGGAGTCGGTGAACCCGCGCACCGCGTGCTTGGCGGCGCAGTACGCCGCCTGCAGGGGGATCCCGCGGAAGGCCAGAGCCGAGCCGACCTGGACCACCACCCCGCGGTCGCGCGGGATCATGCGGCGCAGCGCGGCCCGGGTGCCGTGCACGGACCCGAGGTAGCCGACCTCGGTGACCCGTCGGAACTCGTCCGCACCGGCGTCCATGACCGGGGACAGCAGCGAGGCCATGGCGTTGTTGACCCACAGGTCGATCGGGCCGAGCTCTTCGGTGACGAGGCCGGCCGCCTGCTCCACCGCCTGTTCGTCGGCGACGTCGGCCACGGCCACCGCGGCCCGGCGCCCGATCGAGCCGACCTCTGCGGCGGCCCCGTCGAGACCGGCGTTGCCGCGGGCGATCAGCCCCACGTCCCACCCCTCGGCGGCCAGCCGCCGGGCGGTCTCCCGCCCGACACCCGCACTCGCCCCGGTCACGACGGCGACCCCGCGACGGCGCGCCATGGCCCGACTCCCTCCGCACGGCGACTGCACTCCCCGCCGGCTACCCGGAGCACCAGTCCCCAAGCGCAAGGGGGCGGCCTACTTCGCGAACGGGCCGATGACTACCGCCGGACGACGAACCTTCTGGTCCGCGCCCCTTCCTGCCCCGTAATCTGAGAACCGAGACTGCGAGGGGCACCATGAGCAGTCCCCGTGCCTCCCGTCTACTGCGCACCGGAGAGAGCACGTGCCGAAACACTGAGCGGCTCTGCACCAGCACCCACCCACGTGGTGGGACGCGCACCGGCAGGGGCCCGGCTAAAGCCCGGGGAGCGGTGCGCGGGTCGGCGCACCGTGTGCGCGGGGCGTCGGCAGGCCCGCCCGGGAAGCACCCGGGCGGGCCACTGCTTTTTTGCTCCTGCCGCCGTGCAGCTCCTCCTCCGCATGGGTACACCTCGGACCCCGGCACCGCATCGGTTTCGTCCATTACCGAACGGCGGACAGGGGCCGTAGTCAGGAGACGACATGACCACCGACGCCCCTCGCCCGACACCCCCACCGGATCCCGCTCCCAAAAGCCTCGGCCGCGTCCCGCGCTGGCTACTTCCCACCGGTATCGGCGCTGCGGCACTGATCGTGGGGTTCGGCGCCGGCTGGTTCGGACACCAGGCGTATCTCGTCCACACCATTGAGCAGGCGTTCGGCGACATGGGTGACGCGCTGAGCGAAGAGGCCCCGCCCGAGGTCGCGGATGAGGACCCCCCTGCCGAGGACGGGGAGGCGGTCGAAGAAGAAGGCACCGAAGAACGGGGGCCTTCCGTCCCGACGGACGAGTCCACGACCGATGGGGTGCATGAATACAGCGACGTATCTCTGGGCGAAGGAGAATCATCCTTCACCGACAGCTCTATGGATGTCACTTACGAGGCCCAAGACGGAGCCGTCTTCGTGCCGGTGACGGTCACTGCCGAGAACATCACCGCCGCCGAGACGATCCCGGGCTATGAAGAAGTGTTCGCCTACGACTCCGACGGAGCCCGGTACACCTCGTCCATGTCCTCAGGCGAAGGTGTCGCCTACGGATTGGGGCCCGGCCTGTCGGTACCGCTCACCTACCATTTCGAGGTCCCTGAGGGCACGGAGCTGGAATGGATCACCATTCAGGATGAGGACGCGGCGCTCGAAGGCGGAACCGAAGTGGCTGCGTTCAAGCTCGTCTGACGGGACGCAACGACTCCGGAGTCGCCAGTGAAACCTCCGGTGGATCGATCACCGATATCCCGCCTTGGCCAAGCGCCTCCCCGCCTCTGGGAGGAGTTGTCCAGCTCAGAGCTGTGGGCACCCGCTTCGGCCGCCCCCTGAACTCGTGCCCGGGCCCGCGCCGCCGGACGACGGCCGGGCGGCTCGTGTGCGGTGTGATGCTGCTACGCTCCGGGGCATTGTCGAATCGGAGGGAATGGCGCATGAAACACGTCTCGTTCGGGCTTGCCGCCGCCGCGCTGGCGTCTTCCGTGCTCGCGTTCGATGTCGCCTACTATCCGACCGCAGCGACGGCAGCGCTCCTCGGGCTGTTCGCCGTCTGGCTCTTCGTGACCGTTCGCGACGCGCGCTCGAAAGGCGGCGTCCGCTGAGGACGTCCGCGAAAAAGGACTGCGCCTACAAGGCTGATGAGGACGAAGGGGGAATGCTCCCCGACGGGGTCCTCAGGTGGTGCGGCCGAAGTCCTCAGGAGTGATGGTGTCGAGGAACTCGCGGAACTTCTCCACCTCGTCCTCCTGCTCGTCCGGGATGGGGACGCCGGCCTCGTCGATGACGTCCTCCTTGGCGTAGATCGTCGCTCCGGTCCTCAGGGCCAGGGCGATGGAGTCCGAGGGGCGCGCGCTCACCTCGACGCCGTTGGAGAACACCAGTTCGGCGTAGAAGATCCCGTCGTCGAGGGCGGTGATGTTGACCGTGTCGAGGGTGGCGTCCAAGGCTTCGAGGACGTCGCGGAAGAGGTCGTGGGTCAGCGGGCGCGCAGGGGTCACCCCTTGCTGGGCCAGCGCGATCGCGGTGGCCTCCACCGCCCCGATCCAGATGGGCAGGTAGCGTTCGCCGCCGGTCTCCTTCAGCAAGACGATCGGCTGGTTCGAGGGCATCTCGACCCGGACGCCGACGACCTCCATGTGCTTCACTGCGGCTCCGTCCCCACGACTGGTGTACCGGATGGGCACCGGCCCGGCTGTGCTGTCGTTCCCGTCCTCGTACAAGGCTAGGCCGCCGCCTCCGGACGGGGCGCCCTGGGGCCGGAGGCCGCTCCGCGCCGCTGCCGACGGTCTTCGATTACAAGGCTGTCCGGTCGGGGGCGGGCGCAAACCTTCCGCGCCCGGCCCCTGTGCGCGATCCTGGTCAGCGGCGCGGCTTGGTGAGCAGCACCAGGCGGAACTTGCCGATCTGCACCTCGTCACCGGCGCCGAGCTCCGCCTCGTCTATGCGCTCGCGGTTGACGTAGGTGCCGTTGAGGCTGCCCACGTCGCGCACCCCGAACCCGTCGCCGCGGCGGAAGAACTCGACGTGGCGCCGGGAGACCGTGACGTCGTCGAGGAAGATGTCGCTGTTGGGGTGGCGCCCGACGGTGGTGATGTCGGAGTCGAGCAGGAACCGGCTGCCCGCGTTGGGCCCCCGCTTGACCACCAGCAGGGCGGTGCCGGGCGGCAGGGCCTCCACGTTGGCCGAATCGGCCGGGAGCTCCTCGGCGGCGTCCGTCTCGGCCTCGAGGGCCTGGATGCCGGCGATGGAGATCGTGGACGTGGTCTCGCCGACGGAGTCGCGGCGCTCACCGGCCCGGGCGGGCTCTTGTCCGCCCCTGCGCACGGGGGTCCCACAGTTGGAGCAGAAACGGGCATCATCCGCAACGGCGTGACCGCACTGCGTGCAGTTAACGCTCGACATAGGTCGGCTCGGCCTCCTACCGCACGGGGGCGGTGCTCAGATACGTATCGGCTGCTGGTCTGGTCCTGCCTGGCGGCCGAAGCCGCTCACCTCCCAGGCTCTCCCTCCTGGCAACGAAGGGGGTGCTCGTCGGTGTTCCCGGATCGCCCTCGGCGGTCGTCCTCCTTACCTCCGGCATCCGTCCGGCGCGTCCCCCGTCCGCGTGGCCAGTGTTGCGGGAACACTCGACTCTAAACCATATCCAGCCCCTGCCGGAGCGCCCGCGGCCCCTGAGCCGCAACGGATTTCGGCCGACTCCGGCCGAGCGGTACGGACGGCCCGCAAGCCGTCCGCACCGCCCCCGCCAGGGTCATCCCTCGGCGCGCTCCACGACCGCCGCCCACTCGTCCAGCAGGCGCTGCGCGGTGTCGGAGTCGGCGCCCTCGGCCCAGATGCGGGTGACCGCCTCGGAGGTGTCGGGCAGCACCAGCGCCCAGGATCCGTCGGGCTCGACCACCCGCACCCCGTCGGTGGTGTCGATCTCGCGCTCCCCCGCGGCCTCCACGACGGCCCGCATGACACTGCCCTTGACCGCCCAGGGCGTGGGCACCGAGCGGCGCAGCTGGTGCGCCTGGGGGATGCGCCGGTCGATCTGGCTGACCGACAGCCGGGTCCGCGCCACCAGCCCGAGCAGCCGCACGAACGCGGCGATGCCGTCGGTGGTCCGGGTGAACTCCGGCATGATGTACCCGCCGCGCCCGTCGCCCGCGAAGACGATGTCGTCGGCCTTGGCCGCCTTCGTGAGCTCGTCGGTGGCGGTGGGCGTCCACTGCACCTCGGCGCCGTGGAACCGGGCGACCCTCTCGGCGACGCGGGTGGTGGTCACCGGCAGCGCCACCCGTCCCCCGCCGCGCTCGGCGGCCACCAGGTCCAGGACGACCAGGAGCGCGCGCTCGTTGTCGATGAGCTCGCCGTTCTCGTCGACGATCGACAGCCGCTCGGCCACCGGGTCGAAACGCACCCCGAAGTCGGCCCTGGAGGAGGACACCAGCTCGCCCAGGTGCTGCAGGTCGCGCATCTGCTTGGCGAGGGTGTCGGTCGGCGAGGCCTCGTCCAGCCGGTTGTTGAGGGTGAGGACGTCGGCGCCGACCCTGCCGAGCAGGGAGGGCAGCACCAGCGACCCGGTCCCGCCCGCGCAGTCGATGACGACCTTCATCTCCGCCTCGGCCACGCCCGAGGTGTCGATGCGCCGGAGCAGCTCCTGGGTGTAGCCCTCGACCCCCCGCGAGGGGAAGGACAGCTCGGCGATCTCCCCGGGGAAGGCGCGGCGGAACTCGGCGCGCGAGTAGACGCGCTCCAGCTTGCGCTGGGCGGCCGGCGACAGGTCGGCCCCGCTGGAGTCGAGGAAGACCAGGTCCACCGACTGCGGATCGCCCGGCGTCGTGCGGAGGGCGATCCCCCCGCTGACACCGCTGTGCGAGGTGTTGTAGCGGGCCACCGGCATGGGGACCGCCTCCAGGTCCCGCACGTCGATCGCGCCCGCCGTCAGGGCGCTGACGACCGCGCGCTTGAGCGTGCGCGCGCCGCGTGAGGCGTCCCGCGATGTGGTGACGACCGATCCCTTCTTCAGGGTGGTGGCATAGGCGCTCGCCAGGCGCACGGCGAGTTCGGGCGTGATCTCGACGTTGATCAGCCCGGAGACGCCTCTGGGGCCGAACAGCGAGCGCTGGCCGCGCGACTCCCAGATGACGTTGGTGTTGACGACCGCCCCGGCCTCGATGGTCTTGAAGGGGTAGACCTTGATGTCGTTGGAGAGGTACGCCTCGGACTCGATGACGCATTCCTCGCCGATGATGGCGCCCTCTTCGATCCGGGCCCCGGACATCACATCGGTGTTCTTTCCGACGACACAGCCGCGCAGGTTGGTCGAGGCGCCGATATAGACGTTGTCGTGCACCACCGTGCGATGGAGGAAGGCCTCCGAGCGCACCACCGCATTGCTGCCCAGAACGCTGTACTCGCGCAGCTCGGCGCCGGCCTCCACCTTGGCGTAGTCCCCGATGTAGAGGGGGCCCTTGAGCACGGCCTCCGGGTCGATCTCGGCGCCTTCACCGACCCACACCCCGGGGGAGACCTCGAAGCCGTCGATCTCGACGTCCACGAGCCCCTTGAGCACGTCGGCCTGGGCGCTCAGGTAGGACTCGTGGGTCCCCACGTCCTCCCAGTAGCCGTCGGCGATATAGCCGTAGAGGGGTTCGCCCTCCTTGAGCAGCTCGGGGAAGACGTCGCCGGACCAGTCCACCACCTCTCCGGCGGCCACGCGCTCCAGCACCTCCGGCTCCATGATGTAGATGCCGGTGTTCACCGTGTCCGAGAAGACCTGCCCCCAGGTGGGCTTCTCCAGGAAGCGCTGCACGCGCCCCTCGTCGTCGACGATGATGATGCCGAATTCCAAGGGGTTGGCCACGCGCTTGAGGCCGATGGTGACCATGGCCCCGTTCTCGCGGTGGAAGCGCAGCATGTCGCTGAGGTCGATGTCGGTGAGCGCGTCGCCGGAGATGACGATGAAGGGCTCGCCGTGCAGGTGCTCCTCGGCGTTCTTCACGCTGCCGGCGGTGCCCAGCGGCACCTCTTCGGCCACGTAGTGCAGCTTCATCCCCAGCTCTTCGCCGTCGCCGAAGTAGTTGCGGATGAGCGTGGCCAGGAACTGCACGGTGACCACGGTCTCGTCGATGCCGTGCTTCTTGAGCAGCCGCAGCACGTGCTCCATGATCGGCTTGTTGACCACGGGCAGCAGCGGCTTGGGCTGGTTGGCGGTCATGGGGCGCAGGCGGGTCCCCTCACCGCCCGCCATGACGACGGCCTTCATCTGGGGCACCTCCGGTCCGCCGGGGCGGTGCGCCTGCCCGCCGCCGGTCTGAGTCTCTCGTCGCTGGTCCTGCCCCCGGTCGGTCGCTGATACGCCCTCGGGCGTTCTCTCATGGCGAGGAAGTCGCTCCCTTCCTGTCACTGTGGGGCGGCCCGGGGTCGCCGGTGGACGGGGCGTCCGGCCCGACGGCCTTCTGCTCCTCGCCCTCGCATGCCCCGGATCCGCCGGGCGCGCCCGCCGCATCCGCACCGGTACCCCGTCCCGGAGCGGTCGCGCGGTCGGCGCGCCGGGCCTGTCGGATCAGACTCTGGCCCTGGACCGCGTACAGCAGTCCGGCCCACCAGTAGATAGCAGTTCCCCACAGGGCGAACGCCCAACCCGTAATCCGTGCGACATCGCCCACCACGCCGCCGTATCCGGCCACGAACAGCAGCGGGAAGGAGTAGAGAAGGCACAGCGTCGCCGCCTTGCCCGCGAAGTTGACCGGAAGCGGGCCGTAGCCGAAGTGCCGCAGCACCGGGAGCGACCCGATCATGAGCACGTCGCGCAGCACGAGCACGGCCATCAGCCACCAGGGCACGACCCCGCGCACGACCAGGCCCAGCACGGCCGCGAAGATGTAGAGCCGGTCGGCCATGGGGTCCAGCAGGGCGCCGAGCCGGCTGGCCTGGTTCCATGCGCGCGCGATCTTGCCGTCGAGCCAGTCCGACAGGCCCGCGAACGCCAGGACGCCCAGCGCCCACCAGTCGGCCTCGGGGACCAGGATCAGCCACAGGAACAGCGGCACGCCGAGCAGCCTCAGCATGCTGAGCATGTTCGGAATCGTCCACACCCGGTCGCCCGGCGTGTTCGTACGGTTCGCCACCCCACCTCCAGAGTTCCCCGTTCCGAGCCTACCGGTCCTGCCTGTGGCGGAATCTCGGCGTCCGAAACCCTTTCGTGTGGTCCTTCCCCCCGGCGGCCCCGGCTGACCGGCCCACCTTCCCCCGCTTTCCCGGCGGCGTCCGGGAGGCGGAGTTCAGGAGGCCGGACAGGGCGGGGCGCGGCTACAGGTGCGCGGCCAGCGCGCGCAGGGCCGGCTGCCCTGTCGGCTCACTCGGGGTCAGGCCGAGCTCGACCGCCCCGGTCTCGGCGAAGCGCCGCCTGGCCGCCTCAAGGGGCCCGGTGTCGGCGTCCTCAGGGACCTGGTTGATGACCGCGGGGCCGAGGCGGAAGCCGGCCTCGGTGAGCTGCTCTGCGGCGCGCTCGGTCTCGGCGAGGACCATCCGCCTGGGGATGAGCACCAGCCGCACCCATGCATCACCGCGCAGCCGGTCGGCGGCCCGCTCCAGCTTGCGCCTGCGGGCGTGCAGCTTCTCCAGCAAGGGGTCGTCCGGTGCCTCGCTGGGGCCGCCGACGATCCCGGCGGCGAGGCGGTCGGCGTCGAGGACGCGCTCCCGCTGGCGGGCGAGACCGCGTACCCACGGCGTCAGTAGTTCGGGCAGGGCCAGCAGGCGCAGCAGGTGCCCGGTGGGCGCGCTGTCGACGACCAGCCGGTCCCAGGTGTCGGGGACCTCCTCCATGGCGTCCATGAGCAGGTCGGCCAGGGCCGACTCGGCCATTCCGGGGCTGGAGGCGGCGTGTTCGAGGTGGCGGGAGACGGCGGGCATGATGTCGCGCGGAAGGGCGCGGTAGGCGTCGTCGGTCACCTCCTGGACCCGGCGTTCGACCGCAGCGTCGGCGTCCGGCTCGCGCGCCCAGAGCGACTCCGCGACCTTGACGGGCTTGTCCCCCAGGCGGGCTTCGAGCGCGTCGCCCAGGGAGTGGGCGGGGTCGGTGGACACGACGAGCGTGCGCAGCCCTTCGTCGGCGCACTTGAGGGCGCAAGCGGCGGCCATGGTGGTCTTGCCGACGCCGCCCTTCCCACCGAAGAACACGATGGGCGGTGCGCCTCCCCCGCCTTCCGCGTCCCTACTCGGGCCTTTTCCCCGGCCCTTGCCCCTGCTCAACAGCACACCCCTGGATCGCCGAAGTCCTCCCGCCCCATGCGCTGGTGCCATTCGTGCAGGTCGGCGACCATGTAGGGGATGAGGTCGAGCGTCTCATAGGCCACCGGACCCTCCACCCCCAGGGTCTCCAGGAGCAGCAGGGCCCGGAGGGTGTCCTGCTGGGTGCGCGCCTCGCGGCGCATGACGTGGCGCCACCGCGTCTCGAACCAGGCGGTGTGGAACTCCTCCACCTTGCGCCAGGCCTCGCGCAGTCGCTCAAGGCGCGCACCCATCGCCGTCAGGCCTCCGTGTCCGCGGTCGTCTCGACGGCGTCGTCCTGCCCGTCCTGTGCGGCCGGCGAACCCTCCTGCAGGGCGCCGCGCTCGGCCCACGCCTTGCGCAGGGCCAGGGCGGCCTCGACCATCAGCCACAGCGCGACGACGAAGATGACCGCGTCCAGCGGCGCCAGCAGCACCACGTCGACCAGCTCGTCGGAGGTGGCGAACTTCCACAGGTTGGTCACCAGCGCCCAGGAGGTCATGACCATCAGGAAGACCAGTGGGACGAGGACCGCGACCGGGTTGCGGGACTTCTTGGTCACCCAGACCGCGACGACGGCCAGGGCCAGGCCGGCGGTGAGCTGGTTGGTGGTGCCGAACAGCTGCCACAGGGTGCCGAAGGCGAAGTCGCCCGGGATCATCGCCAGCGCCAGCGGCACCAGGGTCGCCACCACGGTGGCCAGGGTCAGGTTGCGCGCCAGCGGCCGGACGCGGGCGATCTCGCCGATCTCCTGGACGATGTAGCGCTGCAGCCGCACGCCGGTGTCCATGGTGGTGGCGGCGAAGCTGATGACGACCACGGCGGCGAAGACCGTGGCGGTGGCGGCGGGGATGCCCAGGTTGGAGGCGAACCCGGCGACGCCGTTGACGAAGTTTCCGGTGGCGCCGGCCGAGGCGGTGTCGAAGTCGGCGTAGATCGCGTCCCAGCTCTGGTCGGAGACGATGACCACGCCGGCCGTGCAGGCCAGGATGGAGCACAGCGCCAGGCTGCCCTCGCCCACAGCGCCCATGTAGCCCACGTAGCGCGCGTCGGTCTCCTTGTCGAGCTGCTTGGCGGTGGTCCCCGAGGCGACCAGGCTGTGGAAGCCGGAGATGGCGCCGCAGGCCACGGTGATGAACAGCAGCGGGAACCAGGACGGGGAGCCGGCGGGGACGTCGTTGACCACCGGGGCGGCGATGGTGTCCATGCCCACCGCGACGCCGAGCAGGATCACCAGCAGCGCGACCAGCATCTGCTGCTGGTTGACGTAGTCGCGCGGCTGCAGCAGCAGCCACACCGGCAGCCGCGAGGCCAGGAAGGCGTAGGCGAAGATCAGCACGATCCACACCATCCGCGGCTCCACGCCGAGCAGGCCGGCCAGCGGGTCGACGGTGACCGGGAAGCTCTGCCCCAGCGGGATGCAGGCGTAGATGAGCACCAGGGCCACCACCGACGGCAGCAGGGCGGCGGTGCGGCGGCGGTAGACGAACTGGCCGACGACGACCGCCAGCGGGATGGTGACCAGGACCGGCAGGACCGCCTCGGGGGTGCCGATGAACAGGTTGGTGATGACCACCGAGAAGACCGCGTTCACCAGGGTCAGCAGGAAGAAGATGATCACCAGGAAGAGCGCGCGGGCGCGCTTGCCGATGACCTCGCTGGCCAGGGTGCCGATGCTCTTGGCCTTGTGGCGCACCGAGACGGCCAGGGCGCCGAAGTCGTGCACCCCCGCCGCGAAGACGGTGCCCAGCACCACCCAGACCAGCGCCGGCCCCCAGCCCCAGAACACCGCCACGGCCGGGCCCACGATGGGCGCCGCGCCGGCCACGGAGATGAAGTGGTGGCTGAAGACGATGTGCTTGTTGGTGGGCAGGAAGTCCACGCCGTCCTTGTAGGCGTGGGCGGGGGTGGTGAAGGCCGGGTCAAGCGCGAAGACGCGCTTGGAGAGGTAGGCAGAGTAGTACCTGTAGCCCAGCGCGAAGATCGCCAGTGCGGCGACCAGCACGACGACTGCCGGCATTGAGGGATCCTTACTATCCGCGGTTCGTTCCCCTTGACCCGGCGGTCGCCGGGGCGCCGGTGAGGCCGTCGCAGGGGAGGTGGCTGGGCGCGGACGCGCCGAATGATCACAAACCGTGTCAAGATCGACTAAAGTCACCAGAAGCTAACATGAGATCCCGATCACCACAAAGGCGTGACCTTGTATGACGGCTCCCGACGACCACGACGACCACGCTGAGGCCTGGCGGCGGGCGGTCACCGGAGAGCTGTGCTGGGTCGGCCCCGCCGGGCCGACCGGCATCCCGGTGGTGCCGCTGCTGCTGGAGGGCCGCCCCTGCGCCGCCCTGCCCGCCGCCCACCTGGCCGCGGCCGACACGCTGACCGGCGGCCGGGCGGCGTTCGCCCTGTCGGGCGAGCGCGCCGACGGCGGGCCCGGCCGGGTGGCCGCCGGGCCCATCGAGGTGGTCGCCGACGCCGAGGGCGAGCTGTTCACCGAGCACCTGCTCCCCCAGGAACTGGTCAAGCACCCGCCCACGCGGCTGCGCGCCGACAGCCTGATGGCCCGCCGGGAGAACTGGTGGTGGCTGCCGCGGGTGGTGGTCGTGCTCGCCCGCGCCGAGACCGAGCGGGAGCTCCCGGTGCGCTCGCGCCCCGGGGACGCGCTGCTGGTCCGCCCGGCGATCGGGGAGAGCCCGGCCGGGCCCGCGGAGGACCCGCGGGTCGACGTGGTCACCGCCGACGCGTGGCCGCGGGAGGGCGGGGACCCGGCGCTGGTCCGCCGCCTGGACGGGGCTCCCCTGCACGGGCGCGGGGAGCGGGCGTTCGTCTTCGGGCACCGGCACAGCCCCGACTTCGAGCGGTGGGAGCGCTGGGACCGCTCGGGGACGGTGACGGGGAACCGCCTGTCCGTGGAGGGCTCCGAGGGCGACCCGGTGGCCGAGGTGGCGCCCTTCGGCATGCTGGACCGGCTGCGCAACCACCGCGAGGTGGTCAAGGCCTGCAAGGAGGGCGTGGCCGCCCTGGAGGCGCGGCGGGCAGCGGGCGGCTGACCCCCTGCCCCTCCCCGAATCTCTCCTCTGACCTGCGCGTTTCCTCGCACTGCACCGGGGGCACGTATTACCGCGTTCAGTCGCCATGCGATCACTGGGGGTACGTGAATGCGGATGCTCATACGGGCGGGGACGGTACTGGGGGCCGCGGCGGTGGCGCTGGCGCCGTTGCAGGGCGCGCAGGCACAGGAGGCCGACTGCGAGACGGTCGCCTCCGCCCGCGACTCCACGGGGGCACGGCTGTGGATCGAGGTGTGCGACCCGTACAAGGTCCGCGCCGGCGGCGAGGACCTCTCCCCTGGAGACACGGTCACGCTGCGCGAGGGCCATCGGGGTCGGATCATCGGAGAGGCGGTCGTCGCCCAGGGCGAGGACTCGGCCACCACGGAGTACTGGTCCGGCTACGTCGGGTACAGGGAGCGGCCCTACAGTCATATCGCCCTGGTGGACCTCGACGGCGAGCACGCCTTCAGCGTCTCGGAGACCGACCGCAGCCGCTGAGTCGCCCCCCAGGGGGCCGGGAACGGCGCCCGACCCCCTGGGGGGCGCGGTTCACCCCTCGTCTGCCCCGCCCACCGAGGACGCGGAGTCGCCGCCGCTCTCCGCCCCCGGGCTCGGCCGCCCGCGCCGCCCGGCGAACGCGCGGCGCAGGGCGAAGGCGGCCTCGACCACCATCCACACGGCCAGGGCCAGGATGGCCAGGTCGAGGGGGGCCAGCAGGAACCTCTGCAGCGGCTCGGGCGAGGCGAGGAACCCCATCGCCTGGATGACCAGTGCCCAGGCGGTCATCACGACCAGGAACACCAGCGGGATGAGCACCATGACGGGGTTGCGCCCCCTCCGGGTGACCCACACCGCGATGACCGAGAGCGCGAGCCCGGCCGTGAGCTGGTTGGTGGTGCCGAACAGCAGCCACAGGGTGCCCAGCGCGAAGTCGCCGGGGACCAGGGCCAGCGCCAGCGGGACGGCCACGGCGAGCAGCGTCGCCAGGGTGAGGTTCCGGGCGAGCGGGCGGACCCCGGCGATGTCGGCGATCTCCTGGACGATGTAGCGCTGCAGGCGCACCGCGGTGTCCAGGCTGGTCGCGGCGAAGCTGATGACGACGATGGCGGCGAAGACGATGCCGATCTGCTGGGGGATCAGCAGGTTCTCGGCGAACCCCGCGACGCCCTCGGTGAACCTCCCGGCCGGGTTGTCCTGCGCGGAGGCCCAGTCGGCGTACATCTGGTTCCAGCTCAGCCCCTCGTTCCCGGAGAGCACCAGCACCCCGGCGGTACAGGCGAGGATCGAGCACACCGCCAGGGTGCCTTCGCCCAGCGAACTCATGTAGCCGACGAAGCGCGCGTCGGTCTCCCTGTCCAGCTGCTTGGAGGTGGTCCCGGAACCGACGAGGCTGTGGAACCCCGAGACCGCGCCGCAGGCGATGGTGATGAACAGCAGCGGGAACCAGGGCGGGGAGCCGGCGGGAACGTCGTTGACGACCGGGGCGGCGATGGTGTCCATGCCGACGACGATGCCGAGCACGATGATCGCCAGGGCCAGGACCATCTGCTGCTGGTTGATGTAGTCGCGGGGCTGGAGCAGCAGCCACACCGGCAGGCGCGAGGCGAAGAAGGTGTAGGCGAAGACCAGCACGATCCACACCGGCAGCGGTTCCAGGCCCAGGAGGTTCGCGAGGGGGTCGACGGTGATGGGGACGAAGGAGCCGAGCGGGATGCAGGCGTAGACGACCACCAGCGCGATCAGCGACGGCACCAGGGCGGCGGTGCGGCGGCGGTAGACGACCTGCCCGACGACGACCGCCAGCGGAATGGTGACCAGGACCGGAAGCACCGCCTCGGGGGTGCCGATGAACAGGTTGCCGATCACCACGGCGAAGACCGCGTTCACCATCGTCACCAGGAAGAAGATGATGAACAGGAAGAGCACGCGGGCGCGCGGGCCGATGACGTCCTTGGCGACGTTGCCGATGCTGCGCCCCTGGTGGCGGACCGAGACCACGATGGACCCGAAGTCGTGGGCCCCGGAGGCGAAGACCGTCCCCAGCACCACCCACACGAGCGCGGGCCCCCACCCCCAGAACACGGCGATCGCCGGTCCGACGATGGGCGCGGCGCCCGCCACGGAGATGAAGTGGTGGGCGAAGACGATGTGCCGGTTGGTCGGGACGAAGTCGATCCCGTCCCTGTAGGCGTGCGCCGGGGTGGTGAACGCGGGGTCCAGGGCGTAGACGCGTTTGGCGAGGTAGGCGGAGTAGTAGCGGTAACCGAGCGCGAAGACGGCCAGAGAGGCGACGAGAACGACGACAGCGGGCATGGCCGGCCCTCCGGGAGTACGGGATGCCACCGGACGCGTGCGCCCACGAAGTTAGCATGTGCCCCACGTCACAGATAGGGCCCGTCCTCCACCGGATCCCAGGTCACACGGGGACACTCGCAAGGACCCGCCGAAGCCCCGGGGCCGGCGACCCGCAGCCCCGCCACCGGCCGCACCCTGCCTGCGAACGCACACCTTCGAACCGAGGCAGGCGCTACGAGGCCTGCGGAACGAAGTAGACCAGGACCGCGGCAATGGCCGACACCACAGCGGCCACTTCCGCGAGAACCGCGACGGCCCCCTGCCAGAAGGCCGTGACCTGGACCAGAGCCCGCCCCACCCCCTTGACGCCTTTGCGCGTCTTCACCTTCTGCCATTTATGCGCTTGAAGATGGCACCCCTTCAGGATTCCATAGGCATTGTTCCGGCACCGCCCCTGTCCACTGCGATTTTCCGCGCCACAGACGATCGGAACCTGAAGGGCGAAATAATAAACGGCGGCCAACGACAGCAGCAACCACACGATCGGACTCGCCGCAGGATTGAACCAGAACAAGCCCATACCCACCAGGGCGAAGTACCCCCAGTACTTCCAAGGCCTGCTCACACGCCTACGAGCCATGCAACGAATGCTCGTTTATCTTGCGATGTCCGGCAATGGGCCGACCGACGATCGGTCGACCGGCTCCGGCCAGGCGGCTCCAGCTTGAATAAGCGCCTTTCAGGGAACTCGGACCAGTACGTCCGACTGAATCGAACCCGGCTTCCTGCGGAGCGAATTCCGGCCCGTCCGGATCGGGCCGAGGCCGACTTCGGCCCGATCCGGACGGGCCGCACGCCGGCGTCTCGCCGACGCCTTCGAGGACCGCCGGGACACGTTTGCTGAGCAGCACGGGAGGACCGCCACGCGTTCCTCCTCACCCCGAGGACAGGTCGAAGGTTTCCCCACTGGCGTCCCCGGCGGTGCACACCGCCGACGGCGGTAAAGAGCAGCGAATCGATGCGCTCACCACCACAGAAAGAGGCCATCGATTCGCACTCCCGCCCGGGGCCGCCGCAGTGCGGCGTGGCGGCCCCGGGCCCCTGGGCGCCGAAGGTCCCGGGGCGGGAACGGGGCATCGGGCGGGCGGTGCGCACCGGTCTCGCCGCGGGGCCTCTCCCGCAGGGCCGGTCAGCCCGTGCCTGATGAGGCGGGGGCCGGACCGGTTCGAAGAGTTCGACGAGGTTGCCGACCGGGTCGGCGACGATGAGGTGGACACGGTTGCGGCCGCCGGTGGCGGCGTCCTCGGGCGTGGCCCGGGCCCCCGAGCCGGCCGGGACGGACAGCAGCAGCCGCAGGCGCCCACGGGTGACCTCGGCGAAGGCGGGCGCCGCGCTCATGCCCAGGGTGAAGCCGAGGTGGGCGGTGGAGAAGGTGACGGCCGCCTGAGCGTCGTCGACGATAGCGAAAGGGGCGAGAGGCCGGTGCCTCTCGCCCCGCGGGGTCCGTGGGAGGGTCAGGTCAGACCTTGCGCCATTCGGGGACCCAGGAGCCGTCTTCGTCGACGGTGTAGTCGCCGAAGAGGGCCGGGGCCTCCTGCTTGAGGAGCTCGCCGACCTTGCCGAACAGCAGGCGGATCTCCTCTTCGGCGCCGGGGGCGGTGCGGGCCTCGATGGTGTGGCGCAGGGTGCGGACGTTGGCGGTCCACACCAGGCCGGTGGCCACGCCCTCAGGGGCGAAGCGGCGCATGAACGAGGTCTTGTGCTTCTTGTCGGCGAACTTCTTGCCCTCTTCGTCGAGCTCGAAGTGGTCGGCCATCCAGAGCTGGAACTCCTCCATGCGCTGCAGCATGTCGGCGGCCCGCTCCATCAGCTCCGGGTCCTCCTGGGCCCACTCGGGGAACCAGAACGGCAGGTCGGTCAGGCGCACGAAGCGCAGCGACTCCTGGGAGACCGCCACGCCGGGCCGGTGCCGGATCAGCTCGTGCGTGAGGACGCGGCTGACGTTGTGCAGGACGAAGCTGAAACTGACGTGCTCCAGGACCGACCCGTGCAGGCTGCGCAGGATGTTGGTCAGGTAGGCGTCCTGGTCGGTCCGCACCCGCGTGACGTTCGGGTTCAGGCCCGGCTCCCAGGAGCGGTAGCACAGGCGCCCGGCGAACTCGGCGAGGTTCTGCGGGTCGTTGAGGTGGGCGTCCAGGTCGCCCCGGTCGAACCGCTCCAACCACGTGTCCCCGCCGACGTCGGCGAGGTACCGCGCCACCTCGCCGTAGTCCAGCTGCGGCTTGGCGACCAGGTGGACCTCTGGCTCGACCTGCTTCATCGTGCTCCCCCTCGACAAACGCTGTCGGCCGCGGAGGACCGCCTGCCCCCGGGCCGAGTCGACCTTACCGGCCCACGGGGACGGCCCGGGACGGCGCAGGGCGGCGCGACACGGTCCCGGTGCCGAGCGGAGGCGGAGCGGTGCCAGGGCGCCGAGCGGGGGCGCCCCGGGGAACGGCCGTCAGGAGCCGTCGGCACCACCGGAGCCGCCGGGCAGGTACGGCGCCAGGGCCTCGGGGCCGGCGAAGTCGCCTCCCTGGGGACCTCCGTGCCAGAACGGGTCGTCGTCCGGGAACTCCCCGGAGTACACCGCCGCGTCGTCCACCGGCTTGTACCCCAGCTCGCTCTCCCCCACCGTGAGGTCCCAGAAGCGGCGCGCGTTGGCCGACACCGCGTAGGCGGCGACGAAGTTCACGTTGGCCGTGGTCAGCGCCGCCTTCACGAAGCCGACGCAGTCGCGCGGGCTCAGCCACGTGGCCAGGTGCCGCGTCTCGGTGGGCTTCTCCTCGAAGGAGCCGATCCTCAGCGCGACCACCTGCATGCCGTAGGTGTCGGCGTAGAGCTGCCCCAGCGCCTCGGCCGCCACCTTGGTGACCCCGTAGAAGCCGTCCGGGCGGGGCGGCTCGTCCGGGAACACGTGGTGGTGGATGGGGTAGTTGCCGGTCACCCTGTTGCTGGAGGCCAGCACCACGCGCGCCACCGAGGCGCGGCGCGCCGCCTCCAGGACCGCCAGGGCGCCCTCGACGTTGACCGTGAGGAGGTCGGGCAGCGGCGCCTCCTCGGCGAGCGCGGCCAGGTGCACGACCGCCTCGGCCCCCTCGAACGCCTTCACCAGCGCCTCGACATCGGTGATGTCGGCCTCGACGGCCGTCTCCCGGTCAGGGTCGGCGGGCTCGGGCAGCGGGGACCGGTCGATGAGCACCAGGTGCTCCGCGTCGCCGAGTCCGTCGCGCACGGTGCGGCCGATCCGTCCCGCCGCTCCGGTGACGGCCACTCGTCCGAGTTGTGAATCCATATGTAGAAGCCTACGAGCGCCGCGCGCTTTCAGCATCGCGGACGCGGCCCAAGGCGCCCCGGACCGTGGTGCGAAGGCGGGTTCTCCGCCTTCGCACCACGGGACCGGAGGGCTCCTGCACGAGCGTACGAGCGCGGGCGGCGGCCCGGCCCGGCCTCAGGAGGGCCCCGCGCGCCCGGCTCAGGCCGCCCCGGCGGCCATGCGCAGCGCGCGCTGCACGATCTGCTCACCGACCTCGGCCGTGAGAATGGACTCAGGGTGGAACTGCACCGCCCACCTGCGCCGGTCCGGGTCCTCGATCGCCATGACGACCGGCTCGGGGCCGTCCTCCGTCACCGCGGTCACCCTGTACCCCTTCACCCGCTCGGGCGTGGAGTAGACCGAGTGGTACCGAGCCGCCTGGAAGAAGTTCCCCTTCCCCAGATCGCTGAGGAGCCGGCCGCCCATGACGCGCACCTGCCCCGGCTTGCCGTGCACCGGCTCCTTGAGGGTGAGAAGCTCCCCTCCCGCGTGCTCGACCATGGCCTGCAGCCCCAGGCACACCCCGAAGACCGGCAGGGAGCGCTCGCCCACCGCGTCGAGGAGGGCGTCGGTGCCGAAGTCGGAGGGCAGGCCCGGGCCGGGCGACAACACCACGAGGTCGGGCGCCATCTCGTCGAGCAGCACCGGGTCGAATCCGTACCGGACCGTGGTGACCTCGGCGCCCTGGCGGCGGAAGTAGTCGGCGAGGGTGTTGACGAAGGAGTCCTCGTGGTCGACGAGCAGGACCCTCATCCCCGCGCCGGCGAGGGTCGCGGGCTCGGCGGCGTCCGGACCGGCATCGGGGGCCGCCTCCTCGCTGCTCTGCCGGCCCTCTTCCCGGACCTCCTCCTCGACCTCCTTGAGCGTTTCCAGCAGCGCGCGCGCCTTGAGGAAGGTCTCCCGCTCCTCGGCCTCGGGGTCGGAGTCGTACAGCAGCGTCGCTCCGGCCCGGATCGTCGCCACACCGTCGCGGATCTGTGCGGTGCGCAGGGTCAGCCCCGTGTTCATCGAGCCGTCGAAGCCGATGACGCCCACGGCGCCGCCGTACCAGCGGCGCGGGGAGGTCTCGTGGCGCTCGATGAACCGCATCGCCCAGGTCTTGGGGGCGCCGGTGACGGTGACGGCCCACATGTGGGTGAGGAAGGCGTCCAGGGCGTCGAACTCCGGGCGCAGCACGCCCTCGATGTGGTCGACGGTGTGGATGAGCCTGCTGTACATCTCGATCTGCCGGCGCCCGATCACCCGCACGCTCCCGGGCTCGCACACCCGCGACTTGTCGTTGCGGTCCACGTCGGTGCACATGGTCAGCTCCGACTCCTCCTTGAGGGAGGAGAGGAGCGCGCGGATGTTGTCGGCGTCGCCCAGGGGGTCCGCCCCGCGCTGAATGGTCCCGGAGATGGGGCAGGTCTCCACCCTGCGCCGGCCGTCGGCCCCGGCGCCCACGCGCACGAACATCTCGGGTGAGGCGCCGACCAGGTACTCGCCCTCGCCGAGGTTGAAGAAGAACTCGTAGGGGGCCGGGTTGCGCTCGCGCAGGCGCTCATAGAAGCGCGCGGGGGACGTGCAGGCACCGTAGGTGCGGTGGCCGGGGACGACCTCGAACAGGTCCCCCCTGCGGAAGCGCTCCTTGGCCTCGGCCACGACCTTGGCGTAGGACCCCGGCTCGGGCTGCTCGGGGACCTGCGCGGGGACGACCTCGGGGGTGGGGTCGGTGGTGCGCGGGAGGCCGTCGGTGGAGACCGGCTCGCCCCCGTCGGAGCCCGGGACGATGAACTCGTAGGTGTAGCGGTTGCACGTCTCGCGCTTGCGGTCGTGGACGATGACCTCGTCCGGGAGCTGAAGGACCAGGTCCCGGTCGCCGGGGTCGCGCTCCTGCACCCGCTCCACCGGCTCGAACTGGAAGGCCAGGTCGTAGCCGAACGCGCCGTACAGCCCCAGGTTGGGGTCCTCCCCGGAGGAGAAGACCGCGACCAGGGAGCGCAGCACGGTGAAGACGCCGGGGCGGCGGCTGCGCTCCTCCTCGGTGAAGAAGGCCCCGGGGTCGGGCTCGGGCACGGCGACCGAGACCGTGGCGCCGTCCGCCCCCTCGACGGCCGTGGGGCCGTGCTCGGCCAGGGCCGCCGCCACCGCCGGCAGCAGCACGCGCCCCCGCGCGTTGAGGGCGGTGGCGCTCACCCGCCTGCCGCGCGCGGCCACTTCCAGGCAGGGGTCGACGTAGCCCAGGTGCCACCGGCTGTAGCGCCCCGGGTATTCCATGCCGGAGGAGAGAACGCCGCCGCGCCGCTCCTGCACGGCCGTGACGAGGGCGGTGAGAGCGGCGGGGTCGCAGGGGGATGCGGTGCGGCGGACGGCGATCCCGCCCGCGGTGGTATAGGCGGCGGGTCGGGCGTCGTTGCTGGGTTCCACGGGCGGTCCTTCATCGCGCTGGGCGGTCTGGGCTTCGGGCCGCCGCGCCGCCTGGCCGGGGCCGCGCCGTGCACGCGATGCGACCGCCGTCCGGGGCGGTCGCCGTGGCCTGTGGGAAGGGCTGAACTCGGAGCGCCGCCTAGGAGCGGCGCCACCACTGCCCGCGTGTGCGGGTGGTCTCCGGGTTCTGCATGTGCCGAAGTGTAGCGCGGGTGCGGGGGCGCGCGACAGTGACGCGGGCGCAGGAGGAGAAGAAAAAAGCACCGGGGCGATGCGCACGCCGGTGCGGCATGGTACAGTGACCCACTCGTGATGACGAAGATGGGCCAGACTCGTCCACTCAATATGGAGAGTACCAAGGCAATGGAGCAGAGTCAAAGCGCGGGCCACAACCCCCTCGCCGTGTCAATCCACGGCGAGCAGGAGTACGTCTCGGCGCTCTACGGCCACCTCGACGCCGAGCGCGCACACGTGCGGGACGCCTTCCTGCGCGCCCAGCGCAACGGCGCGGGCGGCCACGGCGCGCTCATGGACCGGGAGGCGAGCGTCGACGAGCAGGCGCGCCGGCTCACCCGGCTCGAGGCGGTCGAGGAAGGGCTGTGCTTCGGCCGCGTCGACCTGCGCGGGGACGGCCGCTCCCCCGGCGAGCGGCTGTACATCGGGCGCATCGGGCTGCGCGACGGCGACCGCGAGGTCGCCCTGGTGGACTGGCGCGCCCCGGCGGCGCGCCCCTTCTACTCCGCGACCCCGAGCGCCCCCGACGGCCTGGCCCGCAGGCGGCACCTGTACACCCGGCGCCGGACGGTGGTCGGCCTCGACGACGAGGTCTTCGATCTGGAGGGGCTGAGCGAGGACGACCGGCAGGGCCTGGTGGGCGAGGCCGCGCTGATGGCCTCGCTGCGGGCCGGCCGGACGGGCCGCATGCACGACATCGTCGCCACCATCCAGAGCGAGCAGGACCGGGTGATCCGCTCGTCCCTGCAGGGCGCCCTGGTGGTCCAGGGCGGCCCGGGCACCGGTAAGACCGTGGCCGCCCTGCACCGGGCCGCGTTCCTGCTGTACACCCATCGCGACCTACTGGAGCGGCGCGGCGTGCTGGTGGTGGGCCCCAACCCGGTCTTCCTGCGCTACATCGGCCAGGTGCTCCCCTCGCTGGGCGAGACCGACGTGGTGATGACGACGCTCGGCGGGCTGTACCCGGGAGTGCGGGCCGAAGGGGCCGAGGGGCACCGCACCGCCGCCGTCAAAGGTTCGCTGAGAATGGCGACGCTCGTCGAGGCCGCGGTGCGCGAGCGCCAGCGCGTGCCCGAGGGCGGCCTGTACATCACCGCCTCGGGCACGGATCTGTTCGTCTCCGAGGACACCTGCCGTTCCGTGCGGGACCGGGCGCGCGAGCTGGGGGTGAAGCACAACGCGGCGCGGACCTTCTTCGTCAGCGAGATGCTCACGGCCCTCGCCCAGGACCAGCACGACGTGCTGGAGCACTCGATCCGCGAGGCCGAGGAGGCGGCCGCCTGGGACGGCGCCTTCGCCGGCGTCCCCGAGATGGAGGACCCCGACGCCCCGCTGTGGACGGACGAGGACCTGCAGTCGGCAAGGGAGACCCTGTGGGAGGAGCCCGAGGTGCACAGAGCGCTCGGCGCACTGTGGCCGGACCTGTCCCCTGAGGCGCTGATCGGTGAGCTCTTGAGCGACGGGGACAGACTGGCCGCGGCGGCCCGCGAGGCCGAACGCCTCTCCCCCGCCGACGCCCTGTCCGGCGAGGACCTCGACGCGTTACTGCGCCCTGAGGGGAGCCCGTGGACCGTGGGCGATGTCCCACTCCTGGACGAGGCGGCCGAGCTTCTGGGCGACGACGGCTCGGTCCGCCGCGCCCGGCAGCGGGAGGAGGCCCGGCGCCGGGCCGAGGCGGAGCGCTACGCCCAGGGGGTCCTGGAGGTCACCGGCCTGTCCGAGCAGAGGACGGCCGACGGCGACCTGGTCGTGGACGCGAACACGCTCTTCGAGCGCAACAGGTACGACGGCCCCGAGCGCACCACCGCAGAGCGCGCTGCGGAGGATCGCACCTGGGCTTATGGACACGTGATCGTGGACGAGGCCCAGGAGCTGTCGGAGATGGCCTGGCGGACCGTCATGCGGCGCATCCCCACGCGCTCGCTCACCGTCGTGGGCGACGTGGCCCAGACCGGAAGCGCGGCCGGGGCGTCCTCGTGGTCGTCGATGCTGGAGCGGCACGTCGGCGGCGGCCTCCACGAGGAGCGGCTGCTGGTCAACTACCGGACCCCCGCGGCGATCATGGAGGTGGCCGCCGCGGTCCTCAAGGAGGTGGCGCCGGACCAGGAGCCGCCGGAGTCGGTGCGCGAGGGCGACGAGCCGCCGCGGGCGGTGCGGGTCGCCCCCGGGGAGTGGGAGGAGCGGCTGCCCTCCCTCGCACGCCAGGAGGTGCGGACCGTGCAGACCGCCGAGGGCGGCGAGCACGGCGACCCCGAAGGGGTGGCCGGCCGCGTGGCGGTGATCGTCCCCGACGCCCGCCACGGCGCCGTCGCGGCACTGCTGCCCGAAGCCGAGTCCCAGGCCTCGCCCGAGGTTCTGGACGCCCCGGTGGCGGTGCTCACCTGTGCCCAGGCCAAGGGGCTGGAGTTCGACTCGGTGGTGGTGGCCGCGCCGGACGAGATCCTGGACCAGTCGCCGCAGGGCGGGCGCGACCTGTACGTGGCGATCACGCGCGCCACGCGGCGGCTGACCGTGCTCCACGAGGCCGGCCTGCCGACAATGCTCGCGGGGCTGGACGGGGCCTGAGGCTCCGGATGCGGACGGCCGGAGCGGGCGCGGGCGCCGGTCGACGGGCGGATCGCGGGCGTTCGGCCCGGGGTGCGGCGCCGGTCGACGGGGCGTAACCCCGGTCGGGCAGCATGCGTGGTCCAGCGCCGCTCCCCGGCCGGGCGGAGGGGCACAGCGGCGGCAGGAACGAACCGACGGGGAACCACGTGACCGACAGCACCACCGTTCACCTGCTCCGGCACGGGCAGAGCGCCTTCAACGCGATCTACGACCGGACCGGCCGCGACCCGCTCATCGTCGATCCGGAGCTGACCCCCTTGGGCGTCTCCCAGGCGGCCGAGGCGGCGGCCGGTGTCCGGCGCCTCGCCCCCGACCTGGTGGTCACCTCCCCCCTCACCCGGGCGCTCCAGACGGCCCTCGGGGCGGCGGGCGGTCTGGGCGTGCCCATCGTCGTGGAGGCGCTGCACCGCGAGCACCTGGGCAACACCTGCGACATCGGCCGCCCGCCCCGGACCCTGGCCGAGGAATTCCCGTCCCTGGACTTCGGCCACCTTCCCGAGACGTGGTGGTACACGGGCCGCACCGATGAACGCGGCGTCGCCGTCGAGCCCGAGGCGGTCCTCCAGGAGCGCGTCGCGGCCTTCACGGAGTGGCTGGCGCACAGGACCGAGCGGTCCGTGCGGTCGGTGCGCTCCGTCCTGGTCGTGGGCCATGCGGAGTTCTTCGGGCGCCTCGGGCACCCGGGGATGCGCAACGGCGAGATCCGCGAATGGCGGGTCCCGGCGAAGGCCTGAGCAGCCTCACTGCGAGCCGCCTCCCCTGAGTCACCGGCCTTTGTTCCCGCCCGCCGGTCCCTCCCCCGTCTCCTCAGCTCCCCCGACGGAGGAGGGACCGGCTCCCCGCGCGCGCTGCGCGCGCCGGGCCACGGCGACCACCGGCCACTCCAGGAGTCCGGCCAGCAGGGCGGCGGCGAGGTAGGCGGGCCACATCTGCAGCGCGATCTGTGCGGGCGTCCCGGGGATCACGGTGAGCGTGTCCACGGCGGCCACCGCGGTCCCCGCCAGCAGGACGAGGACCGGCAGGACACGACCGGGCCGCGCCAGCAACAGGCCCGCCAGAGCGTACGCGAACCCGTACCCGGGGAGCCCCCAGACCAGCAGCCAGACGGGAGGCTCGGCGGGGAGGAGGGCGGTGGCCACCGCCGCCGCGGCACCGGCCCCAAGGCCGAGGGAGAGCAGCAGGGCGCGCCCCCAGCGCGGACGATCGCCCTCCCGGCCCAGGCGGGCCTGGGCGGCCCACACGATCACGACGCCGAGCAGCAGGACCGGCCATGTCGCGACGAGCAGGGCCAGCCACGGCGTGCCGTCGGTGTAGCGCTCCCCTGCGACCACCACCTGGCGCGGGGGCCACACCAGTTCGGCGGCCAGCGCCGCCGCACCGGTCACCCCGATGAGGGCAGCGGGCAGTCGCCTCTGAGAGCGGAGCGCGTGCGCCGCCAGGCCACAGGCGGCCGCCAGACCGATCGCTGCGGGAACCAGCCCGAGCGCGGCTTCGAGACCGTCGCGCGGGGGCGGGTAGCCGAGGACGAGCGCGGTTCCCCCGACTGCCGCGACGAAGGCGGATCCGTACAGCGCGGAGGCGAGGACGGCCCCTGCACGCGGGCCGACGGCTGTGCGCGCGGGGCGCGGGTCCGTCGCCGTCACGTTCCCTCCCCTTCCTGTCCGGGCGTCCCGTCTCCGGTCGGCTCCTCCGCCTGTTCATCTGGCTCCGGCTCCGGTCCTCCCTCCGGCGCCTCCCCCGATCCCTCCTTCAGCGCCTCTTTGAAGAAGGCGACCGACCTGGTGAAAGTGTCTTCCACGGCCTCGGCATTGGCGGCCGGGTCGCCGCCGAGGTCCATCAGGGCGATGTCGGGGATGAGGGGGGCGGCGGTGGAGTAGGTGGAGGGCAGGTTCGGGACGCCCATGATGAGGTGGCCGGCCTCGGGGTGGACGACCCGCTCGCTGGGGAGTCCGGCGGCGTCCCGGCGTTCCTCCCCTTCGTCGGCCAGCCAGTGCGGCCACAACGCGTCCTGGGCGCCGGAGATGATCAGCACCGGGCCGTCGATGCGCTCGGTGGGAATGGTGGCCGCCTCCCGCTCCTGAGGCGTGGCCTGCTCCACCGCATTCTCCGCGCTCCAGTCCAGCCTCCACGGACGACCGAGGAACCCGGGCGCGGTGTCCTGCAGCGACATCGCCTGCGTCGGCGCAAGGTAGGGGAGGTCGTTCCCGTCGAGCGACCAGGAACCGCTCGCCGCCCCCGCTCCGGTCGGCCCCGGGGGCGCGTGGAAGACGTAGCTGGAACCGACCACGGACACCGCCGCATTCACGCGCCGGTCGTGCGCCCCGACGAGGAGGGCCAGCTCGCCCCCTTTGGAGGCCCCCATGACACCGATTCCCTCCCCGGAGACGTCGGGGTGTCCGCTCAGCAGGTCGACCGCGTCGAACGTGTACTCCAGAGGGATGGACTCGAGGGTCTCGGGGACGCCTTCCTCACCGAAGTAGGCGATGCTCAGGACCGCAAGGCCGTGGCTCGCCATGAGAGCGGCGAGGGGCGGACTCGCCCGTCCGCCCTCCGAGCCTCCGAGGAGGAGGACGCCCGGGTGCGGGCCGGGGCGCGGCGGGAGGTAGAGGTCTCCTACGACGCCTTGGTCGTCGGTGCGTTCGGTGCGCACTCCGGGGGCGTGGAGCAGCCGCACGAATTCTTCCTCGGCCACCGTCCGGCCGCCCACGTCCACCCCGAAGGTGTAGGCGAGCTCGGGTTCCTCCCCCGGCACCGGGACCGGAGAACGGACGGGCTCGCCGTCGGGCAGGCGCAGCGAGCGCAGAAGGCCTTCAGCGTCGGCGTCGTCGTAGGTCCCCGCCTCGGGGGCCTGGGACGCCGGATCGACACGCCCTTCCTCGTCGCTGGTGAAAGAGGCCCATGAGGCCCAGTCCCTCCCCTGAGGGTCGGTGGCGTGGAGCCAGAGGACGGCCTCTTCCCCGGGCGGCAGGTCCTCGACGAGGAATTCGGCCGGCGCATCGATCAGCGCCCCCTCCGGCCCGGTGCGCACGTCCGGTTCGGGGCCCTGGCCCGTCGTGCACGCTGTCAGGAGGAGTGCGCCGGGTGCCGCTGCCGCCGCCGCGCGCGCCCATCGCCGCATACCGCCGTTCCCTTCCGCCTCGGGCTCTGCCTCGGACTCCGGCCGGGTCGCGAGTGTTCCGCCTCTCGCACCGGAAGGGTCAAGCGACGCCCGGTTGAAACGGCGCACGGGCCCGAGTGCAATGCAGCCTCGCGTCGATCCTCTGTCGGAGGCCGGTGAGCGACAAGGGGCCCCGTCGGACATTCGGTGGCCGGACCTGGCAGGGGCGGCCGCCAGCTCTGAGGGGGCGGCCACGATGGGATGTACGGGCCGGCGAAAGCGGCGGCCATCGCGGCTCCGGCGGCTAGATCCTCACGTAGCGCGAGGCCTTCTTCATGGTCCACCCCGCGAACGTGATCGCGACCTTCGCCGGGTAGCGGGCCGTTCCCATCTTGGCGACCCACTTCTCGGCGCCCCGCACATGCCGCGTGAACGGCTGGTCTGCCCCGAGGGACCCCTCGCACCGCTCGGCCAGCCGGCCCAGGTCGGCCCTCGCGCCGGAGAATTCCCCCCTCATCGCGCGGGCGAGCGCCAGGTCGAACCGGGCAGCGAGGACCAGGTAGTGCTCCTCTCCGAAGCCCCGCACCTGCCGCTCCCGGATACGGCGGTACACGTCCTCCGCTTCCTCGTCCTGGTAGGCCGCCTTCAGGATGCCGCCCAGCAGCGCCTCGCTGCGCAGGGTGTCCGGGTGGTCGGGTCCGAGGTCCTCCCCCTGGTCGGCCGCCACGGCCTTGATGGTCCCGACGGCCTCGGGCCACCTGCCCCTGCGGACGGTCACCCACGCCAGGGCCGTCCACGCGCGGTACCACACGCGGAGGTGGTCGTCGCTCACGGACCGCTCCGAAGGTGGAGCGGGATCGATCGCCTCGGTCCGCTTCATCCGCCGGAGGACCCGGTCGACCGTGTCCTCCGCCTGCCGCGCCCTGCGCCGCCCCGGCGTCTCCAGCGCCACGAGCCCTCTGCCGACGTCCGCGCGCAGCAGGACACCGGGAACCCCCGCGTAGCGGTCGGCGATCCTCGTGAACGCCTCCCATTCCTGCTCCACCTCATGCCCGGACCAGAAGTCGAGCGCCTCCAGCGCGAGGGCGGACGCCTGCCCGTCGCGCATGTCGCACCGCAACGCCGCCCCCAGCCCGGGGCTGATCGCCACGCGGGCGTCGGGACCGGTGCCGAGCACGGTGACGAGGCCGCGCTCCTCCAGGAATTCGGCCGGCGAGAAATCGAGCCGCCCGGCCACCGACGGGGAATCGCGGTCCGGCCTGTGCACCACGGCGCACCAGCGCCGGGGAACTCCCCCCTTCACCCGGTCCGCCTCCACCGCGGCCAGCAGCTGCAGGACCTCCTGGTGCCTGCCTGCCGCAGGCTCACCGGTGAGGCCGTCCAGGCGCCTCCACCATTGGGCCGGCCCCTCCGGCCGGTGCTCCCCCTCCGCGAGCCCCGAGGCGACCGCGTGCAGGCGCTTGGGAAGCCCGCGGCACGCGCGGACGGCGGCCTCCAGGGCCCGGCCCTCGGCGGCGTCGCGCGGCGGTACGCGCTCGTGCAGGAAGGCATAGGCCGCCCCCGGGGCGAGGGGGTCGACGGTGTGCCGCCGGGCGCCCTCCACGGCCCTGGCCGCCCCGGAGCGCCCCGTCAGGAGCACACGGCAGGCGCCGCCCAGGTGCTCCCAGCCTCTCGCCGCCGCCTCTTCCGCCCCGTTGCCCTGCGGGCCGCCGTCGGCGTCGTCGATGACGATGAGCACAGGGGCCCCGTGGTCCCCGATCACCTCCCGGGCCCAGGCGATCCCGTCGGCAGGCGCCCCCCGCAGGAGCTTCGCCGCCTTCTCGCCCGTGTGGCCACGCAGGCGGCACGCGACTCCGAGCAACCCGTGCAGCCGCTGCCGGGGCCTGATCCAGTACACCTGCCATCCGAGTTCCCGGCGGACCCTGCCGGCCACGGAGGCGGCCGCGGCGGAGGCCCCCGCCCCCGCGGGCCCGTGCAGCAGGTGCGCCCCCGGTTCCTCCCTGAGGGCCTGGACGACGCGCTCGATGAGCCCGTCGCGATGGACGAGGCCTCGTTCGGAGACAGGCGGCGAGACGTCGATGTACGGAAGCCCTCCGTCCGGCCCCAAGGTGCCGAAACGCTCGCCGCCGTAGAAGTGCATCCCTCCGGAAACGCTTCCGATCTGGAATGACTGCCCCTCGTTCGCGCCCACGTGATTTCCCGCGTGATTGCGCACGTCCTCCGGTTCGGGCATCAACGCCTCCTGGGTCGTCGGCGACTCGGCACGCTCAGAGGACCGACGCTAAGGCCTCCGGGGGACGGACGGACACTGATCAGGAAATCGATCCGGTACGCGCCGGGAGAAGGCCCCACCACCTCTCGCGCCCCTCAGATTCCGGCACTCAGAGGGCATCGGCTCGGCGCTCATGGAATTCCGTCACAGGTGAGGCGTAGCGTCACGGTATGTGCCGCAACATTCGCCGGCTGCACAACATGGAGCCGCCGGTCACCGACGAAGAGATCAGAGCCGCCGCTGTGCAGTACGTACGCAAGGTGAGCGGCTCGACCGCGCCCTCGGCCCGGAACGAGGAGGTGTTCGAGGCGGCGGTGGAGGCGGTCGCCGCAGCCACCGCAGAGCTCTTGGAGGGGCTCACCACCTCCGCGCCGCCGCGTTCACGCGAGGAAGAGGCGCGCAAGCGCAGGGAGCGCTACCAGAAGCGGTTCGAGGCCGCCACGGAGTGAGTCCCCGCGCGAAGGGACCGGCCGGCTCAAGCGGCCCGAGCCACGGGCCCTCCGGGCCAGAGCCGTGTGCCGACCTGCCCGGTTCTCAGAGAAGCCATGCCGCTGAGGCAGGAACCGGCGCGCGCCGCGAAGTGCCCGGCGCCACCGCCCTGACGGAGGAGGTCGCCTCCTCCCCGTTCATGGAGAGGAGGAGGTCAGCGCCCCCACCACCGCGTCGGTGAGGTCGTCGATCACCACCTCGTCGGCGACCTCCGGGTTCTCCAGCAGCCACTCCCCTGCCGCCTGGACCATTCCGACCACCGAGTGGGCCACGATCTGCGCCCTCAGCGGTTCGAGGACGTGCCCCTCGGAGACCAGCATTCCGGCCAGCTCCTCGCCCAGGCGCCGCACCATCATCCCGACGTCGCCGCGGGTCTTCGGGTCCTCGGAGGTGGCACGGTCCATCAGGAAGCGGTACAGGTTCAGGTTCCTGCGGATCATCTGCAGGTAGGCCCCGACCGTGGCGCGCGCCCGGAGCCGCAGGGTCTCCCCGCCGTGCAGCTCGGCCCGGATGCGCTCGATAAGCGGGTCGACGTGCCGCTCGGCCAGCGACCGGTAGAGCCCGCCCTTGTCGCCGAAGTGCCGGTACAGGATCGGCTTGCTGATGCCGGCCTCGGCGGCGATGGCGGACATGGGCGCGTCGGGGCCGTCGCGCTGGATCACCCGGTCGGCGGCGTCGAGGATCGCGCGCCGCCGCTCCGGGTCGCGCCCGCGCGCGGGCCGGGTCTGCTGTGCGGGTCGTAGGGCCACACCGCACGAGTGTAAAGCGCGCGGGCGCGGTGCTCTGCTGTGCTCAGGCCGCGCTGTGCTCAGGCCGCGCCGAAGTCCTTGGGGTCGATGACGATCCATGTCGCCTCGGCGCTCGCGATGCGCGCGCCCTCGTGGTCGAAGAGCGCGGTGGCGGTGAAGACCTTCCGCCCCTCGGAGCGCAGGAAGCGCCCCACGACGACGTGCGGGCTGCCGACCTCGGGCACGCGGTCCACGGCGGCGGTCATCCGCCCCAGCACCATGGGGCGCTGGTCGACGTCACTGGCCCAGCCGCCGGGGCAGTCGAGGGCCGCCCAGGCCGCTTCGGGGCCCGTGGTGCGCGGGTCGGTCCCCGCCAGGGAGGCGTCGGGCGTCCAGGGGGCGGCGACGAGCGAGCCGTCGGAGCCGGGGACCGGGCCGGCCAGCACCCGCAGGCCGTCGCCGTCGGCACGGTCGGGGCCGCAGACGAAGCAGGCGGAGAACGGGTGGCCGCCGAAGCCGCGGAAGGCCTGCCGCGCCTCCTCGGCGGTCTCGGGGGCGACCGGGAGCAGGTCGGTGGCGGGCGCCTCGGCGGGCCGGGCCTCGGCCACCAGGGTCTCGCCGTCCATGAGCCGCAGCGGAGTACCGGCTCCTGCGGGGACGACCTCCATGGGCGTCTCCAGCGGCGGGGGTGTGCGCAGGGTGACCTGCACGGCGGGGCTGCCCACGCGGCGGGCGAGCAGCCCGGCGAGGTAGCCGCCGTTGGCGGAGCCGGGCGGGCCGTTGAAGCGGCGCCCGACGGTCAGCTTTTCAGAGGCCTCATTGCCCGTGGAAACGCTCATGGTCACCCACATTAGGATGTGGGCCCCAAGGCGCCTGCCTCCGGGGGCCGCGTGCGCATCGCCGCCGTCACGGGCCTGCATCGGAACCGGTGGGCGGCGGCTGAGGGCTGCTGGGCGGCGGCGGGCGGCCGCCTCAGGGGTCCTGAAGCGAGCGGCGGAAGTGGAGCGCACGACACCGACACGGCCCCTCGCGTCCGAAAGAATCGTCGCCATGAACGCCACTCCCCCTCTGTCCCCTCCCACCGAGGCCTCCTCCGCGGAGAGGCCCGACGAAGAGCGACCGGCCGGCCGTCTGGCCACCGGCATGCGCTCGCTGCTCTTCCTGGTCGTCGCCCTTCCGTGGGCCATGGCGGCGCTCCTGGTGCCCGCGCTACTCCTCGTAGGATTCGTCACCGTTCCCATCGCCGGCCTGGGACTGCTGCTGGTCCCCGCGCTACTCCTCGGGCTGCGCCGATGGGCCGAGCTGGAAAGGCGGCGGGTCGGGCGCTTCCTCGGCGAGGAGATCGAGGTCCGCTACCGCGCGCTCCCCCGAGGAAGGCTCGCGGCCTTCAAGACGGTCCTCTCCGACCCTCAGACGATCCGGGACCTGCGCTGGGTCGCGACGATGATCCTTCCCGGACTGCCCTTCGGCCTGCTCGGCCTCATCGGCCTGGTGGGGCTTCCGGCGACCGCGGTGGAGACGCTGCTGTGGTGGGCACTGCCAACGGCGTCGCTGACCATGCTCGGGACCGCGGTGACGTCCTGGCCGCTCGCGCTGACCCTGGGTCCGGCACAGCTCGCCCTGGTCGTGCTGCTGCTCTTGGCCGCGTCCCCGGCGGCGCGTCTGCACGCCCGCCTGTCGGCGCGGATGCTGGCGCCCTCGCGGGAAGCTCGTCTGGCCGAACGCGTCGAGACCCTGAGCCGGACGCGGGAGGGCGCGCTGGACGCGCACGCCTCCGAGCTGAGGCGCATCGAGCGCGACCTGCACGACGGGACGCAGGCGCGCCTGGTGGCCCTGGCGATGCGCCTGGGTCTGGCGCAGAAGGTCATCGGGGACGACCCGCAGGCGGCGGCCCGCCTGCTGTCCGAGGCGCAGAGCGGCGCCGAGGAGGCGATGACCGAGCTCAGGACGGTGGTGCGCTCCATCTATCCGCCGGTGCTGGCCGACCGCGGGCTCTCCGGCGCGGTGTCGGCGCTGGCCGCGGGCGCGCCGGTGCCCGTGGGGGTGGAGGCCTCCTCCCTGGGCGACCTCCCGGCGGCGGTGGAGTCCACGGCCTACTTCGTGGTGGCCGAGGCGCTGACCAACGTGGCGCGCCACTCCGGCGCCGCCGGGGCGCAGGTGGAGCTGGCCCGGGACGGGGCGGCCCTGGTGGTGCGGGTGCGCGACGACGGGCGCGGCGGCGTGGACGAGAGGCGCGGGACCGGGGTGGCCGGGATGCGGCGCCGGGTGGCGGCCCTGGACGGGTCCATCGCGGTCTCCAGCCCCGAGGGCGGGCCGACGCGGGTGGAGGCGGTACTGCCGTGCGGGTCGTGATCGTCGAGGACAACGCGGTGCTGATGGAGGGGCTGGACCTACTGCTGCGGGCGTCGGGCTTCGAGGTCGCCGCGAAGGCCTCCGAGCCGGAGGCGTTCCTGGAGGCGGTGCGCGCGCACCGGCCGGAGGCGGCGGTGGTCGACGTCCGGCTGCCGCCCTCGTTCACCGACGAGGGGCTGCAGGCGGCGCTGGCCGCGCGCGCGGAGCTGCCGGGCCTGCCCGTGCTGGTCTTCTCGCAGTACGTGGAGCAGGTGTACGCGCGCGAGCTGCTGGCCGACGGGGAGGGCGGCGTGGGCTACCTGCTCAAGGACCGGGTGTCGCGGGTCGACGACTTCCTGGACGCGCTGCGGAGGGTGGCCGCCGGCGGAACCGTCATCGACCCCGAGGCGGTGGCCCAGCTGCTGGCGCGGCGCACCGACCCGCTGGAGCGGCTCACCCCGCGCGAGCGCGAGGTGCTGGGACTGATGGCCGAGGGGCTGGGCAACCGGGAGATCGCCGATCGGCTGGTGGTCACCGAACGCGCGGTGCTCAAGCACATCGGAAACATCTTCACCAAGCTGGACCTGGGCCCGGACGACGGCGGGCACCGCCGTGTCCGGGCCGTGCTGGCCTACCTCGGATCCTGAGCCTGCCGGGGGCGGGCGTTCGGGCGCCCTCCCCGGCGCTCTTCAGGGCTTGTAGGCGATCGCGCCCATGAGGATGCGCTGGTGGGGTTCGAGGTCCTCGACCGCGGGCACTTCGGCGTCCGGGTCCTCGGGGTACCAGCGCTCAAGGAAGTCCAGGCCCGGCGGGACCAGGGGCAGGCCGAGGAAGTGCTCGCGGATGCGCTCGGGCGTGCGGATCCAGCCGTTGCCCAGGCTCTCCAGGCCGGCCCGCTCCATGGCCTTCTGCAGGTCCTCGCCGGTGTCGACGAAGTCGGTGATGAACAGGTGGCTCCCCGAGGGCATGGCGTCGAGCAGGGTGCGGATCCACTCGTCGGGAAGCTCGTCGTCGTGGAAGTGCATGAGCAGCCCGACCACCATGAGGGCGATGGGGCGGTCGAAGTCCAGGAGCGCGCGCACGTCGGGGTTGTCGAGGATCTCCTGGGGGTTGCGGAAGTCGGCGGTGACCACGGTCGTGGTGTTGTTCTCGGCGAGCAGGGCCCTGCCGTGCGCCAGGACGATGGGGTCGTTGTCGACGTAGACCACGCGCGCGTTGGGGTTGATCTCCTGGGCGGCCTGGTGGGTGTTCTTGACGGTGGGCAGCCCGCTGCCGATGTCCAGGAACTGGTCGAGGCCGGCGGTGCGCGCGAGGTACTGCACGCCGCGGACGAGCGCGGCGCGGTTGTCCACGGCGCACTGGCTCGCGAGCGGGACGTACTTGACATAGAGGGCGGCGCCGTCGCGGTCGACCTGGAAGTTGTCCTTCCCTCCCAGGAGCGCGTCGTACACGCGGGCGATGGTCGGCTCCGTGGTCTGGATCTGAGGCGGACTCGTCGGCGCCCAGTCGGAGGCCTTCGGGTTTCCGTCGGTGTCGGTCATCGGCGGTGCCCTTACCTGGTCGGGGGGAGGGGACAGTTCGGCGTCATCGTACGTCGCGGCTGTGATGCGTACCACCGATTCGGGGATTCGGGCCGACCGCACCTAGAGAACCGTGCGCGCCATTGGGAGGCGCCGCAGCACTTCGACCACGGCGAGGCTGACCACGAGGGTCGCCGCGGCGTAGCCGGTGGCCGCCGCAATGGCCAGGGGCCCTTGGGCCGGCATGCCGAGGAGGTCCCTCAGGGAGAACAGCACCATCACGTGCACCAGGTAGACGCCGAAGCTGGGGGCAGCGGCCCAGCGCGCACCGCGCGCCAGGAGCCCGGCCGCCGGGCGGGCGGACGAGGCCAGGCGCAGGCCGGCCTCCCTGAGGACCAGGAAGGCCCCTGCGGAGGCGAGGACGACCGGAGGCGAGAGGAAGTCGAAGACGTAGTCGGCCCCGGTCCCCCACTCCCCGGCCAGACCGGCCGCCACGCCGGCCCCGACCGCCGCGGCAGCGCTCCCGGTGATCAGGAGGGTGAGCCCCAGGCGCAGCGCGCGGGCGCCGGGCCCGGTGTGGAAGAGCAGCCACCCCAGCACGTAGTAGCCGACGAACGGGAGGAAGCGGTCGACGGCGGTGGTGCCGCCGACGCCGTCGATCACCCCGAGGGCCTGGTTCGCGGCGCCCAGGGCGACGGCGATGCCGGCGAACCACCACAGGGCGTTGCGCGAGGAGGCGGAGACGAGCGTGCGCAGGAAGGGCGTGAAGAGGTAGAGGCCCGCGATGACGTAGAGGAAGTACAGGTGGATGCCGGGAGAGCCGGAGGCGGCCTGCACGGCGGCCTCGGCCAGTGTCAGGCCTGAGCGCCACATCTCCCAGCCCAGGTAGGCCACGGTCCACACGAGCAGCGGGGGGCCGATGCGCAGCCAGCGCTTGCGGTAGAAGTCCGCGGACGGCTCGTCCCTGCGGCCCAGGAGCAGGGCGCCGCTGATCATGATGAACAGCGGCACGCACCAGCGGAGCGCGGCGTCCGCGGCCGTGGCCGTCCACCACGAGGTGCTGCCCTGATCCGCGTAGACCTCGGTGACCAGCGGCGAGTAGGCGTGGACGAGCACGACGGCGACCATCGCCGCCACCCGGGCGAGGTCGATCCAGGCGGTGGACGGCGCGGGGTGCGGACGGGACGGCCCGCCGGGGTCCGCGGTCGGCGCGGGGGCCGCACGGCCCCCGTCCGCCGCACCGGCGCCGGAGGCGGGAGCGGAGGCGGCGGGCGCTGCGCGGATCTCGTCGACGTCCATGTCCAACCGATATCAGACCGTTACATAAAGAACGCGTCAACCCCGCCGACCGGGCCGCCCGGTCCGGCACCCCGGTCCGCCCTCCCGCGTGAAGGGGGCGACCGAACATGGCCGGAGCCGCCGCGCTCCCCTTCCCCGCCGCCCTCGCCGAGGCCCACTGGAGGAGCTGCGCCGGAACGAGGAGCGCTTCGTCCGCTCGGCCGAGAGCTTCCCGGTGTCCTGGTGAGCGCCGGTCCGGCCGCCGCCCGGGCTCTGCGCAGCCGCTCTTCCGTGCAGCCGCTCTTCCGTGCACACACGCGCCGGCCGCGGCGCGCGGGGACGCCGGCGCCCGGGGCGGAGCGGATCGCCCGATTCGGATCGGTCGTCCCGCTTCGGTATAACCGGTGGTGACGAAACCCCCACCGAAAAGGGAAGACCGGCGCATGTCCGACGCCCCCCACGCCCGAATAGCGCCGCTGAAGGCCGACGATCCCGCCGAGATCGGCGCCTTCCGCCTCATGGGGCGGCTCGGCGCCGGCGGCATGGGCGTCGTCTACATGGGCCGCGACCGGGCGGGGCTTCCGGCCGCGGTCAAGACGGTGCGCTCCGAGTACGCCGCCGACCCCGGCTACCGCTCCCGCTTCGCACGCGAGGTCGACCTCGCCCGCCGGGTCCGCGGCCGCTGCGTCGCGCCGGTGCTGGACGCCGACACCGGCGCCGCGCACCCCTGGGTCGCCGTCTCCTACGTCTCCGGGCCCACGCTGCGCACCTACATCGCCGAGAACGGTCCGCCGTCCGGCGGCGCCCTGGTCGCCTTCGCCGTCGGGCTGGCCGAGGCGCTGGCCGCGATCCACCGCGAGGGGATCGTCCACCGCGACCTCAAGCCGGACAACATCATCCTCGCCCCGGACGGCCCCAAGGTCCTCGACTTCGGCATCGCCCAGGCGCTCGACGAGTCCTCCATGACCCACACCGACATGGTCGTGGGCACCCCCGGCTGGATCAGCCCCGAGCGCTACGCCGGAGAGAGGGCCGGGCCCGCCTCCGACATGTTCTGCTGGGGCGAGCTGGTCGCCTACGCCGCCAGCGGCCGCCCGCCCTACGGGGCGGGGCCGGTCGAGGTCCTGCGCTACCGCACGGTCAACGAGGACCCCGACGGCGCGGCCGAGGAGCTGCCCGGCGCCCTCGCCGGACCCGTGGCCGCCGCCCTGAGCCGGGACCCCGCCGAGCGCCCCGACGCGCTCGACGTGCTGGCCGCCGTCACCGGCGAGTCGCGCATCCCTGACGACGACGGCCACGAGCACGCCACGCGGGTGGCGACGCGGGTCATCGACGCCGACTGGTCCCTCCCGGTCGCCGACGACTCGGCCGACCTGCCCAGCACCCCGCTGCGCACCACCGGCGGGGTCCGCCCGATCACCTTCGCCGGGGTGGCCGTGCACGCCCCCGCGGACCTGGCCGCGCTGTTCCACCGGCACCCCGGGCGCACCGAGGACTGGCTGCGCCGCGACGGCGCGGCCCGGCTGCGGGGCTGGCTGGAGGAGGTGGGCGACACCGCCTACGACCGCGACCACCTCACCGGCATCCTCAGCGCCGAGCAGGCCGCCATCGCCGCCACCGCGTTCATCGCCGCCTTCCGCCCCGGCGACCGCCCCTCCTACCGCGGCCGCGACGCGGGCATCGAGGGGCTGCACGCCCTCGCCGAGCAGGGGCCCGAGGGCCACGGACTGCTCGCCGAGATCGTCATCAACGAGATCTCCCTGATCACCGCCGCCCACCGGTGCGGCCACCCCGCCTGCGGGCGGCGCTGCACCCGGCTGGAGAACGTCGGCCTGCACGCCCGCACCGTCATCGACGGCGCGCTGCTCAAGGCCGACGCGCTGGGCATGCGCGCCGGGCCGGCCGAGCGCAACCGGGCCGTGGCCCTGGCCGTCGGCGTGATCGACTCCTCCGCCCGGCCGGACGCCTCCGGCGACGTCCGCGCCGACGTGCGCCGCGAGGCGCTGCGCGGGTGGCCGGGCATCGTCCTGCCGTGGTGGCGGAGGCTGCTGTCCGAGGCCGCGGCCGCCGATCCGGGCACCGACGAGGGGCGCGCCCTGCTGGTCGCGGCCCGGCTGCTCGCCCCGGCCGCGCGCCGGGCCTCGGGCGCCGAGTGGCGGCGCCGCGCGAACCCGCTGCCGGTGCTGCGCGAGCGCGCCCGCAACGGTGCCCTGCGGGCCTTCGTCCAGGTCCTGGTCTTCTGGTGGCTGATGCTGACCATGCAGGCCATGGTGCACGCCCTCGCCGATGGGGTCCCCGCCTCGCACCCGTCGCTGGCGGTCGAGACCCCGTTCGGCGGGACCTTCGCCCTGCAGATGCAGATCTGGCCGGTGGCCGCCGCGGCCGCCCTGCCGGTCGCCCTGGCCCCGGCCTGGCGGCGGCTGGGCGCGTTCGTGTTCGGCACCGCTCTGCTGACGCTGATGCACACCGCCTCGGTGTTCATGGACGGGTTCCCGCTGCCGCTGTTCACCGCGGCGGCGCCCGCGGTCGGGGCCGCCGACGGGATCGGCGCCTTCCCCACCGCCCTGGCCGCCGGGGTCTTCCTCGGCGGGACGGCGACACTGGCCTTCTTCATCTGGACCCTGGCCGCCCTGGTGGCGGCAGGGCCGATGACCGCCCCCGTCCCGCTGCTGCCCAACGCCCGCCCATGGGTGCGCACCGCGGCGGCCCTCGCCGGCCTGACCGCGGTCGTGTGGCTGGCCCTGTGGTCGGTCTTCCTGCTCACCGCCGGGTGGACCACCGCCGCGGACGGCGCACCGCCCTCGGAGATCCGCGAGCCGGAGGCCATGGCGCTGTTCACGCTGCTGCCCTTCGCCGCGGCGGCGGTCGGCGGGCTCGCCTACGCGCTGTGGCGGTGGACCGGCGGCCACCTGCTCTGGATCGGCACCGCGGCGGTGGCGCTGTTCCTGCCCGGTGCGCTCCCGGCGGAGGGCATGCCCGCCTTCCCCTGGGCCGGCTCCCTGACCGAGGGCCTCGTCGCCGACGGCCCCGAGAACAGCGCGTGGACGGCACTGTTCGTCCTGCTCCCCGCCTCCTACCTCGCCGGGGCCCGGCTCAGCGAGCGCCTGCGCTACCGCAGGCCCCGCAGCACCGCCTACGGCGCCCCGTACCGGGCGGCGCACCCCTACGGCGGCCCGGCACCGCAGCCCTGGTACGGAACCGGTCCGGTCGCGGCACCGGTCCCCGGCCACCCGGTCGGCCCGCCTCCGATGTCCGCGCCGCCGATGACCCCACCGCCCATGGGCCCGCCGCCGACGGGCGCCCCCGAGGCCGCGCCCACCCGCGTCGCCCCGACCGGGGGCGAGGCGCCGACCCGGGTGACGCCGCCCGCGCCGGCGGAACCGCCCACACGGGTGGCACCGCCGGCCGGCGCGCCGGTGGAGCGGACCTCGCCGCCCCCGCCCGACGAAGCGCCCACCGAGGGACGCATCGAGGGGTCCGTAGAGGCGCCGACCGAGGTGACGCCCCGGGCGCCCGAGGACCCCCGGGGCTGATCCCGATCGGCCCTCTCGGCCCGGGGCGTCGAAAGGTGCGCCCCGCCGCTCCGGACAGCGGTGGCACACCGCCTCTCCCGATGACGGGACCGGAGGCGCCCACACAGGGGCTCCCCCGGCGAGCCCCGAAGAGCCCCGGTGAACCGGGAAAGGGGTGGGAAGGGCCCAGGCCCTTCCCACCCCTTCAACGTCTGCAGGCGCACGGAATCCGAACGCGGAGGGACCGCTTCAGAGCGGCCGAAACCTCACTTCACCGGCAGGCCCGTCACGGCGCGGCCGATGATGAGGCGCTGGATCTCGCTGGCGCCCTCGAAGATCGTGAAGATGGTCGCGTCGCGGTGCCACCGCTCCACGGGGTACTCCCGGGTGTAGCCGTTCCCGCCCAGGATGCGGATCGCGTTCTGCGTGACCCAGGTGGCCGTCTCGCTGGCGAAGAGCTTGCTCATCGACCCTTCCGCCTGGGCGAAGTCCTTGTCGTTGCGGGCCATCCAGGCCGCCCGCCACACCAGCAGCCGTGCGGCGTCGATGCGGGTGGCCATGTCCGCAAGGGTGAAGGCCACCGACTGGTTCTCCCCGATGGGGCGGCCGAACTGCTCGCGCTGGCCCGCGTAGTCGCGCGCGTACTCGTAGGCGGCGCGGGCGCATCCCACGGCCATGGCGCCCACGGTGGGGCGCGACGCCTCGAAGGTCTTCATCGCGGCCTGGCCGCCCGAGCGCCGCCCTTCGCGTGCGCGGGCGAGGCGCTCGTCGAGCTTCTCCTTTCCGCCCAGCAGGCACGAGCCCGGGACCCGGACGTCGTCCAGGATCACCTCGGCGGTGTGCGAGGCGCGGATGCCGTGCTTGGCGAACTTCTGCCCTTGCGAGAGCCCCGGGGTGCCCGGAGGGACGATGAAGCTGGCCTGCCCGCGCGAGCCCAGCTCGGGGTCGACCGAGGCGACGACCACGTGCACGTCGGCGATGCCGCCGTTGGTGGCCCAGGTCTTGGTGCCGTTGAGCACCCACTCGTCCTTGGCCTCGTCGTAGACGGCGCGGGTGCGGATGGCCGAGACGTCGCTGCCGGCGTCCGGCTCGGAGGAGCAGAACGCGCCGAGCTTGATGTCGTCGGCGGTGCCGAACATCTGCGGCACCCACTCGAACAGCTGCTCCTGGGTGCCGTTGCCGGCGACGGCCACCGCCGCCAGGCCGGTGCCGGTCAGCGACAGGGCGATGCCCGGGTCGCCCCAGTAGAGCTCCTCGAAGGCGGCGGGGATGCCCACCCCGCTGGGCTCCAGCCACTGGTTCGCGAAGAAGTCCAGCGAGTACAGGCCGATCTTGGCCGCCTCCTGCAGGATCGGCCACGGGGTCTCCTCGCGCTCGTCCCACTCGGCGGCGGCGGGGCGGATCACGTCGCGCGCGAAGCCGTGGACCCAGTCGCGGACGTCGCGGACGTCCTCGCCGAGCTCCATGCTGAACGCGGGGGCGCCTGCGGAATCGGTCATGTGCACACGTCCTTCGGTCGTCCCGGCGCGGGCCGGGAGACGGGAGTCGGGTCGGGGCGGGCACGGGCGGCGGAGGGCGCCGCCCACCCTGGTGTTACCGAAGGTAACACGCGGCCGGGGCACGCCGGAAGGGGACGGCGGCGGGCCGCGCCGGACGTTCCGACGATGCAGGGGGCCGCACATGGGCGCGGCCGGACTCCCTGTGCAGGGAGTCCGGCCGCGCCCATGCTTGCGTCGCACCTGCCGCGCCGCGTTCAGTCCGCCTCGTGGCGCTCCAGGAAGGTGTAGACGTCGGTCTCGTCCACGCCGGGGAAGGTCCCGGACGGCAGCGCCGACAGCACATGGGAGTGCGCGCGCGCCGACGGCCAGACGTTGCCCTCCCAGCGCGAGGCGAGGTCGGCCGGGGGCTGCACGCAGCACTCCCCCGACGGGCAGTTCGACTTGGTGCGGTTGGTGGTCTCCCTGCCCCGGAACCAGCGCGACTCCTTGTAGGGCACCCCCAGGGTGATCGCGAAGTTCCGCTCCCGGCTGGGGTCGACGTGGGCGACGCACCAGTGCGTGCCGTTGGGCTTGTCGGTGTACTGGTAGTAGATCGAGTACCGGTCCGGGGAGGCGAACACCTGGCGCCCCGACCAGTACCGGCACATGCGCTGGCCCTCGATCGCGCCGCTCTCGTCCGTGGGGAAGACGAGGCCGTCGTTCTCATAGGCCTTGTAGATGATGCCGGTCTCGTCGTTGCGGATGAAGTGGCAGACGAGGTCGAGGTGGCGGTTGGCCAGGTTGGTGAACCTGTGGGCCGCCATCTCGTAGGAGACGGAGAAGACGTCCCTGAGGTCCTCCACCGACAGGTCCCGCGCCTTCTTGGCCTCCTGGAGGTAGGGGACGACGGCGGTCTCGGGGATGAGGACGGCGGCCGCGTAGTAGTTGGCCTCCACCCTCTGTCTGAGGAAGTCGGCGTAGTCGCGGGGCTGCTGGTGCCCCAGGACGAAGTGCCCGAGGGTCTGCAGGAGGATCGTGCGGGGGCTGTGCATGCCCAGGGATTCGCGCTTGAGGTAGAGGCGGCGGTTGCGGGTGTCGGTCACCGACCGCACCGACCGGGGCAGGTCCTGCACGTAGCGCAGGGTGAACCCGTGGTGGGTGACGATCGACAGGATCTGCCCTTGGGAGAGCGCGCCCCCGCTGTACCCGACGGCGTCCAGCGTCTCCTGGGCCGCCTTCTCGATCCCCGCGAAGTAGTTGCCGCGCTCGCGCATCTGCCGGCGCAGGTCGGCGTTGGCGCGGCGCGCCTCCTCAGGGGTGGCCGTCGGCTTGACGCTGCGCCGGCGCAGCTCGTCGTAGAGGCCGACGATGTGTTCGAGCACGTCGTTGGGCACGCGCTTGCCGACCTTGAGGTGCGGCAGGTTGAGGCTCTGGTAGACCGGGTCGCGCTGGGCCTCCTCCAGGGCGATCTCCAGCTGCGCCCGGCGGCTGGGGGGCTGGCGGGAGAGCAGCTCCTCCACCGACACGCCCAGCGCCTGGGCCAGGGAGGTCAGCAGGGACAGCTTGGGCTCGCGCTTGCCGTTCTCCAGCAGGGAGAGCTGGGAGGGGGCCCGGCCCACGCGTTCACCCAGGTCGGCGAGGGTCATCCCGCGCGCGCGCCGCAGGTGGCGCAGCCGCTGGCCGAAGGTGACGAGATCCAGGTCACCCGGCAAAGACGGGATTTCTTCGGTACCAAAGTACGTCATGGGTTCATACTAAGGAAAGATTCTCAGATCTTCACACCGAATCGGCTCGAAAAACCCTGGAACTTTGCGAAGAATCGTAGGCACAGGCGGGGAACACACCGCCCCCGAGGGCCCACGGCCCGCGGGAGCGGGTCTCCAGCCGGTACGTCGTCCAGGGGAAAGAAGAAGGCGGGAAGATCACATGAGCATCACCGGCCGACAGCAGGAAGCCGCCGCGGCCCTCCAGCGGGAGTGGGACACCGACCCCCGCTGGGCCGGCATCGAGCGCACCTACTCCGCCGCCGACGTGGTCCGCCTGCGCGGGTCCGTCACCGAGGAGAACACCCTCGCCCGCCAGGGCGCCGAGCGGCTCTGGAAGCTGCTGCACTCTGAGGACTACGTGAACACCCTCGGCGCGCTCACCGGCAACCAGGCGGTCCAGCAGGTCCGCGCCGGGCTCAAGGCGATCTACCTGTCGGGCTGGCAGGTCGCCGCCGACGCCAACCAGGCCGGCCAGACCTACCCCGACCAGAGCCTGTACCCGGCCAACTCGGTGCCGCAGGTCGTCCGCCGGATCAACAACGCCCTGCTCCGCGCCGACCAGATCACCTGGGCCGAGGGCGACGACGACGCCCCGCACTGGCTCGCGCCGATCGTCGCCGACGCCGAGGCGGGCTTCGGCGGGGTGCTCAACGCCTACGAGCTGATGAAGGGCATGATCGCGGCCGGCGCCGCGGGCGTGCACTGGGAGGACCAGCTCGCCTCCGAGAAGAAGTGCGGCCACCTGGGCGGCAAGGTCCTCATCCCGACCGGCCAGCACGTCAAGACGCTGAACGCCGCCCGCCTGGCCGCCGACGTCGCCGGCGTCCCCTCGCTGGTCGTGGCGCGCACCGACGCCCAGGCCGCCACGCTGATCACCAGCGACGTGGACGAGCGCGACCGCGCCTTCATCACCGGCGAGCGCACCTCCGAGGGCTTCTACCGGGTCCGCAACGGCCTGGAGGCCTGCGTCGCCCGCGGCCTGGCCTACGCGCCCCACTCGGACCTGCTGTGGATGGAGACCTCCACCCCCGACCTGGAGGTCGCCCGCCAGTTCGCCGAGCGGATCAAGGCCGAGTACCCCGACCAGATGCTGGCCTACAACTGCTCGCCGTCCTTCAACTGGAAGAAGCACCTGGACGACGCGACCATCGCCAAGTTCCAGCGCGAGCTGGGCCACATGGGCTACAAGTTCCAGTTCATCACCCTGGCCGGCTTCCACAGCCTGAACCACTCGATGTTCGACCTGGCCAAGGGGTACGCCCAGGGCGGCATGAGCGCCTACGTCGAGCTCCAGGAGGCCGAGTTCGCCTCCGAGGCGGCCGGCTACACCGCCACCCGCCACCAGCGCGAGGTCGGCACCGGGTACTTCGACCTGATCTCCACGGCGATCAGCCCGGACGCCTCCACCACCGCGCTCACCGGCTCCACTGAAGAGGACCAGTTCTCAGCGGCTCACTGATACTGGCTCCTCGTCCCTGACGGGCCGTCCGCCCCGCTTTCGTGGCTGGGGCGCGGCGGGCGGGCCGTCCCCTCGCCGCCGGTCCCACGGCCTCGTGTCACCCGTGGGACCGGCGGCACCTTCATGCCGCCCCACGCCGCTCCCGACACCGCTCCCGCGCCGCCCGAGGGCGGGGGTCCGGCGGATCCCGGGCGTGCGATGATCGGCCCCATGTCCGAGTCCACCTCAGCGCCGCCTCCGCCTCCCCCTCCGGAGGAGGCCCGCTCCCCCGGCGCGGAGCGGGCGCGGCCGGCGCCCGCCCTGCCCGAGCCAGCACCGCTCACCCGCCGGATGATCGGCGGGGAGGTGGCCTGCGTGCTGGCGCTGTCCCTGGGCGCGGCCGCGGTGTCGGCGGTGATCTCCTTCACCGGCGCCCTGACCGCCCCGGGGTCGCTCTCCGACCAGACCGCCAGCCTGGTCGGGCCGCGCGCCGGGGCCGAGCGCCCCTGGCTGGACCTGTCCCGTCAGGCGGCCTCGCTGGTGTTCGCCTTCGCTCCGGTGGCCCTCGTGGTGTACCTGCTGCACCGCAGCCGCGAGTCCGCCGCCACGATCGGCTTCGACCTGCGCCGCCCCGGTACGGACCTGGCGGGCGGTGCGGCGCTGGCCGCGGCCATCGGATGCGGCGGCCTGGTGGTCTACCTGGTCTCCTGGCGCCTGGGGCTGACGGTCACCGTGGCGCCCAGTGCGCTGGAGCAGCACTGGTGGCAGTACCCGGTGCTGGTCCTGCAGGCCGTCAAGAACGGCGTGCTGGAGGAGGTCATCGTCGTCGGCTACCTGCTGCTGCGGTTCGAGCAGCTGGGCTGGTCGCCGGTGCGCGCCATCCTGTTCAGCTCCGTGCTGCGCGCCTTCTACCACCTCTACCAGGGTGTGGGGATGTTCTTCGGCAACCTGGTGATGGGGCTGGTGTTCTGCTGGGCCTACAGGCGCTGGGGCCGGGTGATGCCGCTCGTCGTCGCGCACTCCCTGATCGACATCGTCGCCTTCGCCGGGTCGGTCCTGCTGCTCGGAAAGGTGGACTGGCTTCCCGGCGCATGAGGACGCATGAGGGGCCGGGCGGCCGGCTAGGAGGCCGCCGCCGCCCGGTCGGCCGCGCGCGCGGCCTTGCGCTCCAGGGCGTCCTCCAGGAAGCGCGGGCGCCCCAGGAACATGCCGACGACCATGTTCCCGGTCACCAGGAGCCCCACCAGGGCCAGCGGAGCGTGCCAGCCGCCGGAGAGATCGTGCAGGAAGCCGAAGAGGAACGGGCCCACGCCGCCCATCAGGTAGCCCAGGCTCTGACTGGAGGCCGACATGGCCGCGGTGGCGGCCGAGGTGCGCGTGCGCACGGCGAAGAAGGTGAGCGCCAGGGTGAAGGTGCCCATACCCATGCCGATGAGCACGGTCCACAGCCACACGCCGCCGGTCGGGGCGATCCAGATGCCGGTCAGGCCGAGGGCGTAGCAGACGAAGAAGAACAGCACGTAGCCGCGGTGGTCGCGGGCCCGGGCCATCAGCCCCGGCAGCACCAGCGAGGTGGGCACCGCCAAGGCGGTCAGCAGCGACAGGGCCAGGCCCGCACTGCCGGCGCTCATGCCCTGGTCGCGCAGCATCTGGGCGTACCAGCCGAACATGATGTAGGCGACCGTGGACTGCGTACCGAAGAAGAGCACCGACTGCCATCCCATGGCCGTGCCCAGAACCGTGCGCAGCGACGTGGCCTGCGCGGGGTCCTGCCGGGCGGGCTCGTGGCGCAGCACCAGCACCCACGGGACGGCGGCGATGAGGCCGAAGACGGCGTACAGGCCCAGGGCGGTGCGCCAGCTCCCGGTGGCGCCGAACACCGGGACGGTGGCCGCGGCCGCCATGGTGGTGCCGGCCGCCAGCGCGGTGGTGTACAGGGTCGTCATCGCCCCGACACGGTCCGGGAAGTGCTGCTTGACCAGGGTCGGCAGGAGCACGTTGCCGACCGCGCCGCCGCTGAGGGCGATCGCGCTCAGCGCCAGGAAGGTCCAGGGGTCGTCGACCAGCACGCGCGCGGCCAGCCCGACGGTGAGCGCGCCCAGGGCGGCCACGAGCACGTGGTGCTCGCCGAAGCGGCGGATGAGTGCGGGCGTGGCGGCACCGAAGGCGGCGAAGCACAGCACCGGCAGGGTGGTCAGCACCCCGGCGAGCGTGGTGGACATGCCCAGCCCCGCGGACACCTCATCGAGCAGCGGCCCCACGCTGGTGATGGCGGTGCGCAGGTTGATCGCGGCCAGGGCGACCCCGGCGATCAGCAGCCAGGCGACGTGCCGGCGGCGGCCTCGGCCCGCCTCCGGTCCGCCCCCAAGGACGCGCTCGACTGTGGCGCTTGTCACACGCCCCCCTTATTCATAGGATGACAGGATCTACATCGACAGCGTAACGCATTCGCAGGGACGGCCTGTTCCCTGCTCGGCCTGGTCTAAGCTCCGGCCTTAACCGCCCCTCACGATGTGGCCCCCAAGGGCCGACACTCCTAGGAGGTAACCGCGTGCCCCTCGCCTCGACGCGCCGGACCGGCCTGGTCGACCAGGTCATCAGCCAGCTCAGAGCCCAGATCGACTCTGGCGAGTGGGGTGTCGGCGACCGCATCCCCACCGAGTCGGAACTCTCCGATCAACTGGAGGTGGGCCGCAACACCGTCAGGGAGGCGGTACGCGCCCTGGCCCACGCGGGACTTCTCGAGATCCGCCAGGGGGCGGGCACCTTCGTGCGCGCCTCCAGCGAGCTCGGGGGCGCGCTGCGGCGCCGCCTAGAGCGCTCGCGCATCCGCGAGAACCTGGAGGTGCGGCGCGCCCTGGAGATGGAGGCGGCGCGCCTGGCCGCGCTCCGGCGCACCGACGAGGACCTGGCCGACATCGACCGCGCCCTGGCCCTGCGCGACAGCGCATGGCGCGAGCGCGACATGTCCTCCTTCGTCGAGGCCGACTTCACCTTCCACCGGGCCGTGGTCAACGCCACCCACAACCCGCTGCTGATCGAGCTCTACGACGACATCGCCTCCGTCGTCTACGACAGCATCGCCCAGTCGGCCCTGCTCCAGGCCTCCCCGGAGGACCTCGACCACGCGCGGCTGGGAGAGGCCATCCGCGAGGGCGACCAGGCGCGCGCGCTGCGCGAGGCCGCCTGCTACCTGGACGAGCTCCTGGCCCGGGCGGACGACTGAGGGCGCGGGTTCCGCGCGCCGGCCGCGAGGCCCGCCTCACCGAGTGATCGGAGGAGGCGGGGTTCACGGTCGGCGCGCGGCCCCGCGCAGGACGGCGTTTGCAGGCGCGGGATCCCGTTTCCGCGCCCACCGGCTCAGTGCTCCCCGAGGTCCGGCTCGGAGGACCGAGCCGTTGGCCGGGGCCGCCCTCTCGGGGCACCGGCCACGGCGCGCCCTTGAGGCGCCGTTCGGGCTCTGGTGTGCGAGAAGCGTCCGGTGGCGCCGGAGACAGGCGTTCCGGTGACAGCACCGCGCCCCGAAAAGGCCCCGTGAATCCCTTCCTCGAAGCGGTACGCCCTTCCGCTTCGAGCTATGCAGGGACCGCCACGAGCGCCGGGGTCCGACCGGGCCGATGGGCCGGCACCGCTTCGGCGGCCGCGGCCGCCGTGAGCCGGTCTACGGGACCCGCGACGTCCATGCCGGGGCGGGGGCGCACACGTCGGTCGCCGGGGCGTCAGGGAGGAGCAGGGGGTCACCAGCGGCGTGCACACGCCGGCGACCGCCGGCGACCGCCGACCGGCGCTGAGGACCCGAGCGTCGGCGTGCTCAGCGCTCGGCCGCGGGGGCGGCCTCGAAGCGGCCGAGGCCGCCCTCCCAGCCGGCGACCCGGGTGGGGTCGAGGTCGAGCAGTTCGATGGTGCTCTCCCCCGCGCACACGGCCTCGACGAGTTCGCGGTCCATGGTGGCGGCCCGCAGTGCGTCGGCCACGATGTCCGCCGCCTTGCCCCTGGGCAGGCACACCACGCCGTCGTCGTCGGCGGCCACCCAGTCCCCGCGGCGGACCGTCACCGGAGCGGCGCCGGTGTTCAGGGTGATCTCGCGGCCCACCGCACCCCCGGACTCGTGGGAGGTCCCGCGCGGGGAGACCCCGGCGCTGACCACCGGAAGGCCGGTGCGGGCGATGGCGCCGATGTCGCGGACGCACCCGTCGATCACGATGCCGGCGACGCGGCGCATGCGCGCGGCGACGGCGAGGATCTCGTCGACGTAGCCGTACTCGGGGTCCGCGGAGGCGTCCACCACCAGCGCGCTCCCCGGGGCCGCCTGGGCGACCGCGGCGTGCAGCGCGAGGTTGTCACCGGGGGCGCAGCGGACCGGTAGGACCGTGGCCGCCAGCCCCTCCCCCGGCTGGACCGGGAAGAGGTGCGCCCCCAAGGGCAGGGCCCCGCTCCTGGTCAGCGCCGCCGTTCCGACCGCCGTCAAGGTATCCGCAAGCGCCACGTCGACCTCCCCGAATGCACCGCGCCTGAGCGGGCGCGCCGCGGCCGACCCGGAGGTCAGGCGGCGGCCCGATCCCCACATACTCACGGGTAACTTCCCTGCAGCGCAAGACGTTCGGCCAGGAATCGACAAAAAACGCTACCGCCGGTTACACGTTCAGGCCTGCGGTATCGCCCGCCCCAGGCGTTCCTCCGCCCGCCCCGTGGCCGGTCGGCGGCCCAGGACGCACGACCCGGGGGAACCATGGAGGGGCGGGGCACCGGCGAGGCTCCGCCGACGGACCGCCCGGCCGGTCACGCCCGGCGGCCCTCCGCGGCGCGGACCGCCGCGACGGTGTCCAGGGCCGTCCGGGCCGCGCCGGCGTCGTGGACGCGGAACACCCGCGCCCCCTCCCAGGCCGACACCGCCAGCACCGCCAGCGTGCCCGCCAGGCGGTCGGTGAGCGGGACGTCCAGGGACTCCCCGATGAAGTCCTTGTTGGAGACCGCCACCAGCACCGGCCACCCGCCCGCCGCGAGCCCGCCCAGCCTGCGGGTGAGCTCCAGCGAGTGGTAGGTGTTCTTGCCGAAGTCGTGGGTGGGGTCCACCAGGATCCCCTCCGGGCGCACGCCCAGGTCCACGGCGCGCTCGGCGAGCCGGGCGACCGTGGCCGCCACGTCCGCCGCCACGTCGCCGTAGGCCGCGCGGTGCGGGTCGGTGCGCGGCCCCAGGCCCCCCGTGTGGCTGCACACCAGGCCCGCGCCGGTGGCGGCGGCCACCCGCGCCAGGTCGGGGTCGGCGCCGGCCCAGGTGTCGTTGATCAGATCGGCTCCGGCGCGCACGCACTCCTCGCCCACCCGCGCCCGCCAGGTGTCCACCGAGATGACCACCCCGGGGTGGCGGCGCCGCAGCTCGGCGATGAAGGGGGCGGTGCGCCCGGTCTCCTCGTCCGGGTCCACCTGGGCGCCGTGGCCGGCCTTGACCCCGCCGACGTCGATGATGTCGGCGCCGCGTTCCACGGCCGCGTCGGCGGCCCGGAGCGCGGCGTCGAAGGCGAAGGTGGCGCCGCGGTCGAAGAAGGAGTCCGGGGTCCGGTTGACCACCGCCATCACCGCGTGCTCACCGGGGGCGAAGGAGCGCCCGCCCAGGCGCAGGACCCGCGGCGGCGCGTCCGCCGCCCCCTCCCGGGCCGCGCCCGCCCCCGCCGTGCTCACGCCGCCACGCCCTTCCTCGCTCGGGGCACCGCCGCCGGGGCCGGTCCCCCGTCGCCGCGGAGCCGCTCCTTGGCCACGCGCAAATGCTCCCACGTCTCCAGCCGTCCCACGTCGGGGCAGCCCCGGATCGCCTCGACCGCCTCGACCAGGGCCGTGCGGTCCGGCGCCGCGGCCGCGCCCACCAGGTCGTACCGGCCGAATCCCACGGCCAGGAAGCCGACCCCCGGCACCGCGGCCAGGCGCGCCGCCAGCGCCGCGGCGTCCCCCCGGCAGCGCACGCCGAACCCCAGGCGCTCGTCGCTGCCCACCACGGCGGGCTCGACGATCGCGGTCACGTGCACCACCCCGGCCTCGATCAGGCGGACCACCCGCGAGCGCGCCGCCGCCTGCGAGAGCCCCACCCGCCGCGCCAGCTCGGCGTAGGAGGCGCGCCCGTCCTGCTGCAGGTGGCGCACCAGCCGCCAGTCGAGCGGGTCGATGGCGATGCCCTTGAGCTCGCGGGCGCCGCTGTCGGCGTCCTTGACCACGTTCCCCGCCCGGAAGACCTCGGCTCCCCCCACCCCGGGCAGCGCCCGCATGGCCGCGACCTCCTCGGCCAGCGCCGCGTCGTCGCGCACCCGCACCTGCGCCACGGCGGGGAAGCGCCCCGCCGTCTGCGCGGCGAAGGTGACCGCCTCCCGCTCGGCCAGTTCGCCCAGGAGCGGGCCCACCGGACCGGAAACGGTGAATGAAACGTGGGCGAACACTTCCCGGCCCAGGACCCCCGCGTGGAGCACCCCCACGATCCTGATCGCCCCCAGCGCCACCAGGCGGCGCACGCGGGCGCGCACCGCCGTGCGCGACAGCCCCACCCCGTCGGCGAGGGCCTGATAGGTCGCTCTTCCGTCCCCCTGAAGCGCCCGCATGAGCGCAGCGTCGACCGCATCGAGCACGATTTTCGCCTTTCGTTCCTTCGACGGCGCCCATTCCCCCCGGACGCCGCCCCCTCCTGCGGCCAGATCATGGCAGTTGCGGCGTTCCTTAACTACAGATCACGGAAGAAACAAGCACGTATTCGGCGATGCATGCCCGAGAGACCAGACATACGACCCGTCTTTGCGACATGACGGACAGATGGCTAACGTGCCGTGTCGCGTCCCCGCGTGCGGACGACTCCGGCAAAGCGAGACACTGTCCTCCGGCATGTTCGCCGCCGGATGCGGTAGGCCCACAGGTGAGGACATGCCCGGACCGCATTGGCGGACCGGAGAGCCGGAACCGTCCCCGACCGACAGGGCGAGGGCATCTAGAAGGGACCCCGATGGCATCACCAGGGGATGAACGGCAGGAGGCGGCGGGCCGCCCCTCCGGGCTGGGACGGGCACTGCTGCTGACCGCGGCCTCGCTCGTCCTCCCCGGTATCGCCCACCTGCGCAGCGGTCGGCGGACCGCCGGCATCGTACTGCTCAGCGGGTACGCCGCGCTGATGGCTGCGGGTATCGCCGTCGGCGTCCTGGTCCTGGGCGACATGGCGCGCGGCGCCACCATGGCGGTCCAGGGCCGCTGGCTGCTCACCGCCTCCGCAGCGGCCTTCGCCGGGGCGGTGGTCTGGATGGCCGTTGTGGTGCACTCGTGGGCCATCACCCGCCCGCGCCCCTCCGGCGCGGGCGCCGCGACCGCCGGCGGAGCCCTGGTCGTCCTGCTGTGCCTGGTGGTGGCCGCCCCCGCCGCCGCCGTCATGCACACCTCCTACGTCACCTACTCGACGCTGTCGACCGTCTTCGGCTCCGAGGACCCCCTGGACGACCCGCCGCACGACGCCGCCAACCCCTGGAACGACCGCGACCGCATCGAGGTGCTGCTGATCGGCGGGGACTCGGGAAGCAACCGCTACGGGATGCGCAACGACTCCACGATGGTCGCCAGCATCGACGTGCACACCGGCGACACCGTGCTCATCGGCATCCCCCGCAACCTGGAGGACGTCCAGTTCCCCAAGGGGTCCAAGCTGGCCGAGGCCTACCCGCCCCCGGCCGGGTACGACAACCTGTTCAACGACATCTACCAGCGGGTCGCCGAGCACCCCGAGCAGCTGGCCGAGAACCCCGCCGCGGACGACCCCGCCGCCGACACCCTCAAGTCGGTCGTCGGCTACATCACCGGGCTGGACCCCGAGTACTACGCCCTGGTGGACATGAAGGGCTTCGAGGGCATCATCGACGCCATCGGCGGCATCGACGTCTACCTCGAGGACCCCATTCCTTACGGTCTGGAGGGCGACGTCCTGGAGGCCGGCCAGCAGCACCTCGACGGCAACCAGGCCCTCTGGTACGGCCGCAGCCGGGTGAACAGCGACGACTACACCCGCATGGGCCGCCAGGGCTGCCTGATCAAGTACGTGGCCGAGCAGGCCGACCCGGCCGCCGTCCTCAGCGGCTACCAGGACCTGGCCGGCGCCGCCAAGCGCACCCTGCGCACCGACATCCCGCAGACCAAGGCGCCCGCCTTCGTCGAACTGGCCGACCTCGTGGACGAGGAGGGCGCGATGAGGACCCTGCAGCTCACCCCGCCCCAGGTGGACCCGGCCTACCCGGACTGGAAGGAGATCCGGGCGATGGTGGCCGACGCGGTGGAGGAGCAGGAGCGGGAACAGGGCGACGGCGCCGACGCGGCCCCCGGCCCGGACCCCTCCCCCTCCGCCTCCGACGCCCCGACCGGCGAGGGCGCCGACGGCGGACAGGAGCAGGGGCAGGACCAGAACGGCGGCGACGAGACCGAGTGGCAGGAGTACACCGGCCTGGACGACCCCTCGCCGACCACGCCCGGGCGCCAGGTCGGCGACGACGCCGGCTCCCTGGACGCCCTGTGCCCCTGAGGCCGGAGTGACCGCGGCGCGGACGGACCGCGCGGCCTGAGAGCACAGGGCAGGCGGCGACGAAGAAGCAGGGGCGGTTCCCCGGGGCCTGGCGGTCGGCTGCCGAGCCTCTCGCGGTCCGGGAACAGCAGCAACGACGGCACGGCAGGTGCCCCGCTCACGGCCCCCGGCCGGGCGGCGGGCCACCGGAGTGCAGGGGAGAGGGCAGCGACGACGAAGCAGGGGCGGTTCCCCGGGGCCTGGCGGTCGGCTGCCGGGTGGCCTGCCGCCTCGGCCTTGGAGAGGCCCCTCCCTTTACGCGTTCCGGGCATACCGGGCGCGTGCGGCGCTGCTCGGGCATCGAGAGTGGTGATATCGCCACGCAATGTGCAATCGGGTGGCGGTATCACCACTCACGTTGGAGAACGCCCCCCTCCGAGGCGATCTCCGGCGAATCAGGCCCGAGGGGCGTCCCGTTTGTCCGGATCTGACGGGGGTGCGGGCCCCGCGCACCCCCGGAGCGGCCCCCGGGACCGGGCGGGTGCACGGTGACAGCCAGACCAGAACGGGATTCGGTGCCCGAGACCCCTTCTACCGGCACACCGGACCCGATTGCGACGCTCTCGGTCACCCCGGGTGACCGGGGGCGGGGCGACACCGACACGGGGCCCGGCCCCGGGCGGGCGCCCCACCCCTGCCTCGCCGCCCCCTCCCCGCCGGCGGGCGGACGAACAGGGGCAATACGGGCACAGTGGCACCGAACCCCGTTCTGGTCTGGCCGGGATCGCACCCGGGAGCCGCCGCGGGGCGCCGATCAGCGCGCCCCCGCTTGCCCCACCCCTATGACGGTGCGTATTCACCCAGGTCACAAGGGGCCCTCTGAATGGAGCGGCGCCGGGCGCGGGCCAGGGAGGGGCGCCGCGGGCGCGGGCGGGCGAGTCCCGGGCCCACCGCGCACCCGGCCCGGGCCGCGAGAAGCCCGGCGGCCGACCGCCAAGCCCGGGGAATCACCACGCTTCGTCGTTGCCGCCGTCTCCCTTGCACCCCGACGACCCCGCGGTCGGCAAGCAGCCGTGAGCGGGGCACCTGCTGTGCCGTCGTTGCTGCTGTTCCGGGACCGCGAGAGGCCGGGCGGCCGACTGCCGGGCCCGGGAAACCGCCCTGCTTCGTCGTCGCCGCCCTCCCCCGGCACTCCGAGGACCCGCCGCCCGGCCGACGGGCGTGAGCGGGGCACCGCCCGCGCCGTCGTCGCCGCTGTCCCCGGACCGCGAGAAGCCCGACAGCCGACCGCCAACCCCGGGGAACCACCACGCTTCCTCGTCGCCGCCATCTCCCTTGCACCCCGACGGCCCGCCGCCCGGCAAGCAGCCCGGAGCGGGGAACCGGCTGTCCCATCGCCGCTCCTCCCCTGCATCGAAGGACCCCGCCTCTAGGCCGCGCGCCGAATTCCTCACCTGGCTGGAGGTGGAGCATCTCCTCCGAGGGGGATCCGAGTGGAACAGGCGATCGCGGGGTCGCGCCTGCGTGCAGGGCCCCGCCTCTGGAATCGGACCTCGGCCCCAGGTGCCCTGCCCGCTGCCGCCCCTCGATCGCGCAGGGACGCCCCCGGAGCACGCAGGAACCGCGAATCGCGGTCCCCCGGTCCCCCGGTCCCGCGCCCCCGCCTCCGACCGCGTCTTCGACGCCCCTCGTCCGGCCCCTCCCCCGCGGCGTCCGGCCGCGTCGCTTCCCCTCCCTCCCCGGCGCGAACCGCCGCTCCGGGGCCATGGCCGCTCCCGGCCATAATCGCTGCTGAGCGTTGATCGCACGGTCGCCCCGTGTGACGCTCGCGTCGGGGCACCGGCGGCGCGACCTGCGGACGGGAACGGTGGGCGGCGATGACCTCAGCCCAGCTGTGGACCCTGATCGGCCTCGGCGTCTTCCACGGCGCCAACCCTGCGATGGGGTGGCTCCTGGCCGTCTCACGCGGGCTCCAAGAGGGCAGCAGGGCGGCGCTGCTGCGGTCGCTGCCGCCGCTGGCGCTGGGCCACGCGGCCTCCATCGCGGCGGTCGCGGTGGTCATCACCGTCACCGGGTCGATGACCGCCTCCCACTGGTTCACCGTGGTCGGCGGCGCCCTGCTCGTCGCGGCCGGCCTGTGGACGCTGCTGGCGCGGCGGCACTTCCACTGGGCCGACGTGCGCATGTCCCTGCCGCAGATCGGGGCGTGGTCCTTCTTCATGGCGTCCATGCACGGTGCGGGCCTGATGGTGCTTCCTGTGCTGGCGGGCGAGATCGCCGAGGGCGGCTCCGGGACCGGGCACCGGCACGGTGCGGCCGGGCACGCCCACGCTTCGGCCGGGCCGAGCGCCGACGCGGCCGCCGCCGGGCAGGCGGCCTCCGCGGATCAGGGCGGCACCGTCGCCGAGACGGGTGCGGCCGGGGCCGCGGACGCCTCCTGGAGCCTGCTCGACGCGACCGCCGTCGGCCTGTTCGCCACGGGGATCCATACGCTCGCCATGTTCGCCGCCGCGGGCGTGGTCGCCCTCATCGCCTACGACTTCCTGGGCGTGCACGCCATGCGGCTTCGCTGGGTGAACATGGACCGCGTCTGGGCCTTCGTGCTGATCGGGGGCGGCGCCTACGCGGCCTGGTCGGCCTTCGCCTGAGCCGACCCCGTCCCCCGTCACCATGCCCCGGCGTCTCCCCCGGCCTCATCGCCGGACGACCGCAGGGTCCGCAGGGTCGCCGCCCCGGTCGGCTCCTGTCCCGGCGTCGTCTCCGTGCTTGGTCTCCCGCGGCGTGGCCTCCCTGCGTCGTCCGCACAGGCCGCATCACGGCGCCGTTCAGGAACCATCCCCTGGGTCCGGTCGTCATACGGGCCGTGAGCACCGATCCCCGTCAAGGCGCCTCCGACGACCCCCGTTCCCCCTCCGCCCCACGGCCCCGGGACACCGGCGCCGGTCGCGGAACCGGCGGCGCCCGGCCGCACAGGCGCAGGCGCGGCGGCTGCCTCGTCCGCCTCCTGATCGGCCTCGCCGTTCTGGCGCTGCTGGCCGGCGGTCTGGCGCTGGCCGCGCCCAGGCTCCTGGACGCAGCCGGGAAGGACCGCACAGCACTCCCCTGGGGTCCCGAGTGCGCCGTGCACACCGAGGACGGCAGCGTCGGCCTGACGGCCGAGGAGGCGCAGCTGGCCACCACCGCCGTCGCGCTCAGCGCGCGCGGCGCCGAGGCGCCGGACACCTCCGGGATCGACCCGGCGGCCCTGGAGCGCCTCGCCGAGGGGCCGCCGGACGACGCCGGCCCCAGCCTGACCTGCCGCGCCTCCCCCGCTTCGGGCCTCGAGCGCGAGGATCTGGCCGAGTCGGGCCTGACCCCGCGCGCCGAGAACGTCCTGGAGGCCATGGGCGAGGTCTTCGGTGAGCAGAGCCTGGGCGGCTACGAGCCCGGCGGGGTGGACAGCGGCCACGGCGGCGACTCGGCCCACTACGACGGCCGCGCCATCGACGTGTTCTACCGGCCCGTGAACGAGGAGAACCGCCGCGAAGGGTGGCTGCTGGCGCACTGGCTGGTCGCCCACGCCGAGGAGCTGCACGTGGCCAACGTGATCTTCGACGACAAGATCTGGAACGCACGCGGCTCGGCCGGGGGCTGGTGGGACTACCGCTCGCCCGACCCCGACAACGAGATCCTGCGCCACCTGGACCACGTGCACGTCGACGTCCAGCGCGGCGGGTGAGGGGGGCGGAGCGCCCCCGCCCCGGCGCGGAGCCCCTGGTGCGGCCCCTGGTCGGCGGGTGGGCCCGCCGAGTAGGTTGTCCGGCGTGCCTGACATCGATTCGGACTTCCTCGCACTGCCCCTGCGCGAGCTCGCCGACGCCGCCCTCGAGCGGGCCGGCGCGCTCGGCGCCGAGCATGCCGACTTCCGCCTGGAACGGGTGCGCGGCCGGGTGCTGTCGCTCTCCGACGGCTCGGTCGACACCGCCGCCGACTCCGACACCCTGGGCTTCGCCGTGCGCGTGGTGCACGACGGCGTGTGGGGCTTCGCCTCCGGCGACGTCCTCGAACCCGGCGCCGCCGCCGAGGCCGCCGAGCGCGCCGTGGGCATGGCCCGCGTCGCCGCCCCGCTGACGGCCGAGCGCATCGAACTCGCCCCCGAACCCGTCCACGCCGACAAGGTGTGGGTCTCCTCCTACGAGAGCGACCCCTTCGCCGTCACCGTGCGCCAGCAGGCCTCGATGCTGTCGAGCTGGTCCCGCCGCCTGCAGGAGGACCACCGGGTCGACCACGTGGACGCCACGCTGCTCCAGGCCAAGGAGCAGAAGTTCTACGCCGACAGCGCCGGGACCTCCACCACCCAGCAGCGGGTGCGCATCGCCCCCGAGGTGGAGGTGTTCGCCCACCGGGGCGGACTCATGGACAGCATGCGCACGCTCTCGCCCCCGGCGGGCCGCGGCTGGGAGTACACCTCCCGGGTCGAGGCCGAGCTGCACGCGCTGCCCGCGCTGCTGGAGGAGAAGCTGCGCGCGCCGTCGGTCGAGCCCGGCCTGTACGACCTGGTGGTCGACCCCTCGCAGCTGTGGCTGACCATCCACGAGAGCATCGGCCACGCCACCGAGCTCGACCGCGCGCTCGGCTACGAGGCCGCCTACGCCGGCACCTCCTTCGCCACCCCCGACCACCTGGGCACCCTGCGCTACGGGGCGCCGTCGATGCAGGTGAGGGGCGACCGGACGGCCGAACACGGCCTGGCCACCGTCGGCTACGACGACGAGGGGGTGGCCGCCTGCTCCTTCGACCTGATCCGCGACGGGGTGCTGGCCGGCTACCAGCGCGACCGCCGCATCTCCCGGCTGACCGGCCAGGGCCCCTCCAACGGGTGCGCCTTCGCCGACTCCCCCTCCACCATGCCGATCCAGCGGATGGCCAACGTGTCGCTGGCCCCCGACCCCGAGGGCCCCAGCACCGAGGGGCTCATCGCCGGCGTGGAGGACGGCGTGTACATCGTCGGCGACCGCAGCTGGTCCATCGACATGCAGCGGTACAACTTCCAGTTCACCGGGCAGCGCTTCTACCGGATCCGCAACGGGCGCCTGGACGGCATGCTGCGCGACGTCGCCTACCAGGCCACCACCACCGACTTCTGGAACGCGATGGCCGCCGTGGGCGGGCCCTCCACCTACGTGCTGGGCGGCACCTTCCGCTGCGGCAAGGGACAGCCCGGCCAGGTGGCGGCGGTCAGCCACGGCTGCCCGGCGGCGGCCTTCACCGGCGTCCGCGTCCTCAACACCGTGCAGGAGGCAGGAGAGTGACCACGTCCACCCCGCAGGACCTCGTCGAGCGCGCCCTGGGGCTGTCCCGCGCGCACGCGTGCATGGTGCTGGTCCGCGAGCGCAGCCGGACCGACCTGCGCTGGGCGGGCGGCTCGCTGACCACCAACGGCGCCGCCCGCTCGCGGTCGGTGACGGTGGTGGCGGTGGCCGAGGGCCCCGGCGGCACCCAGGTCGGCGTGGTCGAGCGCGGCGGCCTGCGCGACGAGGAGCTGGAGGAGCTGGTGCGCGCCGCCGAGGCCGCCGCCTCCTCGGCCATCCCCACCGAGGAGGCCGTCCCGCTGGTCGGGCCGGGCGAGGCGGGCTCGGGCGGCGACTGGGACGCGCCCCCGGCGGCCACCGGCGTGGAGGTGTTCACCGAGACGGCCCGCGGCCTGGGGCGCGTGTTCGGCGCCTCCGGCGGGTCGGGGCGGCTGCACTACGGCTTCGCCCAGCACAGCATGGTCACCACCTACCTGGGGTCCTCGACCGGGCTCCGGCTCCGCCACGACCAGCCCGAGGGCACCATCGAGATGAACACCCGGGGCGAGGGCGCCGACCCGCGCTCGGCCTGGGTCGGGCGGGGCACGCGGGACTTCACCGACGTGGACCCCGAGGCGCTCGACGCCGAGCTGGCGCGGCGGGCCGAGTGGGCCTCGCGCCAGGTGGACCTGCCGGCCGGGCGCCACGAGGTGGTCATGCCGCCCGAGGCGGTGGCCGACATGATGGTGCCGCTGTACTTCGACTCCGGTGCGCGCGACGCCTACGAGGGGCGCTCGGCCTTGTCGTCCTCCGACGGCGGGGGCGGGACGCGCCTCGGCGAGCGCATCGCCGGACTGCCGCTGGACCTGCTGAGCGATCCGCGGTACCCGGGCCTGGAGTGCGCGCCCTTCACCGTCACCGGCAGTCCCGGGCGCGACGTCAGCGCCTTCGACAACGGAATGCCCCTGCGCCGCACCGAGTGGATCTCCGAGGGCGTGCTGCGCGCGCTGGGCCAGACGCGGGCGACGGCCCGCACGACCGGTATGAAGGCGACGGGCTTCATCGACAACCTGGCGCTGGAGATGCCGGGGGCGACGGACGGCGTGCAGGAGATGGTGGAGCGCACCGAGCGCGGGCTGCTGCTGACCTGCCTGTGGTACATCCGCTCGGTGGACCCGCAGACGATGCTGCAGACCGGGCTGACGCGCGACGGCGTGTACCTGGTGGAGGACGGGCGGGTCACCGGGGCGGTGAACAACTTCCGGTTCAACGAGTCGCCCCTGGGTCTGCTGCGGCGCGCCACTGAGGCCGGGGCGTCGGTTCCCGCGCTGTCCAGGGAGGCCGGGAGCATTTTCCCCCGCACGGCGATGCCTCCGCTGCGAATCCCCGACTTCAACATGTCGACGGTCAGCAGGGCCTCGTGAGGGCCGCGCGGGGAGCGGTCGCATCCGCTCCCCGCGCCCCGTTCACTCCTGGTTCCCCTCCAGGCGGAAGCCCAGCTTGAGCCCCACCTGGTAGTGGGCGATGCGTCCGTCCTCCAGGTGGCCGCGCACCTGGGTGACCTCGAACCAGTCCAGGCCGCGCAGGGTCTGCCCGGCCCGCTCGATGCCGTTGCGTATGGCCTGGTCGACGCCTTCGTGCGAGGTGCCGACGATCTCGGTGACCCGGTAGGTGTGCTCGCTCATGGCCTTCCTCCCGCCTCCGCCGCGTCCCCTCGGGACCCGGCGAGTGTGTTCCATCGCACATTCCCCGGCTCCCTTCCCGGGGGGCCGAACGGGCAATCCCGTCTTCGCCGCCGCTTTCCCGACCCTTTACGGGTTCCGCCCCTCCACCATTGGTCCCGTTCCGGATAATTCGCCATTAGTTGGAGAAACAGCAGGTCCGCGGGACTCTCCCGAGATCACGTCGTAACTGAGTCTTGACGTACCCCCGGGAGCGGCGGTGTACATTGGGGGACAGCGCTTCGGTCCCCCGTCGGAGCGCTGGGCCGGTGTTTCGAGCCCCCGTCGGAACACCGCGCGCGACGTCGGGTGGTTTGCCCCCGTAGCCACCCGGCGTCGCCTTTTTCTCTCCCCGGCCGGCGCCGCACCGCGGCGTCCGACCGGCCGGGCCGCCGAAGCGACCAGGAAGCACCGCCGTTGAGCCCGAGCGACCCCGCAGCCGCCGAACCGCCCGTCTGCTCGCGGAGGGCGTGCCGCGAACCGGCGCAGTGGGTGCTGGTGTGGAACAACCCCAAGGTGCACACCCCGGACCGCCGCAAGACCTGGCTCGCCTGCGGCGAGCACCGTGCGTACCTGGCCGAATTCCTCGACGTGCGCGGCTTCCTGCGCGAGACGGTGCCCTTCGAGGAGTTCGAGGGCTGACCCCCCGTCCTGGCACCCCTGTCCTGTCGGCCCGTCCCGGTGCGGGCCGCGTCCCGGCGGTCAGGGCGACCGGCGCCGCAGCAGCTCCCGGGCGCGGTCCAGTTCCTCGGGGGTGTCGCAGTCGAAGGCGGCCAGCTCGGCGCCCTCCCCGAGCGGCACCCGGGCGAAGTCGAACGCCCGGACGTCGCCCGGGGAGGAGAACAGGCCCCGCAGGGACGCCCCCGGGTAGGCCTCCAGGGCCGCGCGCAGCCTCTCGGTGCGCCAGACGCCCAGCAGCCACTGCTCGCGGCCGTCGGCGTCGACCATGACGGCCCCGTGCCGCCCCCGGGCCGCCGCCCGCAGCGCCGAGACGTCCTCGGGGCGCAGGAACGGCAGGTCCCCGGCCAGGACGGCCGTCCAGGGCTCCGCGACCCGCGCCGCGCCTGCGCGCAGCGCGGGCACCGGGCCGGCCCCGGGCGGGTCCTCGCGCACGTACTCGGCCCGGGGCCGCTCCCGGGGCGGCCCCACGACCACCACGCGCCCGGGGGCCGCCGCGGCCACCCGCTCCAGCAGGGTGGCTCCCCCGGCCTCCAGGCCGGGCTTGTCGGCGCCGCCCATGCGGCGCGCGCGGCCGCCGGCCAGGATGACGCTGTCACAGCCCTCGAGCCGCTCCACGGCCCCTCCCCTCGGTCTCGCGGCCGCCGGGCCGCCTGCTCAGCCCTTACCGCCTGCTCAGCCCTTGACGCACACCACCTGCCGCAGGTGCGCCACGACCTCGACGAGGTCGGTCTGGGCCGAGACCACTTCCTCGATGTCCTTGTAGGCGCCGGGGATCTCGTCCACGACGCCGGTGTCCTTGCGGCACTCGACGCCGCGGGTCTGCTCGGCCAGGTCGGCCTCGCTGAAGGTCTTGCGGGCCTTGTTACGGCTCATCCTCCGCCCCGCCCCGTGCGAGGCGGAGTTGAACGAGGACTCGTTGCCCAGCCCGCGCACGATGTAGGTGCCGGTGGCCATGCTGCCCGGGATGATGCCGAGGTCGCCGGCGGCGGCGCGGATCGCGCCCTTGCGGGTGACCAGGACGTCGACGCCGTCGTAGCGCTCCTCGGCGACGTAGTTGTGGTGGCAGGAGATCCACGGCTCGAACCGCACGCCGGGGAAGGACCGGCGCAGCACGTCGCAGGCCAGGCCCATCATGACGTCGCGGTTGCGGCGCGCGTACTCCTGCGCCCAGAACAGGTCGCGGCGGTAGGCGTCCATCTCCGGGGTTCCCGAGACGAACACCGCCAGGTCGCGGTCGGGCAGGTCCTGGTTGTGCGGGAGCCGGCGGGCCTTCCCGATGTGGTGCTCGGCCAGCTCCTTGCCGATGTTGCGCGAGCCGGAGTGCAGCACGGCCCACACGGAGCCCGCGTCGTCGAGGCAGACCTCCAGGAAGTGGTTGCCGCCGCCCAGAGTGCCCATCTGGCGCTCGGCGCGGCTCCGGCGGGAGTGCACGGCCGGGGTGAGGTCGTCGAAGCGGTCCCAGAGCCGGACCCAGCCAGCGGAGGCGAGGCCGTGCACGCGCCGCACGTCCACCGGAGCCCGGTGCATCGCGAAGCCGACCGGGACGGCCGCCTCCAGGTCCGAGCGCAGCCGGCGCAGGTCGTCGGGCAGCTCCTCGGCCGTGAGCGAGGTCTTGACCGCGGTCATCCCGCAGCCGATGTCCACGCCCACGGCCGCCGGGGAGACGGCGTCGCGCATCGCGATCACCGAGCCGACGGTGGCCCCCTTGCCGTAGTGCACGTCGGGCATCACCGCCAGTCCGTGCACCCAGGGCATGCGGGTGACGTTGCGGAGCTGGTCCATGGCGGCCGGTTCGACGCGCTCCGGATCGGTCCACATCCGAATGGGCACGCGCGCACCGGGCGCCTCCGTGTAGGGCACGGCTCCTCATCCTCCTCCTGTCGGGCGGGTCGGTCCGTCCGGGCCCCGCGGGGCCCGGACGCCTGGAGATCAGACCAGGGGCGGGCCCGCCGCGGCAACGGGATTTCCGTGCGCGCCCGCCCCCGGGACCGGTCCGCCCCGGGCTCAGCCCCCGATCGCCGACATGGGGCGCGCGGGCTGGAGGAAGCCTGTGTCGTCGATGCCGTGGCCGGGCATCTTGCGGGCGACCGCCGCGCGCCAGCGCTCGGCGATCTCGGCGTCGGTGCCGCCGTCGCGCAGCAGCGGGCGCAGGTCGGACTCCTCTCGGGCGAACAGGCAGTTGCGGATCTGGCCGTCGGCGGTGAGCCGGACCCGGTCGCAGGCACCGCAGAAGGGCCGGGTGACCGAGCCGATGACGCCGACGGTGGCCGGGCCGCCGTCGACCGTGAACCGCTCCGCCGGGGCGCTGCCGCGCTCCTCCGCCTCGTCGGGCGCCAGGTCGTAGCGGGTGCCGAGCAGGCCGAGGATCTCGTCGGCGGTGATCATGGTGTCGCGCCGCCAGCCGTGCTGGGCGTCCAGCGGCATCTGCTCGATGAACCGCAGCTCATAGCCGCGCTCCAGGCAGTAGGCGAGCAGGTCGGGCGCCTCGTCGTCGTTGACTCCGCGCATGAGGACGGCGTTGACCTTGACCGGCGTCAGCCCGGCCTCGGCCGCGGCCTCGAGCCCGTCCAGCACGTCGGGCAGGCGGCGGCGCCGGGCCAGTTGTTCGAAGACGTCCGGCCGGAGGGTGTCCAGGGAGACGTTGACCCGGTCCAGGCCCGCCTCGGCCAGGGCCGGGGCCGTCCGGGCCAGGCCGATGCCGTTGGTGGTCAGCGCGGTCGTGGGCCGGGGCTCCAGGGACGTGGCGGCGGCGATGATGCCGGGGAGCCCGCGCCGCAGGAGCGGCTCGCCCCCGGTGAAACGGACTTCCGTGATCCCCAGCATCGTGACACCGATACGGATCAGGCGGTGGAGTTCGTCGTCGGTGAGCAGCTCCGGTTTGGGCAGCCATTCGAGCCCCTCCGGAGGCATGCAGTACGTGCAGCGAAGATTGCACCGGTCGGTGAGGGAGACCCTCAGGTCGGTGGCCACTCTCCCGTAGGAATCAGCCAGCACGGGCGTCACCTCCCATGTTCGTCGCGGGGACCGGTCGGGTGACCGCCCGCGGCGGTGTGCGGCACTGTGGGGGCCGGGACCGCATCACCTTGGTGCTTCCCGACACACGCCACCCTAAAAGACGCGTGGTTCGTCCCGTGGTGCCGGACGGGCCGTTCTTGCGCAACTCCGTCCACTTCGGGACGTTTTCCGGCCGGGTTTCGGTCGGTTTTCCGTCTCCCGGCACAAAACCTCCTCTCCCCCGCGCCCGAGATTCGGCCGATGCCACAGCCGCCCTCGGGCGCCCTCCCACGAGTGCACCACGCCCGCCCCGGACCGGCGGGCACCTCCGCGCGGCCCGGAGCGGCGGCACCACCCGCCCCCGTGTCCACCCGCACGCCGCACGCTACCTTCGGGGGACGACAACGGAAGGAGCCTCGATGGTCGTATCGCGTGAGTGGGGCCTGCCCGGCGGGCCTGGAGGGGCGCAGCGGCTGCACGCGCGGGCCTGGGCGGCCGGCGGCGCCGAACCCGCCTGGCTGGCGGTCCTGGTGCACGGCTACGGCGAGCACATCGGCCGCTACGAGCACGTGGCCGAGTACCTGTGCGCCCGGGGCGCCGCGGTCTACGGGCTCGACCACCGCGGGCACGGGCGCTCGGAGGGCGAGCGCGTGCTCATCGAGGACTTCGCGGGCGCGGTGGAGGACGTGCACCGGCTCGTCACCCAGGCCCGCAGCGCCTACGCGCGCCTGCCGCTGGTGATGGTGGGCCACTCGATGGGCGGGCTGATCGCCGCGCGGTACGCCCAGGCCCACCCCGGGGAGCTCACCGCGCTGGCGCTGTCGGGGCCGCTGCTGGGCCGCTGCGACTTCGTGCCCGCGCTGCTGGCCCACGAGGAGATCCCGGACGTGCCGATCGACCCGGCGGCGCTGTCGCGGGACCCGGCGGTGGGCGAGGCCTACGCCGCCGACGAGCTGGTCTGGCACGGCCCCTTCAAGCGGCCCACGCTGGAGGCGATCGCCACCGAGCTCAAGAGGGCCGCGGCGGACGGGAGCATCGGCACGCTGCCGCTGCTGTGGATCCACGGGGCGGACGACCGCATCGTCCCGGTCGACGGCACGGCGGAGGGGATCCTCACCCTGGCCGGGGACGACGTCACGGCGCGCATCCTGCCCGGCGCCCAGCACGAGGTCTTCAACGAGACCGACCGGGAGACGGCCCTGGAGGAGGTCGCGCGCTTCGCCGCGCGCTTCGCCCCACAGGCGTGAGCCCGACCCCCGCGCTGCACCGGAGGGGACCGTCGGCGCAGCGCGGGGGCGGTGTCGACGGCCCCGCTCGCGGGGCGGGACTCAGTCGCCGTAGAGCCCGTCGATGGCGTCGGCGAACTTGCGGTGGATGACGCGCCGCTTGAGCTTGAGCGAGGGCGTCAGCTCCTCGCTCTCCACGCTCCACTCGTCGGCGAGCAGCCGCCAGCGCTTGACCTTCTGCACCTGGGCCAGGCCCTCGTTGGCCGCCTCGACGGCCCGGCCGACCTCCTCCAGGATGCGCGGGTCCCGGGCCAGGACGGCCGGGTCCGCGCCTTCGATCCCGCGGGCCGCCGCCCAGCCGGGGGCGACCTCGGGGTCGAGCGTGAGCAGCGCGACCGGGTAGGGGCGCCGGTCGCCGTAGGCCAGCGCCTGGCCGACCAGGGGGTGCTCCTTGAGGCGGCTCTCGATGGAGGCCGGGGCGATGTTCTCCCCTCCCGAGGTGATGAACAGTTCCTTCTTGCGGTCCACCACGTAGACGAAGCCGTCCTGGTCGATGCTGCCCACGTCGCCGGTGTGCAGCCACCCGTCGCCGTCGACGAGCGCGGCGCTCTCCTCGGGCCGGTTGTGGTAGCCCGACGCGTTGACGGGGCCGCGCACGAGGATCTCTCCGTCCTCGGCCGTGCGCACCTCCATGCCGTCGGAGGGCACGCCCACGCTCCCGAACCGGTACCGGTCCGGCCGGTTGACGGTCACGGCCCCGCAGTTCTCGGTCATCCCGTACACGTCCCGGATGAGCACCCCCAGGCCGCTGAAGAAGCGCACGGTCTCCTCGGGCATGGGGGCGGCGGCGGTGACGCAGTAGACGACGCGGTCCAGCCCGATCAGCGCGCGGATGGGCGCGAGCACCTGGGCGTCGGCCTCGGCGAACCGCTCGGCCAGTCCGGGCTCGCGCTCGCGCCCGTACTGTCCCTGCTCCATGTAGGCGCGGGCGATCCCCGAGGCCTCCTCGACCGCCTTGCGCCGGTCCTCGGGGGCGGCCGCCAGGGCGGCGGTGAGGCCGGACTGGAGCTTCTCCCACACCCGGGGCACCCCGAACAGCCCGTGCGGCCGGACCAGTGCCAGGTACTCGCCCAGGCGCGGGAGCTCCGGGCAGAAGTACAGGTGCCCGGCCACCCTGATGGGCAGGTAGGCGCTCAGCACGCGCTCGGCGATGTGGGCCATGGGCAGGTAGGAGATGCTGACCGCCCGGTGCGGTGTGGCGTTGGCCCTCAGGGTGATGACGCACTGGAACAGGACCTGGTGGTGCGTCTCGAACACGCCCTTGGGGTTGCCGGTGGTGCCCGAGGTGTACAGCAGGGTCGCGTTGTCGCCGGGGGTCAGGGCCGCGGCGCGCTCTTCGACCCGGCCGGGCTCGGCCGCGTGCAGGCGCGCGCCCTCGGCGGTGAAGTCGGCCCAGGAGACGTACCTGCGGCCGTCCCCGGGGGCGTCCGGAACCGCGTCCGGGTCCAGCAGCACGACCGTGTGCAGGCTCTCCAGGCGGTCCAGGGCCGTTCGCCACCGCTCCAGCTCCTGCGCGCCCTCCAGGACCGCCATGCGCACGCCGCAGTCCTGGGCCACGAAGGCGACCTGTTCGGGGGCGAAGGTCGCGTACACGGTGAAGGGCACCGCGCCGGCGTGCACGGCGCCCATGTCCGCGATGAGGTGCTCGGACCGGTTGGGCAGCATGAGGGCCACCACCTCGCCCGGCCCGATCCCGGCCCCGATGAAGGCCGCCGCGGCCTCCAGGGCCGCATTGCGGTACTGCGCCCAGGTGAGGGTCCTCCAGCCGTCGCCGACGCGGTCGGAGAGGGCGGGAGCCTCGCCCTCCTCCTCCGCCGTGTGCCGCAGCCAGTCCACCAGGGTCCGGCCCTTGATCTCGGCCTCCACCTCCGCGCGCTCGCGCAGGGTCTGCTCTACGTCCACAGCCGCCCTCCCGCCTCTCGAACGTGATGCACGTCACCCCCGCCCGCATATCCGAACACGGTTAGGCGAACAAGGGCAAGACCGCGGATGATCCTGTGACGCCGACGGGGCGGGCGAGGCGGGAGGGCCGAACCCGTCGGGCGCCTCGGGCGCCTCGGGCGCCTCGGGCACGGTTCACGCGCGGATCACGGACGAGCGGTCACAGGTACAGCTCCCCGTGCACCGGGGCCGGGCGCGCCATGGCCTCGCCGTAGGCCTCGAAGAGCCGGTCGACCACCTCCTCCAGCACCTCGGGGGGCTGGGTGTAGGCCAGCCGCACATAGCGCTCCAGCGTCCCCTCCGTGCCGAAGACCGGACCCGCCGCCGGGTGGACCCCGTGCCGGAGCGCGGCCTCGCACAGCGCGCCCGCGATGGGCTGGGGCAGGGTGACCCACAGCACCAGTCCTCCACTGGGCGTGGTGAACCTCCACCCCGGCAGGCGTTCGCGCAGGAGGGACACCAGAGCGTCGCGGCCGCGGCGGAGCCCGGTGCTGCGCTCGGCCCGGATGCGGGTGACGTCGGCCAGCAGCCGGGTGACGATGAGCTGGTCGATGAGCGGGCTGCTGATGTCCACGCGCTGGCGCGCCGCCATGAGGCGCTCCACCATCGGCGGCGTGGTGCGCACCCACCCCACGCGCAACCCGCCCCACAGCAGCTTGGAGACCGATCCCACGGTGAACACCCTGCCGTCGGTGTCGTAGGCGGCCATGGGTGCGGGCTGGTCCCCGGAGTCGATGGCGAGTTCGGCCACGGTCTCGTCGACGATGATCGAGCTCCCCGCGCGCTTGGCCTCGCGCACCATCACCGCGCGCTCGTCGTCGTCCATCAGGGCGCCGGTGGGGTTCTGGAAGTCCGGGATGAGGTAGGCGGCCTTGGGGCGCCACTGGCGGAAGGCGTCGGCGGCCGACTCCATGTCCCAGCCGTCGGAGGTCACCGCGAGCGTGCGGATGCGGGCCTCGGCGCGCCGGGCGCACTCCAGGGCGTGCGGGTAGGTGGGCGACTCCACCAGCATCGTGTCGCCCGGCTCCACCAGCAGGTCGGTCAGCAGCGCGACGCCGTGCTGGGCCCCGTTGGTGACGAAGATCTGGTCGGGCGTGGTGGGCAGGCCCCGCTCGACGTACCGCCGGGCGATGGCGTGCCGCAGCTCGGGCAGGCCGCGCGGGGTGTAGCCGAGCTTGCCCACGTGCGCGGAGAGCTGCTCCACGGCCTGGCGGGCGGCGTCCTGGAGGCCGTCGACCGCGGGCGAGGCGGCCACGCCCAGGTCGATGTGCTCGGCCTGGGGGACGAAGGGGGCGCCCCCGCTGCCGCCGGACTCGGGCAGCACCGTCCAGCTGCCGGCGCCCTGCCGGCTGTCCAGGTAGCCGTTGTCGCGCAGCCAGGAGTAGGCGGCGGTGACGGTGTTGCGGCTGACCCCCAGCGCGGCGGCCAGGTCGCGCTCGGCCGGCAGCCGGGTGTGGGTGGGCACCCGGCCGTCCAGGATGAGGCCGCCGATGGCCCGTCCCACCGCCAGGTAGTAGGGCCGCCCCTGGGCCCCGTCACCGACCAGTCGGGCCAATAGCCGCCCGTTGATCCGCCGCTCACCGGCCATGGCCGGTCCACTTTCGTGAATTGGCACTGTTACTCGCGTAATGCATGGGGCCAATATTACGCACATGCCCCGTTCTCTCCACTCCCCGCGCCCGCCCGCCGCCCTGCTCGCCGCCCTGGTCCCGCCGCCCCGGCCGCAACGGCTGGTCCGGCTCCTGGTCGGCCTGCACCTGTACGGCGTCGGCGGCGCCCTGCTGCTCGCGGCCGACCTGGGGGCCACGCCCTGGGACGTGCTCCACCAGGGCCTGGCCCTGCGCACCGGCCTGAGCGTGGGCACCTGGAGCATCATCGTGGGCGCGCTGCTGATGCTGCTGTGGATCCCGCTGCGCCAGCGCCCGGGCCTGGGCACGGTGAGCAACGTGGTGCTCGTAGGGCTCTCGGTCGACCTGACCCTGCTGTGGCTGCCCGACCCGCACACGCTGCCGCTGCGCATCGCCTACCTGGCCGTCGGCACCGCGGTCACAGGGGCGGCCACCGGTTGCTACATCGGCGCCCGGCTGGGCCCCGGGCCGCGCGACGGCCTGATGACCGGGCTCGCCGAGCGCGGCCTGTCCCTGCGCGCGGCGCGCACCGGGATCGAGGTGGCCGTCGTCGCCGCCGGCGCCCTGCTCGGCGGGACCGTGGGGCCGGGCACGCTCCTCTTCGCCCTGGCCATCGGCCCGCTGGCCCAGGTGTGCATCCCGCGCATGCAAGTGCCCGAACGCCAATGCCCCGGATCCCATTGCGAATGAAAGCTCCCGGGGGCGCTTCGGCGCCGGTACGCTGTCCCGGACGGACGGTGACGGCGCGGATCATCGGTCCCGTCCCCGTGCCGACCCCCCGGCCCACGCCCCGCGCGGGACCGGGGCACGGGGGGCCTGGCGCAGTAGCGTTGCAGGAACACCGGTGAAGACCCGTCCCCCGGCACCGAGGGGGAGGTGGCCCCGTCCGCCGCGGACCCGGCGGAGGGCAGAGGTGACCGAGGCTCCGGTCAAGCGCCCCCGACCCCCTTCGGAGTCGGATACGGTACGTCCGCGCAGGATGTGATCTTCATTACACACCAGGGGGTGAGCCGCGTGTCCGGCTGGATCGAGGACTATGCGCTGATCGGCGACATGCAGACGGCCGCACTGGTGGGGCGCGACGGCTCCGTGGACTGGCTCTGCCTCCCGCACTTCGACTCCCCCGCCTGCTTCAGCGCACTCCTCGGCGACGAGCAGAACGGCAACTGGCGGATCGGGCCCGCCGGCGGCCCTTCCACCGCCACCCGCCGCCGCTACCGGCCCGAGACGCTCGTCCTGGAGACCGAGTGGGAGACCGGCGAGGGCACGGTCCGGGTCATCGACTTCATGCCGCCGCGCGGCGGCGCCCCCCACCTGGTGCGCATCGTCGAGGGGGTCAGCGGCACCGTGCGCATGTCCACCGCGCTGCGGCTGCGCTTCGACTACGGGAACGTGGTGCCGTGGGTGCGCCGCAGCGGCTCGGAGCTGGCCGCCGTCGCCGGGCCGGACTCGGTGTGGATCAGCACCGCCGTCCCCCTGGACGGGCACAACTTCGCCCACGACGCCGAGTTCACCGTCACCGCCGGGCAGCGGGTCCCGTTCGTGATGACCTGGCACCCCTCCCACGTGGAGGAGTCCGAGCACCTCGACGCCGAGAAGTCGCTCTCGCGCACCGAGCGCTTCTGGCGCGGCTGGGTGGGCCGGTGCAGCTACGACGGGATCTACCGCGAGGCGGTGGTGCGCTCGCTGATCACGCTCAAGGCGCTCACCTTCGCCCCCACCGGCGGCATCGTCGCCGCGCCCACCACCTCCCTGCCCGAGGAGATCGGCGGGATCCGCAACTGGGACTACCGCTACTGCTGGCTGCGGGACGCCACCATCACCCTTGAGGCGCTGATCCGCAGCGGCTACACCGACGAGGCAGAGGCCTGGCGCGAGTGGCTGGTGCGCGCCGTGGCCGGCGAGCCCCAGCAGATGCAGATCATGTACGGCATCCGCGGCGAGCGGCGGCTGGCCGAGTGGGAGGCCGACTGGCTGCCCGGCTACGAGGGCTCGCGCCCGGTGCGCATCGGCAACGCCGCCGTGCACCAGTACCAGCTCGACGTCTACGGCGAGGTCATGGACGTGCTGCACCTGGCCCGCCGCTCCGGGCTGCCGCGCGAGGAGCACGTGTGGGGCATGCAGCGCTCCCTGGTGAACTTCCTGGAGTGGTGCTGGCAGGAGCCCGACGAGGGTCTGTGGGAGGTGCGCGGTCCGCGCCAGCACTTCGTGCACTCCAAGGTGATGGCCTGGGTCGCCGCCGACCGCGCCGTGCGCACGGTCGAGGAGTTCGGCATGGAGGGGCCCATCGAGCGCTGGCGGGCCCTGCGCGACACCATCCACGCCGAGGTGTGCGAGTACGGCTTCGACGCCGACCGCAACACCTTCACCCAGTACTACGGCAGCAAGGAGCTGGACGCCGCGCTCCTGCTCATCCCCGAGCTGGGATTCCTGCCCTACGACGATCCGCGCGTGATCGGCACCATCGAGGCCGTCCGCGACGACCTGATGGTCGACGGGTTCGTCATGCGCTACCGCACCGACCGCGCCGGAACCGCCGACAAGCTCCCCGGGGACGAGGGCGCGTTCCTGGCGTGCAGCTTCTGGATGGCCAACGCGCTGCTGCGCATCGGGCGCGAGGCCGACGCACGGGAGCTGTTCGAGCGGCTGCTCTCGCTCCGCAACGATGTGGGCCTGCTGGCCGAGGAGTGGGATCCCAAGGCCGGGCGGCAGGTCGGCAACTTCCCGCAGGCCTTCAGCCACGTGCCGATGGTGACCACCGCGCTCAACCTGTCCAAGCACGACGGGCTGCGGCGCTGCCGCTGAGGCGGGACGCCTCCAGAACACGGTCGGGCGCGCGCCCCGCGGGGTGCGCGCCTGACCCGTGTTTGGGGGCGCGCTGGGGTGGTGCTCGCCCCTGTGCGGGTAGTGCACCCCCATGCTCGACGTGTCCGACCAAGGCTGGGAGCAGCTCCTCGCCCTGCTCACGGCGCTGGTGCTGTGCTCCCTCATCGGCCTCGAACGCCAGTTGCGCAACAAGAGCGCCGGGCTGCGCACGCACACCCTGGTGGGCATCGGCGCGGCCCTGTTCATGCTGGTGAGCAAGTGGGGCTTCGGCGACGTACTGGACCGGGACGACGTCGCGCTGGACCCCTCCCGGCTGGCGGCGCAGATCGTGTCGGGCGTGGGCTTCATCGGCGCGGGGCTGATCTTCGTCCGCCGGGACGTGGTGCGCGGCCTGACCACGGCCGCCACCGTGTGGGTGGTCGCGGCCGTGGGCACCGCCGCCGGGGCGGGGCTGTGGCTGCTGGCCGCCGCGGTGACCGCCGTGCACTTCCTGGTCGCCTACGGCTACCCCGTCCTGACCCGGCGCCTCACCCGGTCGGCGCCGGACACCACGGTGTTCGAGATCGAGTACCGGGACCGGCACGGGGCGCTGCGCGGGATCCTGGCCGAGGCGACCGCGCGCGGGTTCGACGTGCACGACGTGCGCACCCGGCGCGGCGACGACGGCGGCGCCCTCATCGGGCTGGTGCTGACCCTGGTCGGGCGGGGCGAGGTGTCCGGCCTCACCGCGGCGCTCGCCGGGCTGGAGGGGGTGGTGTCGGTGCACACCGCCGACCCGGACGACGTGGAGGGGTGAGCCGCGGTGCGCCCCGCGGCGCCCGGATCCGCCCGGGGAGACGCCTTTGACCTGGGCGGACCCTTCCGCCATGCGGCGTTCAGGGTAAGGATCACGCTCGTTCGGGACGGCCTGCCACAGTGGTCCGTCACGGTGCCGGGCGCGAGCGGGGGCAGGAGGCACGGGCATGCATCCGACGACGCGGCAGGACGGCCGGGAGGACCGGCCCGAGCGCGCGGGCCGCTGGCTGGCCGTGGTCGAGGAGTCGCTGGGCCGGGGCGAGCGCGTCGTGGCCGAGACGCTCCACTGGACCTATGAGGACCGGGACGCCGCCCGGGCGGCGGCGCTGGAGCTGGCCCGCACGCACGCTCTCCCGGGGCCGCTCTCGCCGCGGGGGCGCATCATCACCCGGTCCGGGGAGGACTGCTACCGCGTCTACGTCCACGGCGGCAGCGCCGTCTCCCACTTCACGGTCCGGGTCCTGCAGATCACCCAGATCCGGGCCCTGTGAACGGGGGCGGGGCGCAACCCGTGGGCGGTCCGGGGCGCCGTCCCCTCGCGGGCGCCCCCGACCGTCGGCCGCACCGTCCGACCGGGCCGGTACCGCGCCCGCTACCGCGGGGCGGTGGTGACCTCGCCGGGATCGGCGTCGAGAATGCGGGCCCGCAGGTCGGCGGTGTACGGGTCGACGGACTCGCCGTTGATGTAGACCCCCGGAGTGCCGGCGAAAGCGTCCGCGCCGCCGTACCTGTTCATCACGCCGTCGGTCGCCTTGATCAGGGCGTACGCGGCGCCGCTCCCCGCGCCGGGGCCGTTCACCTCGGCGTCGGCGGCGTCCATCTCCTCCTGGAGGCGGTCGGGGAACCCCGGGTCGTCGATGCCCGCCTGCGCGCCCAGGCCGGCCAGCTCCTCAGGGGTGAACCCCTCCTCGCCCTCGGCGGGCTGCCGCTCGAACAGCAGGTCCTGGTACTCCAGGTAGTGCCCGTACTCGGCGGCGACGATCGCCGCGGCCCCGGCCCGGACCGAGTTCTCCGCCAGGACGCCCCCGCGCTTGGCGAAGACGCTGACGGGCCGGTAGTGCACGATCGCCTCGCCGGACTCGCCCATCTCCTCCAGCAGGCCCTGCCGCTCGGTGTGGAACTCCCGGCAGGCCGGGCACTGGAAGTCGATGTAGACCTCCACCACGGGGGCCTCGGCGCCGGGGTCGGCGTGCACGAGGCTGCCGTCGTCCTGCAGGACCTGCAGCCCGTCGGGCGACACCCCCGGCCCCGCGCCTTCGGGCGCCCCGGTGCCGGACGGGCCCTGGCCCCCGCCGCGCAGGAGGAGGAAGCCGCCGACGGCGGCCACGAGCACGAGCACCAGGCCACCCGCCACGAGTCCGATGACCAGGCCGGCCGTGGACTTCTTGGGCGGCGGCCCGCCCGGACCGGGCTGCGGATAGGGCACCGGGCCTCCGGGGTGCCCCTGCGGCGGGTACGGCGGCTGCGGGGGCCCACCGGGCCCCGGGCCGTAAGGCGCGCCGAAATGCGCGGGCTGTCCCGGGTACCCGGGCGGCGGGCCGTAAGGCGTTCCCGGAGGCGGCCCCTGAGGCGGGCCGCCCGGAGGCCCGGGGACGGGGCGGCCCACCGGTCCCGGCGGGGGTCCCTGGGGTGGGCCGGCCGGAGCAGGTCCGTGCTGCGGATGCCGAGGGGGCCGGTCGCCGTCGGGCTGCTGGTTCACGTGCTGCTCGCAATGCTCCGGGGTCGCTGGGAGCGGCCCGCTGGGGCCGCGTGGACACGATAACCGCTCCGCCCGGCCGGCGACGCGGCTCCGGCGGGAGCGCAGGATCCCCCGGGAGTTCGGCGGATCCGTCCGATTCGGTCCCTGGGCGTCGCTAGGTTTGTCGTCATGGGACGACCGCTGAACGAGATCATGGACAAGGGCTGGGCCCAAGCCCTGGAGCCGGTTGCGGGGAAGATCGAGGAGATGGGCGACTTCCTGCGCCAGGAGGTGGCCGCCGGGCGCACCTACCTGCCTTCCGGGGAGCACGTGCTGCGCGCCTTCCAGCAGCCCTTCGAGGACGTGCGCGTGCTGATCGTGGGCCAGGACCCCTACCCCACCCCCGGACACGCCATCGGGCTGAGCTTCGCCGTGGCCCCCGACGTCCGCCTGCCGGGCAGCCTGCGCAACATCTTCCAGGAGTACGCCGACGACCTGGGGCTGCCGATGCCGAGCAACGGCGACCTCACGCCGTGGACCAAGCAGGGTGTGCTGCTGCTGAACAGGGCGCTGACGGTGATGCCGCGCAAGCCCGCCTCGCACCGGGGCAAGGGCTGGGAGGAGGTCACCGACCAGGCCATCCGCGCGCTCGCGGCGCGGAACACGCCGATGGTGGCGATCCTGTGGGGCCGCGACGCCCGCAACCTGCGGCCGCTGATGCCGGACGTGCCGTGCGTGGAGTCGACCCACCCCAGCCCGATGTCGGCCAAGAACGGCTTCTTCGGCTCGCGCCCCTTCAGCCGGGCCAACGCGATGCTTCAGGAGCAGGGCGCGGACCCGGTGGACTGGCGCCTGCCCTAGGGCCGTTCCGCGGATGCCCTCCGGCGAGCGGGCGGCCGCCCGGAGCGGCGCCCGCAGGGCGGGGCGGAGCGGTCCGTCCTATCGGCCCGCCCCATCGTTCCGCCCTTGCGGTCCTGCTCCTCCGGGGCACCGTCCCACGCCGCCCCGGCCGCCTGTTCACGCCTCGCGGCCGGTGACCTCGGGGATCTCCTCGTCGCTGATCTCGATGCAGAACTCGTTGCCCTCGGGGTCGGCCATGAGCCAGAACCCGGCCCCGCCCTCCCGCCGCAGGTCCTGCAGGACCGTCGCGCCCAGGCCGACCAGGCGCCGCATCTCCTCGTCGCGCCGGGTGCCGCGCGGTCCCAGGTCCAGGTGGACCCGGTTCTTGGCGGACTTGCCCTCGGGAACCCGCAGGAAGAGCAGTTCGGGGCGCCCGTCGGCGCCGGCCACGAACGCCTCGTCCCCGCCGGGGACGCCGTCGGGGTGCACCTCCCCGCCGACGGCCTCGGCCCAGAAGCGGGCCAGGGTGTACGGATCGGCGCAATCGAAGGTGACCGAGCGGATATAGGACGTCATCCGGCCTCCGGGGAGTGTCGCGCCGCCGGGCGCCGGGGCCCGGCGGCGCCCGCAGCCCCTGCGGCTCAGGGCTTTTCCGTGGCATCCTCGCATCACCGGACACGAGGACGGAACCGGATTCGGGCCCCCGCCGAGCGCCCCCGCGCTCGGCCGCCCCCGGCCCGGCCGCCGCCCGAACGCGAGGAGAGACCACCCCCCATGGCCAAAAGGCAGCTCAGCTACGCGGACGCGCTGAAGGTCCTCGGCAAGGACGAGCCCGCCATCCTGGACTTCGCCGAGAAGCTCGTCGACGGGGGACTGGGGGCGCTGGGCGTCCCGGACCTGTTCGGGGTGCGCAGCGAGCTGGTCAAGAAGGGGCGCGAGGCGCTGCGGCCGCTGCGCGAGAAGATCACCGGCGTCGACCGGATGACCCGGATGGAGCGGATCGAGGCCGCCCTGAAGATCATCGCGGTCGAGGCGTTCTTCTCTGCGGTGGACGAGGTCCTGGACACCCCCGACTGCCCGCTGTCCCTGAAGGACCTGCGGCTCACCCGTGAGTCCCAGCTGGAGATCGCCGACGGCGTGCGCCCCTTGGACGGGGACGTCCTGCGGATGGAGGACGGCGTGCTGGCGGTGTCCGAGGAGAGCGCGTCCCTCCTGGCCTACGGGCCCCACCGGCGGACCGTCCGCTCCCTGCGCGCCCACGTGGAGGGGACCGAGGCGTTCGCAGCGCTGGACGAGGCCGGGCGCGAGGCGGTGCGCTCCCGGCTGGACGTCGACGCGATCGCGCCGAAGACGGCCGCCGGGTACGCCGACAGCCTCCTCGGGCTCGCCGCGGACGTCCCCGAGGTGCGTATCTGGGCCCAGATGCAGGCCCAGCGGCGCACCGACGCGGGCGTGGAGCGGATCGAGACCGGCCTGGCCGCGCTGCGCGGCATCCTGGAGCAGGTCTCCTCCGGCCCCGCCCCCGGGCGGCGGCGGGAGGAGCTGGCCGCGCTCTACCGGGCGGTGCTCGACCGCCCGATCCTGCGCACGGCCGCCCCGGGGGCCGGGGTGCCCACGTCCGCCGAGGCCTACCTCTCTCCCCGGGGGAGGTTCACGTGGAACGTCGTGGAGGCGAAGCTGTCGTCGGAGCAGTGGTGGCGGCAGCACGCCGGCGCGCACGACGACGTGCAGCTCGTCCTCGCCGGTCTGCTGACGCAGAGGGTGGCCACGCGGTACCCGATCACCGTCCTCGGCCACCCGGGGGCGGGCAAGTCCAAGCTGACCGAGATGATCGCCGCGCAGCTGCCGCCCTCGGACTTCCTGGCGGTCCGCGTGGAGCTGCGCGGGGTGCGGGCGAACGCGCCGATCCACGACCAGATCGACGACGGCCTGCGCGCGTCCCTGCACACCGGGGTGTCCTGGCGGGACCTGGCCGACGGCGCCGACGGCGCGCTCCCGGTCGTGATCCTCGACGGGTTCGACGAGCTCCTGCAGGCCACCGGGGTGGACCGGTCGGACTACCTGGAGCAGGTGCAGGAGTTCCAGCGGCGCCAGGAGGCCCTGGGGCAGCCGGTGGCGGTGATCGTCACCAGCCGGACGGTGGTCGCCGACCGCATGCGGGTCCCGGAGGGCTGCCCGGTGATCAAACTCGAACCGTTCAGCAGCGCGCAGATCGGGCGGATGCTGGAGATCTGGAACGACGCGCACGAGCAGTCCCTCGCGGCGCGCGGCCTGTCCCCGACCCCGCTGGAGTCGGTGCTGGCCTACCGCGAGCTGGCCGAGCAGCCGCTGCTGCTGATGATGCTGCTCATCTACGACTCGGACACCAACGCCCTCCAGGGCAAGGAGGGGGCGCTGTCGCGCTCGGCCCTGTACGAGGAACTGCTGCGCATGTTCGCCGACCGGGAGGTGGACAAGCACCGGTCCAACCTCACCGACGACGAGGCGCACCAGGCCGTGGAAGGCGAACTGCGCCGCCTGGAGGTCGTGGCGCTGGCCATGTTCACCCGGCACCGCCAGACCATCTCCTCGGAGGAGCTGGACAAGGACCTGGAAGCGCTGTTCCCGGACGCCGGCCTCCGTCCTGAGGAGACCGGTCTCCACGGCGCGCTGAGCGACGCGGACCAGGTGCTCGGGCGGTTCTTCTTCGTCCACGAGTCGCGTGCGGAGGCCCGGGACCGCACGGCGAGCGTCTACGAGTTCCTGCACGCCACGTTCGGCGAGTATCTCGTGGCGCGGTACCTGGCCGCCGTGCTGGAGGGGCTGGTCGAGGACCGGCGGGAGGAGCGGAAGCGCTCCAGACGGCGACGGACTTCGCGTCCGCTGGACCACGGGGAGCTGTACGCCATCACCTCCTATGCGGCGTTCACCTCGCGGGCGGCGGTGGTGGAGTTCCTGGACGACCTCTTGGAACAGCGTTTCAGGGAAGAGCCGGGCGAGCGCTCGGAGTACATCGACCTGCTGCTGATGCTCTTCCACGAGGCGCCCTACGCACGCCCCTCCCAGGAGTTCGAGGGGTACGAGCCCTGGCGCGCGACGGTCATGTACCGGCAGGCCGCCTACTCGATGAACCTCGTGGTGCTGCTGGCATGCTGCGGCGAGGAGCTGGACCTGGCAGAGCTGTTCCCGGAGGAGGACCGGATGCCCTGGCACGGCTGGCGGAGAGCGGCGACGTACTGGCGCGGGCTCATGGACGAGGAGTGGCACGGGTTCGTGGACACGGTCCGCATCCGGCACATGGGCGACCTGACGCGCGCGACGACGAGCACGTTGGAGCGTGAGCGCGGCGAACCGGTGGTCGTCGGGGAGTGCCTGGGCTTCGAGATCAGCCCCGAAGGTCCGGGAGATCTCGACATCATCGATCCGTACGGGATCACGGTCCCGTACGACGGGGTGACGTCCAAGCTTCTGCGAGGCATCGCCGTTCGCGCGAACGGAACGGCGGCACGCATGATGCTGATGCTGACGCCGCTGCTCAGACACGTGAACGAAGAGGCGCTGAACTGGTACGCGGACCCGGAGGAGTCCATACGGACGTGGAGCGAGACCCATGACGTCCTGCGTCTCCGCCTAGAACCGGTCGGGGACGACGGGTTCGGACGCCTGAACGCCTACCAGAGGCTCCTCTCGACGCAGGAGCTGGGCCGCATTGAGCTCTTGACGTTGCAGCAGGCCGCCGAAGACCTCGACGCCGACGCGTCTGGCAGGCTTTCGCTGGAGACGGAGTTTCCGGGAGCCCTCTCCCACATCGTCCATCAATTCCTTGAGAACGTTCGTTCCGTGGTCCCCGGACCGAGGCTCGCACCAGAGGAGTTGAACCTGGTCTTCGAAAGGCTCGATTCGCACATCGGAGGACCGGCATTCAGGGAAGACTGCCGTCAGCTGATCGCGAACGCAGAACACAACCAGGACCGAGGTGAATCCGACCAGGAGCCGCAGCGCAATAGGTGGGTAAGGCCAGGGAGAAGAGACTCACGCCGCTTCAGCAGCAGATTCCCCGAGAGCGAGAGGTCGTACTCGGGCATGAACGCCAACTCCGGGGCCTGGTAGCGCCGGGGCGTGCTTCCGGGCGCTACCAGGCCGCGACACGGAGCACGGGGAGATGGTGCCTGCGGAGCACGCAACCTGGACGCCTTTCCGGGCATCTAAGGAGGCATGGACTCCACTCTCCCCCGTGTCCGTACCGGTGTCCCTCCCCTCGCACCCGCCGCGGCCCCGGCCTCCCGGCGCTCCGCGCGTCGGGCGGTCACCGCCACCGCCCTGTGCGGGGCCGTGGTCGCCTCGTTCGCATCGCTGCCCGCCGCCCCGGCGCTGGCCTCGGACGAGAACGCGGCCGACGGCGCCTCTGGAGAGCGCTCCATCGTCGCCTTGGACGTGGACGTGCGCGTCGGCCGGGACGCGGCCGTCCGCATCACCGAGCGCCTGACCTACGACTTCGGCGACGACGGCTCACCCGTGCGCCGACGGCTCCCGCACCGGGGGAGCATCGCCGGCTCACGGGAGATCGACCTCGGGCTGCGCGATGTGCAGGTGGTGGACACCGACGGTGTGCGCTCCATCGAGGTCGACGAGCGGAACAACGCGACGGAGGTCGTCATCGGCGAGCGCGACGAACCCTTCAGCGGTACCCGCACCTTCGCCGTCGCCTATACCTACGAGAGCGTGATGGTCCGCCGGGACGACGACAGTCCCCGCCTGTTCCTCAACGCGGTCGGCAGCGAGTGGTCGCTCCCGGTCCGGGACGTCACCGTGGAGATCGACCTGCCCGAACGGCCCGAGGGCGTCGACTGCTACGCCGGGGTGCTCGGCAGCACCTCCCCCTGCTCCTCCTCCGACACCGGCGGCGCGGGCGCGTCGTTCACCCAGGACGAGGTGCGTCCGGGGCAGGCGATGAGCGTCGACCTGGTGCTGCCCGAGAGCGCCGTCGACACGGAGCTGCCCACCCTGCAGGAGGCCGACTCCTCCCTGGACGGGCTGTGGCCGCTCTACGCCTTCGGGCTGGGCGCGGTCGGCCTGGCCCTGGCCTTCATCGTCTTCGGCGGCCGCTCGCACGTGGGCGGTGGCGGCGGCACCTGGGGCCACGGCGGCATCGGAGGAGGCGGGGACGGAGACGGCGGTGCGGGCGACGGAGGAGGGGGTGGCGGCGGGGACTGACCCCCGCCGCCACCCCGGGGCCGCATGCACGTTCGCCGAGCGGCTTCAGGGGGCGGTTCCGGCGGGCGGGCCGTCAGGCCTGCTCCGCCTCACCGCCCGACATCTTGCCGTCGATGGTCGACACCCGGCCCTGCTCGTCGAAGCCGACGGTGGCCTGGAAGGCCGTCCCCGAGAGGTCGAGCCGGCTCCCCGACGGGTCGAACTCGGCGGTGAGCCCGCGCCGCACGCCGTAGGAGTACAGGGCGCGCCGCACGTCGCGCAGCGGGAGCCCGGACAGGCCCTCCTGGATCACCCGCATGACCCGTGGGCCCTCCGCGGCCGGGAGCGCGAAGTCGGGGTGCTCGATCATGAACGAGGCGTGCGTCCCCGAGCCGACCTCGGCGGTGTAGGAGGTCCAGCGGCCCGCGACGGCCTTCGCGGCCTCGGTCATCAGGGCGGCGACCACCCGTGGGTGGTCGGGCGCCCCCGGGAGCGCCCCGAACGGCACCTCGGGCTCGGCCAGCTCGGGGATCCCGTGCTCGCGGCCGAAGTCGCGCACGGCCGCGCTCAGCGCGGTGACCGCCTCGGGGTAGCCGGACGGGTTGGCCCAGGCCCAGAGCCAGGAGCCGGGGCCCGGGGCGGCGCTGCCCAGCAGGTGCACCCCGGTGCAGGCCAGCTCCTGGGCCCCGGTGAACCGGAACCGCGGCTGCTGCAGGTCGACGTGCCAGTCGTGCTGCCCGACCACGTCCTCCAGCCGCAGCTGGTGCTCCAGGGAGAGGAAGGCCGCGTCGTCGAGGAGGTCGGCGAAGGAAGGAGACGAGGATTTCGACACGCCGCGAGACTAGGGGGCGCCTGTGACAGCGTCGAATCGGACATCCCGCCCGTGATGCCCGCCGCCCTGCGACCGCGGCTGGACCGCGGCTCCGCGATCGGGGCCCTGTGTCCGGGGCCCTGTGTCCGGTCCGGAGCTCCGCGTCCGCCCCTGATTCCGCCCCACGTCCGCCGTGACCCGTTCCCGCCGTCGGGGCCGCCGTCCGGCACCGACGCCGCCTTCTGCGGCAGAATGCCCCCTGACTCCCTGTCCCTATCGCTGTTCTCCTGCTGTTCTGGCAATCGGGCCGCACCGAGCGGCCCCTGACGAGAGGCGGTCATCCATGGACGCCACCGACCTCGGGCACCTGCGCCGCTGTGTGGACCTGGCCGAAGAGGCACTGGACGCCGGAGACGAGCCGTTCGGGTCGGTCCTGGTGTCCGGCGACGGCGTCGTCCTGGCCGAGGACCGCAACCGCATCGCCGGCGGCGACAGCACCCGCCATCCGGAGTTCGCCCTCGCGCGCTGGGCCGCCGAGAGGATGCGGCCTGAGGACCGCCCCGCCGCGACCGTCTACACCTCCGGTGAACACTGCCCGATGTGCTCGGCCGCGCACGCGTGGGTGGGGCTGGGGCGGATCGTCTACGCCTCCTCGAGCGAGCAGCTCACCGGGTGGCTGTCCGGACTCGGCCTCCCCGCTCCCCCGGTCCGGCCGCTGCCCATCCGGGAGGTCGCGCCCGGAGTGGCCGTGGAAGGGCCCTCCCCCGAGCTCTCCGAGCGGGTGCACCGGCTGCACCTGCGCTACCACGGACGCGCCTGAGGCCGCCTGAGGCTCGGGGTCGGGCGGGTTCCCGTGCCGCGAGGGCAGGGAACCCGCTCCAGCGCCGCCCGATCCGCTCCTGGAGGCCGTCAGTCCTCGATCATGCAGTCCGGGCCGGGGAAGATGAGACTCTCGTGCCCGTCCTCGAAGCGGACGAGGTAGGGCGGTTCGCCCTCGGAGCCGCGCACTTCGATGATCTCGCCGGCCTGTCCCGCCTGTCCGACGGTCTTGCCCTGGATAAGGATCCTGTCGCCGACGTTGGCCTGCATACGGGAACCTCCGCCTCTGCCGTGCTTCGCCGGGCACCGCGCGCTGCACGCACGGCGCACTCCTCCCGCTCGGCGCGCACCGTCACGCACTGTCGGGCGCCGTCACACGCCGGCGCCGTGCGGCGAAGAGTATCCGGCGCCCGGGCCCCTGGGAACTCCCGACGGGGTTCGTCAGGGGTCACCGTTCGGCCGACCGGTGCCCCTCCCCTACCCAGGATGTGCCCCACGCCACATGCGCGCGGCCCGGGGTTGAATCTGACACCCGTGTCAACTCCCAGGGCCCCCAGGTATGTACGTCGATTCGGTGAAGACCGGAGACCCTTCGGCCCGTATCGGGTTCAGCCGCGGGTCGCTGCGGTACTGCGGTACTACGAGCAGCAGGGGCTCGTCGGGTCCCACCGCCTCGGCGGCGGGTGCGCAACATCCGCGAGCTCCTCTCCTCAGGGCCGCCCATCGCCGACCTGCCCCCGCCCGCCCCCCTGCCTGGGCCTAGAGCCGTCCCCGGAGCACTGCCACCGCGCCCTGGGAATCTACCGGCGGAGCCTGGGCGAGCAGGACCCGAGGATCTCCGACCCGCCTGGCCCCGGGGGGAATCGCCGTCGAAGACCACAACGTGTCCGGCACGGACGTGCGCGGCCGTTCCGGGGACATGAAGAGGACCGTCCTTGCGGCCGGTCGAACCGCACCCGGAGATCTCCTCCCGGACGACGCCTGCGGCGCCGGTATCGGATGGCGGGCACCTCCCCCGTCCGCCACCGACGGCGAATCAGGAGGCCCGCCCCTCTCAGGAGCGGGCCCTTGCTCCTGAACAGGGGAACGTCACTCCCCTGCTGCGCTCCAGGAGCCGGTACCGTAAACGAAGCCGTGGTCGGTGAACACGTCCGGGTCGCCCTGCTCGAAGGCGGTCCCGGCGGCCACGGCTCCCCCGCCGGGGACGGTGTCCACGGCGGCCATCGACAGGTCGTACTTCTCGTCCGACAGCGGCTGCCCGGTGGTGGTGCCGTCGGCGGCGATGTGCACCATCACCGGGTTCCACCCGCGGTCCACCACCCACAGGCCGCCGTCTCCGGCGTCGGCCACCGCGGTGTAGGACCCGGGCTCCCCGCCGGTCTCCACCGTCCACTCCCTGCCGTCGTAGCGCCCGACGAGCGGCCGGTGGTGGTTCATGTCCTCGCCGTCCTTCCAGAACAGGTGGCCCACCGCGACGACGTCGTCGGCCGAGCGGGCGAGGACGTCGGTGAAGACCGCGTCGGACTCGCCGGAGGGCAGGTCCACCTCCGGGACCTCCATGGGGCTCCACCGCTCGCCGTCCCACCGCTCGGCGCCGGGCTGCCCGTCGTCCCGGGAGCCGACCGCGAACACCGCGTCCGGCCCTGCGGCCGCCACCGCCTGGGACACCGAAGGGGCCGGGTAGTCGCGCCAGATCTCGCCGTCGAAGAACACCGCGCGGTCGTAGCCGTCCACCGGCCGGGACAGCATCCACACCGCATCGGTGTCGGCGGCCGCCAGATCGGTGGGGTGCAGGGCGGGGTCGATCCGCGGGGCGGTCCAGGAGCCGCCGTCGCGGTGCAGGACCACGGCCTGCCCGCCGGGGGTGGTGCCGGCCGCCCACACCTGGCCGCCGACCGCGTCGGCGGTGTCCGGCTCGACGGTCGCGCCCTCGGGGACGTCCTCCGGGGTCCACTCGGTGCCGTCCCACCGGTGGATCCGGGTGGCGCCGGGGCCCTGGGCGCTGTCGTCGCCGAATGCCCACACCGCGTCGGGGCCCGCCGCCGCGACCGCGGTGAACGAGCCGCCGTCCTCGGGCGCCCCGTGGACCTGGCGCCACTGGGCCGCGTCGGCGTGGGCCGGACCCGCCAGTGCGGTGGCGGCCAGGGCGGTGGCGGCCACCGCCCCCGCCGTCCCCGCACGCCGTGCCTTGGTGACCTGGGGGGTCGAATCCGCCATTCCTTCACTCTCCGCTCAATGGGCGATACGTATCATCACGTATGACGCCCGTCACGCCGGACGCGTTGGCGCGGCCGGTGAGAAAATCGGGCCGAATCCGCCGGTTCGTCGGTGTTCCCGCCCCCTGGCGTCTTCTATCGGCGGCCGATGCGCCGCCGCACGCGCGCGTGGAAGTCGGCGGCGTCGTTGCTCCGGGGGTAGGGGGTCCCGGGCACCGGCACTCCGAGGAAGGAGCACAGCGGCCCCCATCCCTCCTCGGCCCGGAACACCAGCAGGCGGTCCTCGGGAACGGCGGCGATCACGCGCTCCCGGTGCTCGGAGAAGACGGACAGCGCGTGGGATCGCTCCTCGAAACGGCCGTGGAAGGCGCCGTCCCAGATGAGCTCTTCGGCGAAGGCGGCGACCTGTGCAGTGTCGCCTTCCAGGCGGCGCCGCCTCCCCTGCTCGTCGAACCGGCTCAGGTACAGAGTGCGGTAGGCGCTGCGGTACCAGGCCTCGGGATCGCGATCGGTCAGGACCACACGCGCCCGGGGAAAGGCGCGCACCAGATCGCCGACGAAGGCGCAGCCGGGCCAGCCGAGCGTCGAGGCGTAGCCCGCAACGGCGCGGCCCACCGATTCGCGCCCGGCCGCGGCATCACGCCAGGCCCCCAGGCGCTCCGGGCGGTCGTAGAGCTCCCCCATGTGGAAGACGGGCCCGAATCCGAGCTGCGCCAGGGCGGTGTGCAGGGACATCGTCCCGGTTCTGCCGAACCCGGCGCCGATCACCCCGACCATCGCGCTCCTCCCGGACGCTCCTTGCGCACGCGGGCCCACACGCCTCTGGGCTGCAGAGCCAGGGCGGCGCGGGGCCGCACCCCGTCGGGGTCGACCGGTTCGAAGCGCACCCGGGCGCGCAGTTCAATGGCGATCTCCTCGATCTCGCTCAGGGCCATGGACGCGCCCAGGCACCCGCGCGCCCCGGCACCGAAGGGGAAGTAGGCATAGCGGCGGGCGGGTCCGGCGCCGTCCAGCCACCGTTCGGGGCGGAAGCGGTCGGGCTCGGGGAACCAGCGCGCGTCGCGGTGGGTGACCCACTGGCTCAGGCCGATCACCGTCCCCTCCGGGAGCCGGTACCCGCCGAACTCGACGGGCCGCACCGCGACTCTGCTGATCACCCACGCGGGCGGGTACAGGCGCATCGCCTCCTTGGCGGCCGCGGCGGCGTAGCCGTCGGCGCCCGCCCCGCGCGCGGAGCGCGCCAGGCCGGCGTCGGCCTCGGGGGCGGTGCCCAGGCAGTGCACCAGCCAGGTCAGGGCGTCGGCGGTGGTCTCGTACCCCGACATCAGCAGGGTGGCCAGCTCGTCCCGGATCTCGGCGAAGGGCGCGCGGGGCCGCTGTTCGACGAGCCTGCCGAGGGCCGTGGCGCCGCCGTCGGGCTCGTGCTCCCCGACGATCCGCCGCAGGGAGGAGTCCAGCGCCCGCATGGCGCGGCGCAGGGAGAGGTTGACCGGCGTGGGCATCCACGCCGGCAGCCGGACGGCGCCGGCGGTGAGGCGCATGACGGCGGCCACGGCGTCGGCGAGCGCGTCGGCGTCGGCGCCGAGGGGGCGCCCGGTGATGTGCACGGCTCCGACCCGCATCGCCAGCCGGGACATCTCCTCGTGGACGTCGACGGTCTGGCCCTCGGTCCAGGAGTCGGCCGTGCGGGCGGCGGCGTCCCGGGCGCAGGCCCGGAGGCCGTCCAGCCGTTCGCTGCGGAAGGCGGGCTGCAGGCGGCGCCGTTTGCGCTCCCAGTCCTCGCCCTCGCTGTTCATCATGGCCAGCGGGAAGCCGGTTCCGCCCCGTCGGCGCTCCCCGGGCCGCACCTTGACCAGGGCCCGGTCGCGGTCGACCAGCACGCGGCCGACGTCATCGGGGTGGGCCAGCAGGACGTTCGTCGGGGTGAGCGCGACGGTGTCCCCGTACTCGTGTGCGCAGCGGGTCAGGAACCCCAGGGGGTCGACGGCGAAGTCGGCGGCGTTGGCGGCGCCGCTTGCGCGTGAGGGGCCCGGCGGGCGGCGGTCGTGCGGGGACGGTGCGGAAGGTGTGGGCGGGGCGGGCATCCCACCTCCTGCTGCGGGCCGGTGCACGGAGCGCGGGGTGCGTGCGGGGCGCGTGCCGCGGGGGTCGGAGAGCGCGCGGGCCGGGCTCGCCCGCGCGCCGCGGTTCAGCGGAAGGTGAGGAGGGATCAGTAGTAGATGTAGGGCCGGGTGAGGCGCTGCTTGTCGACGATTCCGAGGGCGGCTGCGACGCGGTAGGCGACTCTCTTCACGGAACACCTCTTCGCTCGGGCCCGGACTCCCTTGTCATCCGGACGTCGGTCGCCGTTCGGGCGGTCGTCACGCCCGGGCGACGCGGACAACCTACGCGGGAGGGCGCGCCCGCGGCCATGGCGGCGAGGTGAGCATCGCCTGTCCGGCGTCCCCCTGTCCTCGTGGACGGCCTCCGGCCCCTCACGCACCCGCGACCGGCCGCCGCTCGGGGGACCGGCGCCAGGGCATCAGCGCCCGGTGCCGGGGGCGCACCGTGCCGGCGGCGACCATCGAGCGGTAGACGACCAGCGGGGACCCCACGAGGGTGGGGAGGACCCAGGCGAGGACGGCGCCGTCGGAGAACTGCACCGCGACCGGCGTCGCATAGGCGATGACCGTGGACATCATCAGCACGAGGTGGGCCCTGTACCAGCCGCACACCGGTCTGCGCCAGGCCAGGTACACCCCGGCCGCCCCGGCTGCGAGGGTGGCCGTCGCGATGATGCCGAGCCACCACATCGCGGGCGCGAACGGCAGGAGCGCGTAGGTGGTCACCGCCACCGCCACGACGGTCGCGCCGAAGACGCGGCCGGCGACGGTGTGCGGACCGCGGCGCTTGCGCGCGGTCAGGGCGGTGAGGGCGGCCGCCAGGCCGACGGTGCCGGCGGCGATGTGGAGGACGAGCAGGAACGTGTGCATGGGACCCCCGGCACGGTGGAAGGGCGGGCGGGCACGGCCTCCCGCGACAGTCCACTGTGGACTGTTGCTACCTCAGAGTGGACCTGACACAGTGGACTGTCAAGGGGGTGTCGCATGAACGGACGCCGGACGGCCAAGGACGCGCCGCACGGGCTGAACAACACGGCCGCCTCGCTCCTGGGCTTCCTGCACGAGCGGCCGATGACCGGCTGGGACCTGGTCGCCGCCGCCGAGCAGCTGATGGGCGACTTCTGGTCCATCACGCGCAGCCAGGTCTACCGGGAGCTGTCCACGATGGCCCGGGCCGGGCTGGTCGAAGAGGGCGAGCGCGGGAAGCGGGACCGGCGCCCCTATGCGATCACCGAGGCGGGCCGCACGGCCTTCGCCGACTGGAGCGCGGCGATGCCGGGCGAAGAGGCGGTGCGCTTCCCCCTGCTGCTCATGCTCACCCTCGGCCGGCACATCCCGCGCGACCACCTCACCGCGGCCGTCGAGCACCACCGCGCGCTGCACGCCGAGCGCCTCGCCGAGTACGAGGGGCAGGCCGAGGGCATGTCCGACCCGTACGCGGCCGCGACGCTGAGCTTCGGCATCCACTACGAACGCGCGGTGCTGGCCTGGTTCGACGACCTTCCCGAGGAGATCACCGGCGGCCCCCGGAAGGGGTGACCCCGCGCCCCGGTCCGGCGCCCGGTGCGCGCGCCGCCGCCCCCGGTCAGGCCCCGGTCGGTTGTCGACCGCACGATCACCGAAGGGCCACGGACCCGCCGTACCGAAACGCCGCCAGGCCGAATCCCGGCCCGTTCACCATGGGGACCGGACCTGCCCGGCGAGAGGCGACCGGCTTCCGGCCCACACCGCGCGGGAAGCGGTAGCGTCGGCCCTGACGTGGAGGAAAATGGACGGATGCACCCCCGATCGAAGCGCACCGGACGCATCGGGCGTCCGCCCCGGCTGTCGCAGGAGGCGATCATCTCCGCCGCGCAGCGCCTGCTCGCGGCCGAAGGCCCCGACGGCCTGTCGATGCGGCGCCTGGCCAAGGAGCTCGACAGCACGCCGATGGCGCTCTACCACCATGTGCGCGACAAGGACGACCTGCTGCTGCTGCTCTTGGAGGCGCATGCCCGCGGCATACCGCGCCCGGAGCTTCCCGGGGATCCGCGCGACCGGATGGTCGCCGCGGCCGAACTGTTGCACGACGTGCTCGCCGAGTGCCCCTGGATCATCGAGGTCGTCGCCACGGACGACCTCATGGCCGTCTCCGCGCTGTGGATCGTCGAGGCGATCGTGGACGCCGCCGTCGAATGCGGCCTCACCCCCGACCAGGCCGTCGACGCCTACCGCGTCATCTGGTACTACACCGTGGGCGAGCTACTGATCCGGGTGACCCGCGATCGCAGGCGGGCCGAGAGCGACCGCCCCTCCCACCGCGACCGTGAGTTCGCCGCCCTGTCGGGGGACGCCTATCCGCGGCTGGCGTCCCTCGCCGACCGCTGGGCCGAGCTCACCGGCCGGGACACCTACCGCCAGGGCCTCGAAGCGGTGGTCGACGGGCTGCTCCGCCGCGCCTGACCCCCCTTGTCCCCTCCGCTCCCCGGCCTCGCCTGACCGGCGGCCGCCCCTCGCCCCGTTGCAGCGGCTCAGCGTCGCTTCACACACGCGAGCCGAGGCGGGACAGGGAGGGGCGCTACCGTTCCTCGGGGGCGGCGGTCCGTGCGGCGGGCTCCGGGGCGGAGGAGGCGTCCTCCACCTGGCGGACGCCGCGGTGGAACAGGGTGAACACGACCACGGCCGCCAGCATCACGGTGCCGGCGATGTAGGGGACGGTGTCGCCGAGTTCGTACAGGGCGTTGCCCACCAGGGGGCCGAACATGAAGGTCAGTGCGACCGTCGCGTTGACCAGCCCGGCCACGCCCGCCTGGGCCTCCCGCGGGGCCAGCAGGCTCGGTGCGGACATGATGCCGGGCATCCCGAAGCCGAGTCCGGCCCCGAGCAGGGCGACGCCGGCGGCGATCAGCGGGCCGGTCGGCGCGACCGCCACGACGAGCATGCCGACGGTCATGAGGACGGCCCCCGTCCGCATGAGGCGCAGCGGCGCCCAGCCCAGCCGATGCACGGCCACGGCCTGGACGAGGACGATCATCGCCGCGCCCGCCAGCGTGACCATTCCGGTCACCGTCCCGGTCTCGTTCGCCGTGAGGCCCAGCCGGTCCTGCAGCAGGAACCCGGCCGTCATCAGGACGATGGTCATGGCGAGGTACAGCCCGAACCCGATGGTGAGGAAGGGCCACATGCGGCCGTCGAACGGACTGATCCGGACGGGCTCGGGGACCTCCCGGCGTACCTGCGGCCGGGGCACGCTGACCGCGACCACGACGGTGATCACGACCAGGACGGCCGGGGCCGCGTACATCGGGGGCACCAGCCCGGCGACGCTCAGCAGGCCCCCGACGGCGGGCCCGACCGCCAGGCCGATGCCCTGCGCCGCACCGAAGATGGACATGCCCCGGACCCGCTCGTCCTCGCCGGAGGTCATCTCGGCCACATAGGACTGCGCGGTGACCGGGGTCGCCGCCCAGGCCAGGCCGAACACGACCCCGCGCGTGAGGATGACCAGCACGTAAAGCACGGGCACCGAGAGGGCGCCGGTCAGGCCGATGTGGGCGACGACCGCGAACGCCAGGAGGCCCACCGTCGCCCCCACCAGAGAGATGAGCAGGACGGTGCGGTGCCCCCAGGCCACCGCCCGGCGCCCCCAGAACGACCCGGCCAGCACCACACCGGACGCCCCGACGAACATCACGAACCCCAGCGCCAGCTCGCTGAAGCCCAGCTCCCGGGCGAGCGGGGCGAGGATCGGGTTGACCATCTGCTGCCCGGTCATCAGGCCGAAGACGGCCAGGCACACCAGCACGATCGCCCGCTGCTCGGCGAGTTTCGGGCGGTCGGCGGCCTTCGGACTAGTGGCCATGGCGGACTCCGTTCCCGGCGCCGCCGGCCGGTCGCGCGATTGTCATGGTGCAGGCCCCTTCCCAGGGAGGTCTCCGGAACCCGCCCGATGCTAGTGACGCGGGACGACTTTGTCTACGCGTATATTTATTTCTCTCCCGCCCCTGCGCCCCTCCCACGCGCCGGTGCGCACGCCCCCTTGCCGCGAACAGCGTTCACGACCGATCGCAAGGTCCGCCATGGCGCGCCAGTCCCCGCACTTGGCCCACGGAACCGAGGCCGAGCCCGTCCCGCCCGAGTGGCTGCTGGTCTACCGCACCCCCGACCGCGTGGTGGTGGGCATGGTTGCGCGAGGGGGCGGCGACGCGCCGCCTGGCCGCTGGGCGTGCCGCTCCGCGCCGAGGTGGTGGGCGCCCCGGCTCAGGGGCCGCGCTGACCGACCCGCGGGGGCGGTTGGGGTTCGCTGTACGGGATCCCTGCCGAAGGCGCGCCCCTCGTGCGCCCGGACGGGTTCATCGCCTGGAGGACGTCGGCCCCGACCGTTGAGGAGGGACTGGTCCCGGCGCTGAGGACCATCCTGTGCCGGGCCGGTACGTGACCGGCGCCGACGGTCCGGGGCGGGCCGTCGTGCACGGCCGGGCCCCACGAACGGCCGCGCCCTGGGGCGGACAGGGAACCTCGTCGTCCGGACGGACGCCGAGTGCGCTCGGCCGGTCGTCCGAGCCGTGTCCGCAGAGGTCGCCGCGGGTTCCGACCGACCCGACGGCCTCAGGTGGTGGCGTGCACCAGTGCCGGGACCACCTCGCCGATCGGGTCCCGGAGGACCGCGGAGGCCGCCTCGTCATAGGGGGTCGGCTCTGCGTTGACGACGATCAGGGTCGCACCGGCGCTCAGGGCGACGTCGCACAGGCCCGCGGCCGGATGGACGGTCAGCGAGGTGCCGACGGCGACGAAGACCTCGGCGTCCTCGGCGGCCTTCGCCGCCTCCTCGATCACGTCCGGATCGAGCCTCTGTCCGAAGGAGATGGTGTCCGACTTCTGGATCCCTCCGCACTCCAGGCAGTGCGGGTCGGACTCCTCGTCCAGGCGCTCCAGGACCTCGGGGGCGGGGGTCCGCAGGCCGCAGGCCGTGCAGACGACCCGGTGCATGGTCCCGTGGACCTCGACGACCTGGTCGTCGGGGACGCCCGCCGCCTGGTGCAGGCCGTCGATGTTCTGGGTGATCAGACCGCTGAGGCGCCCCGATCCGGCGAGGTCGGCCAGCGCGCGGTGGGCGGCGTTGGGTTCGGCGTCCCAGGCCGGGTGGTCGCGGCGCATGAGCCACACCTTGCGGCGGACGTCGGCGTCGGACATGTAGGTGTCGTAGTCGAACATCGCGGCCGTGGCGGGGTCCTTGGTCCAGACCCCCTGCGGGCCCCGGAAGTCGGGGATCCCGGAGTCGGTGGAGATCCCCGCGCCGGTGAGCACGGCGACCCGCTCGGCCCCGCTCATCATCGCCTCAGCCGCCGCGAGGGTCGGTCCGTCGGCCATGGGTCTCCACCGCTTTCCGATTGACGCCGGGGACGCCCGAACGGCGGTCGTGTGGAGGGGCCGCCGCCGAGGCGGCGCCCATTCTGCCACCGCTCCACCGCCCCGGCGACCGCCGGTGCGGGATTCCCTGACCGCCCTCACCCCCGACACGGCAGAGCTTCCGGACGCCTCACCGCTCGTCTCACCGCCGGCCTCACCGGCCGACCGGACCCGGGGCGACCACAGTACGGACCGAGCCCTGCGAACGACGAGCGGGCCCCGGAGCGGACATCCCGGAGCAGTCCCCGGGCCCGTGAAACGGAAGGCGCCCGTTGGGGGCCGGTTTGGCGATGTGGTGGGTAGTGCGGGGCATCGAGGGCCTTCCGGGGCGGTGGCACGTCAGACATCCACACCGACACCGGAAGTCCTCTTCGTTCGTCTCGACCGGGGTCGGTGTAACCGACCTCAGCGGGCAGTACAGCTGGCGCGTAGGCCGCGTCCTATGGGTGGCGCCTTCTCCCTGCGCCCTGACCGGCGGAAGTCGGCCACGACCGCGAAAGTGAGACCACTCCGGCGGGAGCGGCGTCCGGCCCCCGGTGGGCGTCCGGCCTGAGCGCCGCAAAGGGACAAGCCCCTCCCGCCGGGAGAGGGGCCTGTCCTTCAGCCGGCTAAGCGGCCCAGGCGGTGCGTGCCAGGTCGAGGGAGGACCGGTACTCGGTGTAGGCGTTCTGGTAGAACTCCGTGCCCTCCTCGGTCGGCTCGACCGTTCGGGCCGCCGACCACCAGCGCTCCTCGTCCACCGGCTCGCCCAGCGCGCGGGCGCACGCGATCACCGCCCCGCGCGCACCCACCCCCGGGTCGTCGGGGATGGTGATGGGGCGCCCCAGCACGTCGGCGAAGATGCGCGTCCACTCAGGGGAGCGCACCCCGCCCCCGCAGGCGTACAGGTTCCCGTCGAGCCCCGCGGCCTCCAGGCAGTGCCGGGCGGCGAACGCCACCGACTCGCAGAGCGCCCGGATCACGTCCGCCCGGGTGTTCTGCAGGCTCAGACCGGTGAAGCGGGCACGCGCCGCCGAGTCGACGAACGGTGCACGCTCCCCCGACTCGGCCAGGAACGGCAGCGCCCGCACTCCCCCGGCGCCCCTGCCGGACTCGGCCAGCAGCGCGTCGGCGTCCTCGACCCCGACCCCCACCAGCTCGCACGCCCAGTCCAGTCCGGCGGTGCCGACCATGGCCGCCATGGCCCGCAGGTACCGGTCGCGGTCGGGAAGGGCCAGCATCATGCCCGCGGGCTCGCCGTCGGGGTCGAACGCGGGCCCTGACCGGAGCACCTGGCAGGCGAGCGTCGTGCCCGCGATGAGCACCCCGTCGCCCGGCTCGCGGACCCCGGCGCCCATGGCGCAGGCGGGCATGTCGAACGGCCCCGCCGTGACCGGCAGGCCTTCGGGCAGGCCCAGCAGTGCGGCTCCGGCGGCGTCCAGGTGCAGCACGGTCCCCGGAGCCGCGGGCTCGGCGAGCAGCCCGCGGCGGTGCCCCAGCCCGCAGGCCTCCAGGGCCTCGTCGTCGTAGCGGCGGGTGCGCGGGTCCAGGAACGGCAGCGAGGCGTCGGAGACGTCCACGGCCACCGTCCCGGTCAGGCGCTGGGCCACCGCGTCCACGCAGTACCCGGCGACGGCCGCGGCCTCCAGCGACTCGGGCTCCTCGGCGTCCAGGTGGGCCAGCAGCGCCGCCGCGCAGCCGGGGAAGACCCCCGAGCCGGTGCGGGCGAAGACCCGGCGGGCGGTGCCGTCCCGGTGCCACTTGGCGACCAGCGCCGAGGCCCGCCCGTCCAGCCAGGACACGGCGGGGCGGACGGCGCGGCCGCGCTCGTCGCGCAGCCACAGCCCGTCGCCCTGCCCGGTCAGCGCCAGGGCGGTGACGGGGGCCGGGAGCCCGGAGGCGACCTCGCGCACCACCCGGGCCACCGTGCCCAGGACTTCCTCCAGGTCCTGCTCGACCCGGCCGCCGGGCAGGCGGTCCAGGCCGCTGGCGGCGCCGGCCTGGGCGACGGAGGCGCCGTGCCGGTCGAAGGCCACCGCCTTGGTCAGCGACGTCCCGATGTCCACCCCGATGATCATGGCCGGTCCCGGACGTCGGGGTTGGCCAGGTGGGCCTGGGCCTCGCCGCGGCTGTAGCGCCCGACCTCGGCGGCGACGATGCGGGCCGCGCGCTCGGCGGTCTGGCGGCTGCACCCGGCCAGGTGCGGGGTGGCGATCACGTTCGGCGCGTCGCGCAGGGCCCAGTCGGCGGGCGGCGGTTCGACGTCGTAGACGTCCAGGGCCAGGGCGCCCAGGCGGCCCGAGCGCAGCGCCCCGGGCAGCGGCGCGTAGTCGAGCAGCCCGCCGCGCGCGGTGTTGACCAGCACGGCGCCGTGCGGCATCAGCGCCAGCCGCTCGGCGTCGATCAGGTGGTGCGTCTCGTCGGTGAGCCGGGCGTGCAGGCTCACCGCGGTGCTGCGGCGCAGCAGGTCGTCCAGGTCGGCGGGCTCGGCGCCGTCGGCCCGCACCTGCCCGGGGTCGGCGTAGGGGTCGCTGACCAGGACGCGCGCACCGAAGGCGACCAGCACCCGGGCCACGCGGGCGCCGATCGCGCCGTAGCCCACCAGGCCCACGGTGCTGTTCTCCAGCTCCACGCCGGCGTTGTCGTAGGCGTAGAGGTCGCCGCGCCAGGTGCCGTCGCGCAGCAGCTCGGCCGAGGAGCCGGGGATGCGGCGCAGGGCGGCCAGGATCATGCCGACGGCGAACTCGGCCGCAGCGGCGGCGTTGCGCCCGGGGGCGTAGGTGACGGCGACCCCGGCGGCGGTGGCCGCCTTGAGGTCGACGTTGACGGGCCCGCCCCGGCAGACCGACACCAGGCGCAGGCCGGGCGCGGAGGCGAAGACCTTCTCGGTGAAGGGGGCCATCTGGGTCACGGCCACCTCGGCCCCCTTGAGGGCGTCGATGACCTGCTCCTCGGTGCCGCTCGCCTCGTGCACGCCGCCCACGGGCCCGAAGGGCTCGACCGGCCAGGGCAGGTCGAGACGGGAGACCTCGGGGGCGCCCGGGGCACCGGGGGCGGTGCCGAGCTCGGCGCGGACCGCATCGGCGAGCAGGTCGGTGCGGACGAATTCGTCTCCAGCAGCGAGTATGCGCAAGGTGGTGCCTCTCTTGCCGTGCGGCCGACTCAGGCGCGGCCGGCTTCGTAGGAGTCGATGCGGGCGACCTTCTCCGCGCTCGGCGAGTTCTCGTCGAAGGTGTGGCCGAGCCATTCGGTGAGGATCTTCTCAGCCGCGTGCGGGCCGATCACACGCGCCCCGAAGGTGATGACCTGGCAGTTGTTGGACTTGATGGACCGCTCGGCCGAGTAGGAGTCGTGGGCGACGGTCGCGCGGATGCCGGGCACCTTGTTGGCGGAGATCGCCACGCCGATGCCGGTCCCGCAGACGAACACCCCGCGGTCGGCCTCCCCGCGGGCGATGCGCTCGGCCCCTTCGAGGGCCGGGACCGGGTAGGCCAGGTCGTCGGAGGCGTCGGTGACGCCGACGTCCTCGACGCTCGCGACCCTGGGGTCGGCGCGCATGAGGTCGCGCAGGCGGTCCTTGAGCTCGACGCCGGCGTTGTCGGCGGCGACGACCACGCGCAGGGGGCGCGCCCCGCCGTCGCCGCCGGCCGCGTCGGCCGGTGCTCCCGTGTGCGTTTCCGCGGTCATCGGTCACCTCCAAGGCGGTCCCCGGCCGGAGCAGGGGGAAGACGTCTCGTGCTGCTGGTCGGTCGTTCGGGTCGCGGCGCCCGCCGCTCCAGGGGCGGGTGCCGGGACGGATGCCGGGGCGCGTCCGCCGGAGGGGCGGGGCCGGTCAGGGGCGTGGCCCCGTTTCGCCGGGCGGCCGAAGGCCGACCGAAAGGGGCACGCGCCGTGCTCGGGGCGGTGGCCGCCGGAGTGGTGTCGCTTCCCACCGCTGGGATCAAGACGGGGAAGAGGGGACCGCGCACGGAGCCGCGTCGACCCGCCTCACGGCCCCCTGCCGACTCACGGCCCCCCGGCCGGCGGACCGCCCACCCGCCGGGCAGGCGTGGACCACCGGACGCCGTTCCCTCCCGGCGGACGCCATCGCCCACCGGACCGGAGCGGGCCAGGGTGCGCCGACCCGGAACGGCCCTCGCCGCGCCCCGGCGGAACGGGGCCGCGCGCCCCTTCCCGTCGGCGGCGTCGGCCGGGGCCGGGTCGAGCGGGCGGGTCACCCCCGGCTCCCCTCGCCCTGCGCCCCGGTCGTCGCGGGCCCGTCGGCCCGTGCGGCCGCCGCTTTCAGCGCCACCTCGGACACGGCGGTCACCAGGTGGGCGAAGGAGGTGGCCCCGGGGTCCGGGTGGCCGTGGCTGCGGGCGGCCAGGCGGGCCGCCCTGCCCTTGGCGGGGGTGAGGCCGGCGGTCGCGAGCGCGGCCTCCCGGGCCTCCTCGGCGGCCGCGGCCCAGCAGGCGGCGGCCTCGGCCGCGCCCGCACCGGGAGGGGACGCCTCGGCGCCCTTGCGCAGGATCCCGCGGAACGGGTCGATCGCATCGAGCATGGTCTTGTCGCCCGGGCGGGCGCCGCCCAGCTCGGTGAAGGCCGCCACGGCCCGGTCGACGGCGTCGGCCAGCGCGCCCGGGGTGATGCGGGCGGTGTCCTTCCCCTCCAGGCCGGCGCCGGTCTCGGCGAGCAGGACCCCGTACAGTGCCCCGGAGGCGCCGCCCGCCGCGTCGGCGAACGCGGTCCCCGCCGCCAGCAGGGCACCGGAGACCGGCTCCCCGTCCGCCTCGGCCGCGCGCGCGGCGGCCACGGCCGCCCGGATGCCCCGGGTCATGCCCAGGCCGTGGTCCCCGTCGGCGGCGACGGCGTCCAGGCGTCCCAGCTCGTCCTCGGCCTCTTCGAGGCGGACCATCGCCGCGCTCAGCGCGCGGTCGACCGGACCCGCGGCGGCCTGGTCGTCGGGGCGCTCCAGTCCGGCATCGACGGTGCGGACCGGTTCGACCGGCTCCAGGCGCGCGCCGGCGCTGCGGTAGCCGGGGGTGTCGCAGGGCGCGGCGTACAGCTCGGCCAGTTCATCGTCGAGCACCATGACCGACAGCGACAGGCCCGCCATGTCCAGGGAGGTGACGAACTCGCCCGCCTCGGTGTGCACGGGGAGGAGTCCGGCGCCCGCCAGGCGCTCGTGCACCCGGGTGCAGACGGTGAACATCTCCTCGTACTTGGTCCGCCCCAGGCCGTTGAGCAGCACGGCCACGCGCCCTTGGGAGGGAAGCTCGGGCAGGAGGCCGTCGACGAGTTCGTCGGCCAGTTCCTCGGCGCCCAGGCGCCCGACCGTGCGCACCCCGGGTTCGCCGTGGATGCCCAGGCCCAGCTCCATCGCACCGTCGTCCACGGTGAACAGCGGCCCGTCCGCCCCTGGGAGGGTGCAGCCGCCGAAGGCGACGCCGAAGGTGCGGGTGGCGGCGTTGGCACGCTCGGCGGCGGCGTGCACCCCGGCCAGGTCGTCGCCCCGCTCGGCCGCGGCTCCGGCGACCTTGAAGACGAAGAAGTCCCCGGCGACGCCGCGCCGGCGCCCGGCCTGCTCGGCGGGGCCGCTGGCGACGTCGTCGGTGACCAGGACCGTGCGCGAGTCGATCCCCTCGGCGGCCAGGCGGCGCGCGGCCAGGCCGAAGTGGAGCACGTCCCCCTGGTAGTTGCCGTAGCCGAACAGCACCCCGCCGCCGTCGTCGGCCTCGCGCGCGGTGCGGTAGACCTGCTCGGCGCTGGGGCTGGTGAACACGTCGCCCACCACGGCGCCGTCGGCCAGGCCGGGGCCGACGAGCCCGGCGAACGCCGGGTAGTGGCCGCAGCCGCCGCCGATGACCACGGCGACCTTGCCCGTGCGGGGGCGTTCGCGGGCCACCACCCCGTAGGCGCCGGGGACCTTGCGGACGGTGCGCCCGTAGGCGGTGGCGAAGCCGTCGAGCCAGTCGCGCTTGAAGGTCGCGGCCCGTCCCAGGACCGTCATCGGTGCACCCCCTCGGTCTCGCGCTCGCCGTCCAGGCGGGCCAGCAGCAGGCCGCGGGCGGCGACCGCGCCGTCGGCGACCTCGGCGGCCAGGTCCAGGGCGTCGGGCTTGGGCGGGTAGGCGGGGTTGGGGACCGCGATGACGGTCAGCCCCGCGGCGGCCGCGGCGCGGATGCCGTTGCTGGAGTCCTCCACGCCCAGGCACTCGGCGCCGGTGCGGCCGAGCCGGGAGGCGGCCTCCCGGTACACGTCGGGGCTGGGCTTGCCCCGGGCCACCTCGGCGCTGGAGACGGTGGCGGTGAAGGCGTCGGCCAGGCCGTGGGCCTCCAGCGCGGCGTCGATCACCGGGCGGGCGGCCGAGGAGGCCAGGGCCACCGGGACCCGGGCGGCGGCGTCGCGCACCATGGCGGCGGCGCCCTCCAGCAGCGGGGCGCGCCCTTCGGCGACCGCCGCGACCAGGCCGTCCACCACGGCCGTCTCGGCCTCGGGCGCCCGGTCGGGGACGCCGCAGGCCCGGGCCAGGTAGGCCGCCCACTCGGGGGCGCTCTTGCCCTGGCAGGCGGCGGTGTCCTCAGGCGTCCACCGCACGCCGTGCCGGGCGGCGTAGGCCGTCCAGTTCTCCTCCCACAGGTGTTCGCTCTCCACGATGACACCGTCCATGTCGAACACCACGGCGGCGAAGGCCATGTCAGCAACCCCTCTCACAAACTCAACGGGAAATTAACACGCCTTCTGTTATTTGTCACCACCGATCCGGCGCCGCATCGCACGCGGTCCCGCCCCGATGCGCGATCCTGGATCCCATGAACAAGGAGACGCCGAGCGGCAGCACCCGCTCCCGCAACATCCGCCAGCAGCGGATCACGGACTACGTCATCAGCCGGGGGTCGGCGTCGGCCGCCGAGCTGGTGGAGCTGACCGGGGTCAGCCTCATGACGGTCCACCGCGACCTGGACGAGCTGGCCCGGCGCGGCCTGCTGCGCAAGTTCCGCGGCGGGGTGTCGGCGCTGCCCTCGACGGTGTTCGAGAGCAACGAGGAGTACCGGCGCCAGGTGCACGTGGAGGCCAAGGCGGCGATCGCGCGCCGTGCGGTCGAGCTGGTCGAGCCGGGCATGTCGGTGATGCTCGACGACTCCACCAGCGCGCTGGAGGTGGCGCGGCTGCTGCCACAGGTGGGGCCGCTGACCGTGGCCACCAACTACCTGCAGGCCATCGAGGTGCTCAAGGGCGCCGAGGAGGTACGGCTGATCTGCCTGGGCGGGGACTACTCCTCCACCCACGACTCCTTCAACGGCATGGCCTGCATCGAGGCGGTGGAGCGGCTGACCGTGGACGCGGCGTTCCTGTCGACCTCGTCGATGACCGCCGAGACCACCTACCACCAGGAGCCCGAGATCATCATGGTCAAGCGCGCGATGATGGCGGCCGCGCGCACCCGGGTGCTGCTGATGGACTCCAGCAAGATGCCCCGGCCGGCGCTGCACCGGCTGGCCCCGCTGGCCGACTACCACCGTCTGGTGGTGGACGAGGGCGCCCCGTCCGACCTGGTGGAGGAGGCCCGCCAGCACCTGCCGGTGGACGTCGCCCCCCTGTGAGGGCGCACCGCAGGGCGCCGGGCGGGCCTCGGGACGCCCCGCGGAAGGATTTCGCTTTCACATATTGCGCGTTAAGTTAACAAGGTCCATGATGTGCTCCGGATCTCACCTGGAGGACACATGACCGCAACTTCACCGACGGCGGCATCCCCCGCCCCGAGCGCGCTCTCCCGGTGGCTCGACCGGGTCGGCGTGCCCGTCCCCCTGGCGCTGGGCTACCTGGGCCTGCTGATCTTCATGATCGGCGACGGCATCGAGTCCGGCTTCATCACCCCCTTCATGGCCGCCAACGGCGCCGGAGACGACGTCCACGCCTCCTACGCCGTCACCGTCTACGGCGTGGCGGTCATGATCGCCTCCTGGCTGTCGGGGGCGCTGTCCCAGCTGTGGGGGCCGCGCCGCGTGATGATGATCGGCCTGGGCATCTGGCTGGTCTTCCACGTCGCCTTCCTGCTGGCGGCCGCCTCGCAGAACTACCCGATGATGCTGGCGGCCTACGGCCTGCGGGGCTTCGGCTACCCCATGTTCGCCTTCGGCTTCCTGGTCTGGATCACCGCGGTGGCGCCCACGGTGCGGCTCGGCGCGGCCGTCGGCTGGTTCTACTTCGCCTTCACCGGCGGCCTGCCCACCCTGGGCTCGCTCGTCGCCAGCGGGACCAACCCCGTCCTGGGCCACTACGGAACCCTGTGGCTGTCTCTGGGCGTCATCGCGCTCGGCGGCGCCGTGTGCCTGCTGGGGGTGCGCGAGCGCACCGGGTACTCCCGCATGGCCCCCGAGGGCGTCAAGCCCGTGCAGAGCCTGATGTCGAGCATGTCGATCGCCTGGCGCAACCCGCGCGTGGGCATGGGAACGGTGGTGCGCATCATCAACACCGCGCCCCAGTTCGGCATGCTGGTGCTCTTCCCGACCATCTTCGCCGAGGACATCGGCTTCGGCGAGGCCCGGTGGCTGCTGCTGGTGTCGGTCATCTACGGCACCAACATCTTCTTCAACCTCATCTTCGGCCTCGTCAGCGACCGCCTGGGCTGGCGCCACACGATCTTCTGGTTCGGCGCGCTGGGCTGCTCGGCCACCATCCTGCTGCTGTACTACGTCCCGATGGCCTTCGGCGCCGACTACTACTGGCTGGCCCTGATCGTGGGCGCCATGTACGGTGCGACCCTGGCCGGGTTCGTGCCCATCTCGGCGCTGCTGCCCTCGCTGGCCCCGGAGAACAAGGGCGGCGCGATGGCGCTGCTGAACTTCGGCGCCGGCGGCGCCACCTTCGTCGGGCCGGCACTGGTGAGCCTGCTGCTGGTGCCCTTCGGCGCGGGCGGCGTGGTGATCTCCTTCGCGGTGCTCTACCTGATCGCGGCGGCGATGACCTGGTTCCTCAAGGAGCCGCCCGCGCCCGCCGACACCGCCGCCAGGGCACGGACCGGCGACCGAACGGCAACGGATGTGACACGGGAGACACCCCCGACCGAATCGGCCTCCCCCCGCTGACCAGCGGCGACGTCGATCGGACCGGAGAAACGGCGGCGAGGTGCGCGGCAGAGTCCGGCAAAGAGTGTAAAAATCGACCTACATGAAGCAGCCGCCGCACATCCTCGTCGCGAACGGGACGAAGGTCAGGCGCCCGGTGTTCGTGCTGGGCGCCCCCCACTCGGGGACCGACCTGCTCGCCCGTGCACTCGGCCGTGCGCCCGGCTTCCTGGTGAGGGCCGGGCACACGGCCGTCATGAACGCCGTCTACACGGTGGCGCGGCGCCCCTCGCTGGCCGAGGAGCGCGCCTCGGGCACCTCCGCCCTGCTGCGGGACGCGTTCGCCGAGGCGTGGAGCCTGACCCCGCCCAACTGCCCGTTCTGCCCGGGCACCCGCTTCCCGGCGCGCGAGGCGGCGTCCCCGTGCCGCCACGCCGGCGGGATCACCGCCTACGGCGACGCCAGCCCGGACCTGCTCTACAGCGCGCCCGCGCTCAGCGCCGCCTTCCCCGACGCCGCCTTCGTGCAGATCATCAGGGACGGCCGGGACGTGGTGGCCGAGATGCTGGACGACGAGCGGTCGATGGCCTGGTTCCGCCCGGGCGCCGTCCGCATGGAGGGCGAGCCGCCCCATCCCTTCTACGGGGTGGAGGACGAAGAGGAGCGCGACGGCTACACCTCGCTCTCCGACACCGCCAAGTGCGCGATGCGCTGGCGGGGCGCGGTGCGGCTGTCGGCCCGCCTGCGGGGCGAGTTGGACGCGGAGCGGCTGATGACGCTGCGCTACGAGGATGTGGCGGGCAAGGAGGTCGAGACGGCGGAACAGCTGCGGGCCTTCACCGGGGCGCGGGTGTCGGCCGTGGAACTGATCCGTGAGGAGTCGGCCGGTCCGCCGTCCCGCACCCGCCTGACGACCGACCAGCACACCGAGATCCGGTCGGTGGCCAAGACCGAACTGTCCCGCCTGGGCTACGGGGAGAAGAAGTCCCGCTCGGCACGGGCGTGAACGGCACGCCGGACCTCAGACCCCCTCCACGCCGTCACGCCGGTCGACGGCCGGAACGGTCCGGCCTTCCCGGTGACGACGCCGGAAGGGAACAGGGCAGCGCATCACCGGGTGACAACGTCCCCGCACCGTCCCCGCACCGTCCCCGCCCCTGCCGCTCCCGGACGACCGCCCCTTCACGACCACGACTCCATCCACGCGCGCGCGGCGGCCCAGGCGCGGTGGGACGGGTCGATCATCACGAAGTGGTCGGCCCCCGAGACCTCCTCGAAGTCGACCTCGTCCCCGGCCAGGCGCGCCTCCTGCACATAGGTCCTGCTCTGCTCGATCGGCACGCGCTGGTCCTCGTCCCCGTGCACGATCAGCTGCGGGACGCCCACGGGCACCTGCCGCAGGGGCGAGGACTCGTGGAACGCCGAGTGCGGCGCCTCCTCGCCCAGGAACGCGTCGGCCGCGCCCTCCCCCAGCCCCCGTTCGGCGGTGTCGACCATGTCGGTGACGGGCGCCAGCCCGACCACCCCGCGCAGCGGCGACCCGGGGGCGGCCAGCAGCGCCAGGTGGCCGCCGGCCGAATGCCCCACGGCGACCACTTTGCCGGGCACGGCCCCCTCCGGGCGCTCGGAGAGCTCCTCGGACAGCAGCACGAGCGCGGCCCGCACGTCGTCGAGGGTCTGCGGCCAGCCGCCGCCGTCGGCGCCGGTGCGGCGGTACTCCACGTTCCAGACCTGCCACCCGGCCTGCACCAGGTCCTCGGCGATCGGCTCCATCAGCTCCATGCCGTGCCGGTCCCGCCAGAACCCCCCGTGCAGCAGGACCGCCACCGGCGCAGGTCCGTCCCCGCCCGACTCCGGCCCTAGGACGCGCACCCGCCGGCTCGGGTGGTCTCCGTACCGCAGTTCCCGCTCATCGCGCTCCATGTCTCCCATCCTCCGTCACCGGACGCCCGGTCAAGCGGTGCGCGGGCCTCCGGCGTGTTGGGGCCGCCACCGGCGGTGCGCGGGCCCGGAGGCGGGCTCGCGCAGCAGTTCCAGGCGCGGACGGGGGCCGTCGGTGCGGCCCGTGGGCGGGCGCCGGGACCCGGCCTGGAACTGCACCGGCCAGCGCGCGCCGGGGCCTGTGTAGTCCTGTTCGGTCGCGGCGTGCAGCGTCCACTGGGGGTCGTACAGGTGGGTGCGCCCCAGCGCGCACAGGTCGGCCCGGCCGGCCAGCAGCAGCGAGTTCACGTCGTCGTGGGAGGAGATGGCCCCGACCGCGACCACCGGCACGCCCACGCGCGCGCGGATGCGCTCGGCGAAGGGCACCTGGAAGCTGCGCCCGTAGGCGGGACGCTCGTCCGGCGTCACCTGGCCGGTGGAGACGTCGATGGCGTCGGCCCCGGCGTCGGCGAAGGCGCGCGCGATCTCCACGGCGTCCTCGGCCGTGGTGCCGCCGTCGGTCCAGTCGGTGGCCGAGATCCGCACCGTCATCGGCTTGTGCTCCGGCCACACCTGGCGCACCGCCGCGAACACCTCCAGCGGATAGCGCAGCCGCGCGGCCAGGTCGCCGCCGTAGCGGTCGGTGCGCCGGTTGGTGAGCGGCGACAGGAAGGACGACAGCAGGTACCCGTGCGCGCAGTGCAGTTCCAGCAGGTCGAACCCGGCCCGGTCGGCCTCGCGCGCGCTGGTGGCGAAGGCGTCGCGGATCGCGTCCATGCCCGCCCGGGTCAGTTCCGCGGGCACCTGGTTGACGCCCGGGCGGTACGCCAGCGGGGAGGGCGCGACGACCGGCCACGCCCCCTCCTCCAGCGGCTCGTCGATGCCCTCCCACATCAGGCGCGTCGCGCCCTTGCGCCCCGAGTGCCCCAGCTGCACGCCGATGGCGGCGGAGGAGTTCTCATGGACGAAGTCGGTGACGCGCTTCCAGGCCGCGGTGTGCTCGGGGGCGTAGAGCCCCGCGCACCCGGGGGTGATGCGCCCCGGCGCCGACACGCACACCATCTCGGTCATCACCAGGCCCGCGCCGCCCAGTGCCTTGGACCCCAGGTGGACGAGGTGGAAGTCGCCGGGCGTGCCGCCGGTGGAGGAGTACATGTCCATCGCCGAGACGACGACCCGGTTGGGCAGCTCCAGGCCGCGCAATCGGAAGGGGTGGAACATGGGCGGCCGGGCCTCGCCGCCGCCGTTGGCCGCGCTGAACCAGTCGTCCACCGCGTCCGCGAAGTCCGGGTCGCGCAGCCGCAGGTTCTCGCGCCCCACCCTGCGGCTCCGGGTGAGCAGGTTGAACGCGAACTGGAGCGGCTCCTGTCCGGTGTGCATGCCGATGTCCTCGAACCACTCCAGGCTGGCCTGCGCTGCGCGCTGGACGCTCTCGGCGACCGGTCGGCGCTCGTCCTCGTAGGCGGCCAGGGCCTCCTTGACCCCTGGGTGCTCGTGCAGGCAGGCGGCCAGGGCGAGGGCGTCCTCCATGGCCAGTTTGGTCCCCGAACCGATGGAGAAGTGCGCCGTATGGGCGGCGTCGCCCAGCAGCACCAGCGCTCCCCGCCGCCAGGTGCGGTTGCGGACCGTGGTGAAGGACCTCCAGCGCGAGGCGTTGGGCCTCAGGGCGTGCCCCTCCAGCGCCTCGGCGAAGAGCCCGGCGCAGCGCTCGACCGCCTCAAGGTCGGTTCCGTCCGCGCCGGCCGGCCGCCCCGGGGCACCGAACCCGGCCGCCTCCCACACACGCTCGTGCATCTCCACGATGAAGGTCGAGGCGGTGTCCGAGTAGGGGTAGGCGTGCGCCTGCATCACCCCGTGGGGCGTCTCCAGGACGTGGAAGTTGAAGGCGTCGAACACCTTGTCGGTGGCCAGCCACATGTAGCGGCAGTGGCGCCGCTCCAGCGTCGTGCCGAAATCCCCTTCGAACGCCGTCCGGGTGGCGCTGCCGGCGCCGTCACAGGCCACGACCACGTCATGGGTGCGTTCCAGGTCCTCGGCCGGAGGCGCCTCGGTGCGCAGGCGCAGGTCCACCCCGAGCGCGGCGCAGCGGTCGCGCAGGATCCCCAGCAGGCGGCGCCGGTCGACGGCGGAGAAGCCGTGCCCGCCCGAGGTGGTCACGCTCCCCCGGTAGTGCACGTCGATGTCGTCCCAGCGCGCGAACTCGGCCGAGAGCGCCGCGTACACCTCCGGATCGGCGTGCTCGATGCCGCCGAGCGTCTCGTCGGAGAGCACGACGCCGAACCCGAACGCGTCCTCGGGGGCGGTGCGCTCGTAAACGGTCACCTCGTGGCGCGGGTCGAGCCCCTTCATCAGGGCGGCGAAGTACAGCCCTCCCGGGCCGCCGCCGATGCAGGCGATGCGCATGGGCCCCCTCACCCGTTCTCGCGGAGCTTGAAGCGCTGGAGCTTGCCGGTCTCGGTGCGCGGGAGCGCCGCGGTGAACTCGACCAGGCGCGGCGTCTTGTAGGGAGCGATGCGCTCTTTGACGAAGGCCTTGAGGGCCTCGGCGGTGGCGGGGTCCGACGGGGTGCCCTCGGCGGGCACCACCACCGCCTTGACGACCTGGCCCCGGTCGGGGTCGGGCACCCCCACCACCGCCGCCTCGCGCACCAGCGGCGAGCGCATCAGGACCTCTTCGACCTCGATCGCGGCGATGTTGTACCCGGCCGAGACGATGATGTCGTCCGAGCGCGAGCGGTACCAGAAGTAGCCCTCGGCGTCGCGGACGTAGGTGTCGCCGGTGATGTTCCAGCCGTCCCGCACGTAGCGGCGCTGGCGGTCGTCGGCCAGGTAGCGGCAGCCCACCGGGCCGCGCACGGCCAGCCGTCCGGGGACCCCGTCGGGTGCGGGCCGCCCGTCCTCGCCGAGCACCTCGGCGGTGAAGCCGGGGACCGGCCTGCCGGTGGAGCCGGGGCGGATGTCGTCGTCGGAGGCGGAGATGAAGATGTGCAGCATCTCGGTCGCGCCGATGCCGTCGATCAGCTTGAGGCCCGTCGCCTCGTGCCAGGCGTGCCAGACCGCCTCGGGGAGGTGCTCGCCGGCCGAGACGCAGCGCCGCAGCGAGGACAGGTCGGGCGGTTCGGCGCCGGAGGCCTCGGAGAGCAGGGCCCGGTAGGCGGTCGGCGCGGTGAACAGGACGCTGACGCGCTCCTCGTGCACCGCGCGCGCGAGCCGTTCGGGGCCGGCCTTCTCCAGGAGCAGCGTCTCGGCGCCCGCCCGCATCGGGAAGATGAGCAGGCCGCCCAGTCCGAAGGTGAACGCGAACGGCGGGCTCCCGGCGAACAGGTCGTCCGGGCGCGGCTTGAGCACGTGGGCCGAGAAGGTGTCGGCGATGGCGGTGACGTCGCGGTGGAAGTGGACGCACCCCTTGGGGCGCCCGGTCGTCCCGGACGTGTAGGCGATGAGGGCGACGTCGTCGGCCGCGGTCGGCACGGCCTCGAACGGGGGCTCCCCCTCCTCGGCCGCGCGCTCTGCGAGCACCGCCGGATCCTGCGGCCCGCCGTCGCCGTAGAGCGTGATGCCGGTGCGTTCCTCCAGGTGCGGGGCGGCACGGTCGGCCGCCTCTTCCAGTTCGTCGGCGAACCGGGCGTCGCACAGCGCGTGGGAGACCCGTGCCGAGCGGAGGATGGCCTCCAGCTCTTCGGTGCGCAGCACCGGCAGGACGGTGACCACGACGCCGCCCGCCTTGAGGACCGCGAGCCAGCAGGCCGCCAGCCACGGCGAGTTGGGGCCGCGCAGGAGCACGCGGTTGCCCGGTCGCACCCCCAGGGGGCCGCTGAGCAGACGGGCGATGCGGTCCACGCGCGCGCGGAGCCCGCCGAAGGTCCAGGCGTGGCGCACGCCGTCGTGCTCCCCCCGTACGCACGGACGGTCGGCTCCGTAGCGCCCGACACCGCCGTCCAGCAGCTCCCCGGCGCAGTTGAGGGTGCCGGTGCGGTGCAGCTCGGGAAGGGTGAAGCGGAGTTCGGGCCATTCCTCGGCCGGGGGAAGGCGGTCGCGGGCGAAGGTGTCGGTGTAGGCGGACGGGGAAAGGGTCGGCTCCATTGCGTGCTTCCTCCTCCGGTTCCGGCCCGGCGGTGGTCAGGCGCCGTCGGTGCGGCGCGCCTCGGAGGGGTCCCCGCGGCGGAACATCTCGCGCGCGATGATCCCGCGCTGCACCTCGGAGGCGCCCTCGTAGATGCGCGGCGCGCGGACCTCGCGGTACAGGTGCTCCAGCAGGTGCCCGCGGCGAAGGGCGCGGGCGCCGTGGATCTGGACGGCCGCGTCGACGACGAACTGCGCCGTCTCGGTGGCGTAGAGCTTGGCCATGGCCGAGCGCTCGGTGGCGCCCGGCCCCGGGGGCAGGGGCCCGGCGGCACCGGGGGCGCCGGGTGCACCGGCACCGGCACCGGCACCGGCGGAGTCCAGGGCGTCGGCGGCCCAGTAGACGAGCAGGCGCGCCGCCTCGGTGCGGGTGGCCATCTCGGCCAGCGTGTGGGCGACCGTCTGCTGGTCGCGCAGGGGCCCGCCGAAGGCCCGCCGGTGGGCGCTGTGGGTGCGGGCCGCCTCCAGCGCCGCCTGTGCCATGCCCACCGCGAACGCGCCCACGCTGGGTCGGAACAGGTCGAGCGTGCGCATGGCCACGCGGAACCCGTGGCCCTCCTGCCCCAGCAGGTCGGCGGGGCCGACGGGGACGCCGTCGAAGCACAGCCGTCCCAGGGCGTGCTCGCCGAGCATCTCGAGGGGCTCGCCGGACAGGCCGGGGCGGTCGGCGGGGACGAGGAACGCCGTGACGCCGTGGGCCCCCGCCCCGGGGCCGGTGCGGGCGAACACGGTGAGGACGTCGGCGTGCGGGGCGTTGGAGATCCAGGTCTTCTCCCCGTGCAGGGTCCAGCCCCCGCCCGCCCGGTCGGCGCGCGCCTCCAGGCGGAGGGCGGCCGCGTCCGACCCCGCCTCGGGCTCGCTGAGCGCGAAGGCCGCCGTGGCCTCGCCGGAGGCGACCGCCGGGATCCAGCGCTCGGCCTGCGCGGGGGTACCCGACTGCAGGACCGGGTAGGCGCCCAGGCCCTGCAGGGCCAGGGCGGTCTCGGCGGCGGTGCTGACCCCGGCGACCGCCTCGCGGAGCAGGCAGATCTCGATCGCGGGGGCGGGGCCGCCAGGGAAGAGGCGTCCCAGCAGCCCGGAGCGGGCCAGGCGGCGCAGCAGGTCGCGCCCTTCCGGGCCGGGCGGTGCGGCGGACGCGCCCTCGGCGGCCTCGGCGGCCTCCTCGGGTCCGTCGCGGCCGAACTCGCGCACGGCCGCCGTGCGCGCCCATTCGGCGAAGCCGCGGTGGTGCGGGCCGAGCGAGAACGCCATGTGCCCTCCCCGAGTGACCGGTGGACCACTCTCGAATATACAGAGTTCGTGACGCCCGTCAATGGGGCGACATGAAGCGGGGTCCGCCGGTATCGTGCCGGTGTGACGACCCCATCGAACGCGGCAGACGGCGCGACCGGGACGGGCGGTGCCGACGGCACCGGCGGCGAGCGGCGCAACCGCCGCCCCCGGTCGCTGATCGTGTCCTTCTTCGGCGCCCACGGCCGCCGCATCGGCGGCTGGGTCTCGGTCTCGGGCCTCATCGGCCTGATGGGCGGGCTCGACGTCGACCCGCCCGCGGTGCGCTCGGCGGTCTCCCGCCTGAAGCGGCGCGGGCTGCTGGAGGCGGAGCGGCGCGGGGGCACCGCCGGGTACCGGCTTTCAGAGGAGGGCGTGCGCATCCTGGCCGACGGCGACCGCAGGATCTTCGACCGGCGCCCGGCCGACCTGGCCGACGGGTGGGTCCTGGTGGTCTTCTCCATCCCCGAGGCCGAGCGCGGCAAGCGCCACCTGCTGCGCGCGCGCTTGGCCTGGCTGGGATTCGGCACCACGGCGGCAGGTGTGTGGATCGCCCCGGCGCACCTGGCAGGCGAGGCGCGCCGCGCCCTCAACGAGCTGGAGGTCAGTCAGTACGCCCAGCTCTTCAGCGGGCACCGCCTCGGCTTCGGGGAGCTGTCCGACGCCGTCGCCGACTGGTGGGACCTGGACGCGCTGCAGGAGATGTACCAGGGCTTCCTGGACGAGTACGAACCGGTCCTGGCGCGCTGGAGGGCCGTCCTGCACGGCCCGGTGGCGCACGGGGAGAGAGGGCGCGGTGAGGGTGCGGAGGGCGCCGACCCGGCGCCGGCGTTCGCCGACCACCTCCGGGCGGTGGACGCCTGGCGGCGCATGCCCTTCCTCGATCCGGGGCTGCCGCCCGAGGTCCTTCCCGCCGAGTGGGCGGGCGTGCGCGCGGCGCGACTGTTCGGCGACCTGCACGCCCTGCTCCGGGAACCGGCGCTGCGCCACGTCGAGTCGGTCGCAGGGCCGTTCCCCGGCCTTACCGGCCCGGGACCGGACGAGCACAGGGGAGAGGAGGCGCGCGACGGGTACGGCCCTGGACCGTCCCCTTCCGCGCCCTACGACGGGGCGGCGTCGCCGTCCTCGGGGACGACCGCCGTGCCGACCAGCTCCACCCGCGCCGCCGGGTCGAACAGCTCGGCGACGCCGAACAGCCCCATCGCCGGATAGTGGCGGCCCAGGCGGCCGCGGTACACGCGGCCGATCCGGTCCAGGTCGGCCCGGTAGGCCGAGACGTCGGTGGTGTAGACGGCCAGGGACACCAGGTCGCCCGGGGAGCCGCCCGCCGCCCGGAGCGCGGTGAGCAGGTTGGCCAGCGCCTGGTCGAACTGGCCGGGCAGGTCCGTGGTCCCGATGGTCCCGTCGGGAAGCTGGGCGGTCTGCCCGGCCAGGTGGACCGTGCGCCCGGGGGCCGCCGCCACGGCGTGCGCGAACCCCACCGCGGGCGCCAGCTCCGGAGGGTCGACCAGCCGGTGGCGGGTGCGCACCACCGCCTCTCCGCCGCTCCCCCGGTCCGCGTGCTCGTCCGCGTTCTCGGCCATCGCGCTACCTCCCCTTCCACTGGGGGTCCCGCCGGCCGGTGAAGGCGGCGTGGAACTCCCGGTAGTCCTCGCTCTTCATCAGCAGGGCCTGGGTGACCGCCTCCAGCTCCACCGAGCCGGACAGGCCCATGTCCAGCTCGCGGGAGAGCAGCGCCTTGGTCTGGGCGTAGGCGAACGCGGGGCCGTCGGCCAGACGGCGCGCCAGGCGCTCCGCGGCCTGGGCCGCCTCCCCCTCGGCGACCGCCTGGCTGACCAGTCCGCACCGGTCGGCCTCGGCGGCGTCGACCGTGTCGCCCAGCATCAGCAGCCGGGTGGCGTGCCCCAGCCCGGCGATCCGCGGAAGCAGGTAGGCGGCGCCCATGTCGCCCCCGGCAAGACCGACCTTGGTGAACAGGAAGGCGAACCGGGCGGTGGCCTCCACCACCCGGAAGTCGGCGGCCAGGGCGAGCACGGAGCCGGCGCCCGCGGCGACGCCGTGCACGGCGGCCACGACCGGGACCGGGCACTCGCGCATCGCCCGCACGGTCTCGCCCGTCATGCGGGTGAAGGCCAGGAGCTCGTCGGGGGCCATCTCCAGGGTGGCGCCGATGATCTCGTCGACGTCGCCGCCCGAGCAGAACCCGCGGCCGCTCCCGCGCAGCACCAGCGCGCGCACGTCGTCCCTGTGGGGCAGCTCCAGCAGCAGGTCGCGCAGGTCGGCATAGGCCTCGAAGGTGAGGGCGTTCAGGCGGTCCGGGCGGTCGAAGGTGACCGTCGCGACGCCGGCGTCGAGGGCGAAGCCGAAGTGCTTCCAGGACGCTGTGAAGGGCGCCGAAGCGCGGAACGGGCTCACGACTGGACTCCTCCTCCGTCGAGAACGAGGGACTGGCCGTTGACGCAACCGGCGGCGTCGGACGAGAAGTAGGCCACGGCCGCGGCGACCTCCTCGGGTTCCACCAGGCGCCCCAAGGGGCTTGAGCGGGCGAGCGCCTCTTCGGCCGCGCGCGCGTCGCGGCCGGTCCTCTCGGCGATCCGGGCCGCGGAGCGCTCGGTCATGGGGGTGCGGACGAAGGAGGGGCAGACCGCGTTGCTCGTCACCCCGGTGCCGGCGACCTCCGCGGCGACGACCCGGGACAGCCCGAGGACGGCGTGCTTGGAGGCGGCGTAGGCGGCGGTGTAGGGGGCACCGGCCACGGCGGCGGTCGAGGCGATGAACACGACCCGGCCGCGGTCGCACTCGCGCATCCCGGGCAGCAGGGCGCGGGTGAGGAGGAAGGCGGTGGTGGCGTTGGAGGCGAAGTGGCCGCTCCAGGAGTCCAGGGACGTGCGGTGCAGCGGGGCGGACTCGGCGGCCCCGGCGTTGTTGACCAGCACGTCGACGGGGCCGGGCAGGGCGGCGACGGCGGCCGCCACCCGGTCCTCGTCCGCGGCGTCGCACACCAGGGTGCGCACCGGGAGTTCGTCGGCGAGCGCGCGCAGCCTCCGCTCGTCCCGCCCGAGGGCGACGACCTCGAGACCGGCGCGGACGAGTTCGGCGCACACGGCACGGCCGATGCCTCCGGCCCCGCCGGAGACCAGGGCGCGTCGGGGGGCAGCCTCCATGAAGGAAAAGTATCACTCGATCATGACTCCCGTCACGAACACGACACACCTCTTCGGCGACCGAGCGCCCCTTCGACACCGGACGCCGCGAACGCCCCCGCGGCAGCGCGGTCCGGCCGGACCGTCGACGGGGTCGTGCACCTCGGTCAGTGGTCGTCAGTGGTCGTCAGCGATCACCGCCCTCCTGACCGGGCACCGAGCGGCCGGTGGCGCAGGATCGCGGTGTCGAGCGCGCAGGTCCCTTCCTGCGGACGTACGGCCGCGGGCCCCCGGGGTGGCTCGGGCGGCACGGGCGGCGCAGCGCTCTGGCCCGCGCCCACCATCCGGACCACCGTCTCGATCCGCAGGGCGTCCTGGATCAGCGGCCGCACACCCGCTGGGCGTGTTCCCGACCTCCCCGACCGCCACATCTACCGAGCATCGTCGGAGGATCTGTGGCCTGAGGCGGGCCGCTCCCGCGGCGCCTCGGGGCAAGGAACCGGCGGCCCGAGCCGGTGGCCGCCCGGACGCGCCCCGTGGCGGCCGCCGGGTTTGCGCCCCTCGGGCGGACCGTCTGTCCCGCAGGCCCGGGCGGTTCGACGCAGGAGGGGCGGTCGGTGCATCGAGAGTGGTGGTTTCACCACCCAATGTGCAATTGGGTGGTGAAACCACCACTCTCGATGGGGCCAGGGTCTCGATTCGGCCGTCCATCCTGCAGCCATCCGGCCTCCCGAGCGAACGCGGACCGGACGGCCGGTGAGCGCGGACAGCCGTGCAGGCGCATTCGGCCGCCTCGTCCGAGCCGGCACGGAGGGGCGGGTCCATGCGCCCCCTCCCGGGGCCGGGGGCCGGGCGGGACGCTTAGGATGGCCTCATGGGTGAAATCGGAATCGCCGGCCTGATCCTGCTGGCCGTCATCATGGCGATCCCCGTCAGCATCTTCGGGGGCTTCGCCGTCTACACCGCGCGCGTTGCGCGCAAGGGGCCCGAGGCCGTGCTGGTCGCGGCGCGCAAGCGGCGCGAGCTGGCCTGACCGTCAGCCGCTCGGCGGCGCGGTCACGCGCTCGGGATGGACGAAAAGCGCATACGAACGGCGGCGGGCGGTTCCCTCTGGTGGGGAACCGCCCGCCGCCGTGCCACGTATGCGCCCCCTCGGCCGAGCGGGTGCCGGCAGCAGCCGAAGCCCGCCGACCAGGACCGCCGACCAGGGCGCGGAACCCCGTCAACGATCCGGCCGAACCCGGCGCCCGGCCCCTGGGGCCGGGCCTCCCGGTTCCGGCAGGAAGCGGTCAGTCCGCCACGTCGAAGGTGTCCGGGTCGGGGCCGAACCGCTGGTCGGCGTTGAGCCCGGTGATCGCCTCCATGTCGCCGCTGGACAGCTCGAAGTCGAAGACGTCGAAGTTGGACCGGATCCGCTCCGGGGTGACCGACTTCGGGATCACCACGTTGCCCAGCTGCAGGTGCCACCGGATGATCACCTGGGCTGGCGACTTGCCGTAGGCCTCCGCGATCTTCACGATGGACGGCTCCTCCAGCAGGTTGCCCTGCCCCAGCGGGCTCCACGCCTCGGTGACGATGCCGTGCTCGGCGTCGAAGCGGCGCAGGTCCTCCTGGACGAGTCTGGGGTGCAGCTCGATCTGGTTGACCATGGGCGTGATGCCGCCCTCGTCCATCACCCGCTCCAGGTGCGGGGCGTTGAAGTTGGAGACGCCGATGGCGCGCACACGGCCGTCCGCATAGAGGCGCTCCAGCGCCTTCCACGTGCTGACGTAGGCGTCGCGCGCGGGAAGCGGCCAGTGGATCAGGTACAGGTCCAGCTGTTCCAGGCCGAGCCGCTGCAGCGAGGCGTCGAAGGCGCGCAGCGTCGCGTCGTACCCCTGGTCGCTGTTCCAGAGCTTGGACGTGATGAACAGGTCGTCGCGTGCGATGCCGGAGCGCCGGACGGCCTCGCCGACGCCCTCCTCATTGCCGTAGGCGGCGGCGGTGTCGACCGCGCGGTAGCCGGCCTGCAGGGCGGTGCCGACGGCGTCGGTCACCTCCGCGCCGCCCACCTGCCAGACCCCGAAGCCCAGCTGCGGCATGCGTACGCCGTTGTTGAGAGTGACCTCAGGCACCTCGAACATGTCTCTCCCCCGTAGCGGTCGTTCGCGTCCTCCGCGGCCAACCCCCGGCCGCGGAAGATCATTCCGGCGGGAGGCGCGCTGTGCCCAGCGCCACTCCCGTTTCCCCTATACCCGGTTCGTCGGACCGGGCCCAGCGCCCGAGCATGCGGCACGCCGCCGTCGACCGCAACCGGACGTGCGCGAACGCCCCGGAACGCCCGCGCTCCCCTCGCGACCGGTCGTCTCCGGGCCCGCCGCCGACGTTCCCTGACCGCTCCGGCCGGCACGGCGGCACCGCCCTGGCCCGCGCCCCCTGCGCGAGTCAGGGGCGGTTCACTCCTTGGACACGGCGCCGACGCGGTAGACGACGCCGATGACGACCTCGTGGCCGTGCGCCGCTTCGGGCACGGCTCCCGCGAAGTCCTCGGCGGGGCCGTGGCGGACCACGTACGGGGCGCCCGGCCAGCGCTCCTCGATCTCCTCGGCGACGGCGGTGCGGGCGGCCGCGTCGGCGGTCTCCCGCTGCCCCTGGGTCTCCAGCTCCGCGGACCGGTAGCTGCGCACCACGACGGCCACCGCCCTGGCCTGCCCGGGGACGAGCCCGGCCATGCGGCCGACCACATCGGCAACATCGGGCGGAAACCGCTGTTCTGCCTGTTCAGCCTGTCTTCGCTCCATGCTTCATGGTGCACCACCGATCGCCCGATGTCACCAGCACATACACGCAGAGCGACCAAAGTCCCCAGAAGGCCTGCGCGCCGGGAAACCTGTCACGACCACGGGCGCGAGTGCGATAGAGTCTTACGCGTCGACGGGGAACGGAACACCGCCCCTGCGACAGGACACGGGACGTAGCGCAGTTTGGCAGCGCACTTGACTGGGGGTCAAGGGGTCGTGGGTTCAAATCCCGCCGTCCCGACAGTGAACCGAAGGGGATCCGCGCTCGGCGGGTCCCCTTCGGCGTTCCACGGGTGATCCGGTTCCGGCGGCACGGCCTCCGGGCATCGGACCGCCGCCGGAACCGCACCGCAGGCGGTCCCGGCGGCCTGCGGCGGGCAGGGGTCACTCGCTCAGGCGGCGGTACCGGTCCAGGCGGCGCAGGCCGTCCCCTTCCGTGCCCTCCGGAGCAGGGCTCAGCGCCTCCTTCAACCGGCGCCGCACCTCGGCCGTGTCCAGGTGCATGCCGATGGCGACGAGGCCGTCCGTGCCGCCCCGCGCGGGGTGGGCGGCGACGTGGACCTGCCTGCCGACCACGTTGACCGCGAAGCGGCGCCTCCGGCCGCCCGTCGCCGCCGTGACCGCGCCCTTGAGGCGGTAGACGCCCTCGGGCGGATCCTCGACCAGGTCGACGACGGCGCCCGGGTCGACCGGCCCGTCCGCGGCGACGGTCACGGCGTCGGCGTGCACGTGCGGCGCGCCGTCCTCCCCGGCCTCGGCGAAGGGGAGCTCGGGCTGGGCGGCCTCCTCGGCCGCCGCGTCGAAGACCAGGGCCGGGTCGATGCGCCCGCGCTCGGCGGCGATGACGTGCGCCTGGGGGTTGCGCTCCTTCACCCGCCCGGTGATCCGCGCCAGGACCGCCTCCCGCTCGGCCTCGGCGATGCGGTCGATCTTGTTGACGACCACCAGGGTCGCCGACGCGTAGCGCTCGGGCGGCAGGACGCCGGTGTCCACGGTCGTGAAGTGCTCGGCGGCGTCGACCACGTCCACCACTCCCCCGGCCCGGACCCCGCCGACCTCGCTGAACCGGATGAGCCGGGCCAGGGCGGTCGGGTCCGCCGCCCCGCTCGCCTCGACGATCACCGCGTCCAGGCGCAGCCGCGGCCGGGCCAGCTTCTCCAGCGCGGCGTCCAGGCCCCCGGCGTCGGGCAGGCAGCACACGCAGCCCCCGCTGATCGCCTCGGCGTCGTCGACCTGCCCCGTCACCAGCCCCGCGTCGACGTTGATGGAGCCGAAGTCGTTGACGACGACGCCGATCCTCGCCCCGGGCGCGCGGAGCAGCCGGTTGAGGAGGGTGGTCTTGCCCGCGCCGAGGTGTCCGGTCAGCGCGATGATGGGGAGCTGCCGCATGCTGTCAGGCCTCTCGCGTCCGTGGGGTGGCTCGGTTGGGTGGCTCGGTGCCAGATTCTCCACCGTCTCCGGCCGGGAGGATCCCGTGACCGCTCCCCTCGCGGCGTGATCTGGGCCTCGCCGGTGCGCGGGGGCCGCCCCCGGGCGGACCGCCTTGTGCGGGGCCGCCGACTCGTGGACGATGCCCTCCGGTGGCCCGGCCGCGCCTGCCGGCCCACGGATCCGCGAGCCCCGGAGGGAATGTGACCGTTCGCGAAGCCCCCGACGACATGGGGGCGCCCGTTCCGCTGCGCCGGCCCCTCCGGCGGGTGGTCTGCCTCGTCCCCTCGCTGACCGAGGCCGTCGCGGCGACCGTCCCCGAGGTTCTGGTCGGGGCCACGCAATGGTGCGCGCACCCGCCGGACCTGCGCGTCGAGCGCGTGCGCGGCACCAAGAACCCCGACGTGCGCCGCATCAAGGAGATGGCGCCGGACCTGGTGATCGCCAACAAGGAGGAGAACCGGGAGCTGGACGTGCGGCGCCTGCGCGAGGCGGGCGTCCCCGTCTGGGTGACCGTCGTCGAGAGCGTCGATGAGGCGCTGTCCTCGCTGCGCCGCCTCTTCGAGACGGCCCTGGGCGTCCCGGCCCCCGGATGGCTGGAGGCCGCCGCGGACGCCTTCGGCGGCGCTCCCCCCGCGCCGCGGACGCGCGCGGTGGTCTGCATCTGGCGCGACCCCTGGATGGCGGTCGGCCGGGACAACTTCGCGTCGGACGTGCTGCGGCACCTGGGGGTGTCCAACGCCTTCGGCGACCACGCCGACCGCTATCCGCGCCTGACGCTCGACGGGATCCGGAGCGCGGAGGCCGACCTGGTCGTGCTGCCGGACGAGCCCTACCCGTTCGCGGCCGGCGACGGCCCCGAGGAGTTCGGCCCGCGGGCCCGGCTGGTGACCGGCCGCCTGCTCACCTGGTACGGCCCGTCCCTCGCCGACGCACCGCACCGCCTCCGGGAGGAGTTGGGGCTCACGGGCCGCTGACCGGGTGGGCCGGTGGGGCCGCTCAACGCTAGTCCAGCAGGAGCCTGCCCGGGGCCCGCTCCTCGATGATCTCGACGATCCGGTCGAAGACGGTCGGCCCCTCGCCTGCGGCCGCCCGGTCGCGTTCGGCCTCGATGGCGGCCCGGTTGGAGGGGTGGGCCCTGACCAGGCGCTCGTCGAGGCTGCGGACGGTCTCGTCGTAGCCCAGGGCGCGGCGGGACGCCTCGTGGTCGCGCCATTCGATGATGAAGTCCCCGTCGTCAGGGGTGCCGTACCCCCCGCTCAGGCAGTCGGCGAACGCGTCCAGGTTGGCGCCGAAGTAGCCGCCCGGGCCGTTCACGGCTTCGCCGATCACCTGCCAGAAGCGGTCGAGGCAGGTCACCTCGCGGCCCTCGATCACGTAGGTCGCCGTCATGAGCGGAGGGTACCCGTCCTTTCCTTCCTCGGAACGGGGTTCCTGGGACAGGGGCGGCCGGAGGCGCCGCCCCGGGGGGTCAGCAGCCGTAGTCGACCAGGCGGAACGAGGCGTAGTGGTCGGCGGTGTAGTAGTCCTCCTGGTACGACTCGCCGGTGACGATGCGGCGGGCGCCGCGGTCGCGCGAGCCCGGCGTCTCCACGGTGTACTCGTGGTAGTAGCCGGTCTCCTGGTCCGGGAGGAGGCCTTCCCGGTTGTAGAAGGTCCCTCCGTCCTGCGGGTACGGGTAGGGGCCGCCGGCCTCGATCAGGTCCAGGGTGTCGTGGGCCTCCGGGGGCAGGGCCGTGGAGCAGACGTGTCCGACGCCGGCCAGGGCAGGGGCGGTGGCACCGCCGAAGAGGAGCGCCGCGCCGAGGACGGCGGCGCCGCAGATACGCGAAATCAGCGGGAAAGTTCGCATGCCCACCATTGGGCGGTCTCCCTGCGGACGAGGTCAACGGCCGTCCGAGGAAGTTCCCCGCCGCGTCGGCGAAGGGTCACCCGGACGACGGCTCGCCTCCACGTACTCCGCACGCTGTCCGGAGGCGCGGAGGGTCTGTTCTGGGACGGCGGGGTTCGCCCCCCGCCGCCGTGCCGATGCCTCCTGGCGCCACCGGGGCGGCCGCTCCGCATCTCCGGCCACGTGCCCCAGGCCGACTCTCCGTGTCGAAGGGCGCCCATGGGCCGCGCTCTGACGACGCCGTCCGTCGCAGGACCCGGAAACGAACGACGGGAACGACGAGAGCGAGGACACCGCGGGAACCGTCCACAAGAACCGCCTCCGGACGGCCGCCGACGGCGATTGGCTTCGACCGGAATCCAGGTTCTACGATGCCGACCTACCGGCGGGACGCCGCCCGCCGACCCGAGGAGCAGGCAATGATCGTCACCATCGCCAGGGTCGCCGACCCCGACCGGTTCCTGGAGGTCTTCGCGACCGTCGGCGCACAGAAGCGGCGGGAGCACGGCTGCCGGTCCGCCCGGGCCTATCTCGATCCCGAGGACGCCCACCGGGTGTGGTCCGTCTTCGACTGGGACGCAGAGGACTACGAGGGGTTCCTCGCCGACCCCGAGGTCCCCGCCATCGCCCGGGAACTCGGCATCCAGGCGCCGCCCGTCCACGTCACCCCCGCGGCCGAACCCGACGCCTGACCGCCGCGCGGTGAGCTGCGGCTTCGGCCGTCGGGAGCCGCCGTCGGCTCCGAGGGCCCGCGTCGGAAAGGCTTCGCTGCCGACCGACGACGCGATCAGAACGCCCGCTCCACCGGCGCCGGTCGCCGGTACACGGGCGGACCGCCGGTCCGGTGGAGAGCTCCTGAAGGGGCCGGGAGCACAAGGGCCTTCGACCGCCCCGAACGCGGAAAAGGGGACCCGATGACCTCGGATCCCCCTTCGGACCTGTGTCGGGACGGCGGGATTTGAACCCACGACCCCTTGACCCCCAGTCAAGTGCGCTACCAAACTGCGCCACGTCCCGGTGCCCCTCGGGTGCTGCCCTCGAGGCGTTGGGAAGCTTATCGCACTTTGCGGCCCGGCGGCACATCCGGCGCCGCGTCAGCAGCGTCGGCCGAGGGGCGGGACCTGCTCCCCCTCCGGGACCGGGCCGGGCGGGGTGCCGTCGCCGAACGGGGTGCCGCCGAGCTCCTCGCGGTGGTGCGGGGTCAGCCATCCCCGCGGGTCCGGGCCGGCCGCGACGACCCCGGTCGGGTTGATGCCCGTCATCACCCGGTAGTAGTGCGCCCTGATGTGGTCGAGGTTCGCGGTGTCACCGAAACCGGGCGTCTGGAAGAGGTCGCGCGCGTACCCCCACAGCGCCCGGTACTCGCTGATCTTGCGCACGTTGCACTTGAACAGGCCGTGGTAGACCGCGTCGAACCGGAGCAGGGTCGACCACAGGCGCACGTCGGCCAGGGTGATGTGGTCCCCCACGAGGTAGCGCCGCGCGCTCAGCCGCTCCTCCATCTCGTCCAGGCGCTCGAACAGGCGGGCCACCGCGGCGTCGTAGCGGGCCTGGTCGGGGGCGAACCCGGCACGGTAGACGCCGTTGTTGACGTCGCGGTAGACCCGCTCGCCGATGTCCTCGATCTCCTCCCGCAGCCCTTCCGGGTACAGGTCCGGTGCCCCCGCCCTGGCCAGGCCGCCCCATTCGGTCGCCATGTCGGTCGACAGCCGGTCGTAGTCGTTGGAGACGACCCGCCCGGTCTCCACGTCGACCAGGGCGGGCACGCTGACCCCGCCGTCGTAGCCGGGGTCGCCGGCCCGGTAGGCCTCGCGCAGGGCGTGGATGCCCAGCACCGGGTCCCTGCCGCCCGGGCTGCCGGTCTCCTCGGTGAAGACCCAGTGGGGGTCGCCGTCGATGACCTCCTGGACCGGGTCGGCCACCGCCAGCGACACCGCCTGCTCCAGCCCCATGAGCCTGCGGACCATCACCACCCGGTGCGCCCAGGGGCAGGCCCTGCTGACCACCAGGCGGTACCGCCCGGGCTCGGCGGCCCTCCCGAAGCGCCCGTCGGCGGTGACCCGCTCGGCGAAGGCCGCCGGCTCGCGCTCGATCTCCTCGATGGGAACCCTGTTCGCCCGCATACCGCCTCCTCGACGGCCGGTGTGCTCTCCTAGGGCGATCCTAGGCAGGACGGGCCGGATCGCGGGGGCGGCGCGGCGGGCGCCGCCGACAGGACGGGACAGGGAGGCGGGGCGGGACGGCGACAGGGCGGAACGGAGTCGTGGCACCGTGAGACGTCGAGGGGCCGATCCGGTCCGGCGTCGCGGGGCCCGGGACCGAGGGCGCCGCCCCCGGCCTTCAGCTCCGGGCCGTGGGGGAGGCCTCCGCGTTCTCCGTGCCCTCCATGCCTTCGGCCCCCTCGACGCTCTCGACTCCCCGGCCGGTCACCACGTCGAAGGCGAGCCGTCGGTGCTCGGCGAAGAGCTCCAGCGCGCGCTCGGCATCGCGCGCACGCAGCGCCGCGGCCAGCTCGCGGTGCTCCCCGGGAACGTGGGCCAGATAACCGTCGGTGTCCCGGCCGATCCGGGTCAGCAGGAACAGGTACACCTGGGAGCGGATCGCCTGCCAGGCCTCCTGGAGGCGCCTATGCCCGGACGCGGCGTAGACCGCGTCGTGGAAGGCGATGTCGCACCGCACCATGGCGTGCTCGTCCCCGGCCCGCGCCATCCCTTCGGCTGCCTGCTCGACCGCGGCCAGCTCCTCCTCCCCGGCCTCGGCCACGACCCTGCGCACCGCAAGGCCGTCGAGGGCGTCGCGCAGGCTGTCCAACTCGGCGACGTCCCGGGGTTCGAGCTCGGTGACGGTCACCCCGCGATGCCAGGCGCTGTGGACGAGCCCTTCGCGTTCGAGCCGGAGCAGGGCTTCGCGGACCGGCCCTCGGCTCACGTCCAGCGCGGTCGACAGCTCGACCTCGCGCAACTGGGCGCCCGGGGCATAGGCGCCGTTGAAGATCGCCTCACGAATGCGGTCGGCGACCTCACCGGCCAGTCCCCGCCGTCTAGCGGGGGCCACCTTGCCCTGTTCAGCCATGGACGATTGCCTCTCTCCCTCGTCGCGATGCTCACGTCCCGACAGCCGCGCCCCCGGGAACCTGCGTGCCGTGTCCTGTGCTCCCAGCAGGTCGGACCGCACACCCGTGCCCGGCACGCCCGAGACGCCCCACCTGTATCGAATGCGCAGAGCGCCCTAGGGAATCCCGTCGCGCCTCCATTGAAAGCCCAGGGGGCGTCCCATCGAAGCGGTTTTCAGAGGGTTTCGCAAAGCGCCGCCGCCCATGGGCGGGTCGGCTCAGGGAGGACTCCATCCCCCATGACCGAGGGCGCGCACCGGCACCAAGGCGCCTCGGGGGCAGGTGCGCAGGGCACCCTCGACCGGCGTCGCCGATCGGCCGATCAGTCGCGGCAACGGGGCGCTGCCCCCTTTTCGCCGTCGGTCTCTGCGTTACCGAGATCTCCATCGGTTCCGTGTGTGGCCGCCGTCCTGCGATCGGCCCGGGACCGGGGCGGCGACCCAGTTCTTCCCCGGCCGCACCCTCCGCGCCCTCCGCGACCGCGCCGGCGCACCCGGCCCTTGGAGGAGTACGAGGTCGGACGCACAGACACACGGGCGTCCCTTTCACCGAACCAGGGGCCGACCGGGCCAGGGGGCCGATCCGTCGCGGCTCCGAGGCGCCGTGCCGGGCCCTCAGCCGCGGTTGACTGCGGTCGAGCCGCGCACCACCAGTTCAGGGGTGAAGCGGAGCCGCTCGTGGCGGTGCCCGGGGTCGTTCAGCTCGCTCAGCAGCAGGCGCATCGCCGAGCAGCCGAGCTCGTACTTGGGCTGGGCCACCGTCGTCAGCCCCGGGTGCACGAGGGAGGCCGTCGCCACGTCGTCGTACCCGACGACCGACAGGTCCACCGGGGCGCTCAGGCCCCGCTCCCCCAGCCCCTTGAGGACCCCGAGTGCGAGCTGGTCGTTGGCGCAGAAGACCGCCGTCGGACGGCGCCCCGGCCCTCCGGCCAGGACCTCCTCCACGGCCTTCTCCCCGGACTCGGCGTTGAGCTGGGCCGTGTGCACCACCCGCACCGCGGACTCGGGGTCGATGCCCACCTCGGCCAGGCCCTCGCGCAGTCCCTGAAGGCGGGTGCGGCACTGCTCCAGGCCCTCGGGGCCGCTGAGGAAGGTCACCCGCTCGTGCCCGAGGCCGATCAGGTGCCGCGCGGCCGCGGCCCCGCCCGCGCGGTTGTCCACCGAGACGCTGCACGCCGTCTCAGGGCCCACGTCGCCGCGGTCCAGCAGGACCCCGCACACCCCTTGCTTGCGCAGCCACAGCAGGTCCTCGGTGTCGCCGTCGACCGGCATGACCACCGCCCCGGCGGCCCGCTGCTCGGCCAGCAGCCGTGCCGAGCGCCGCTGGCGGTCGCGGCGCTCGGCCGAGTTCAGCAGCACCACCGCCAGGCCGTCTTCGGCCGCGACGTCCTCGACCCCTTGGGCCACCTCGGTGAAGAAGGGGTTGGTGACGTCCAGGACGACCAGGCCGACCGAATCGCTGCGGCCCGAGCGGAGGTTGCGCCCGGAGGAGTTGCGGACGTAGTCGAGCTCCTCGATGGCGCGCTCCACCCGGATGCGGGTCGCCTCCGAGACGCGCTCGGGCCGGTTGAGCACGTTGGAGACGGTCCCGGCGGAGACGCCCGCGCGCGCCGCGACGTCGTTGATGCCGACAGGCCGGTCGGCGCGTTCGCTCGGTTCCACCGCTGCCCTTCCAGGACGACACCGTCACGACGCCACGGTCGAGGGTCATGAGTGTGCCGTTCGATCATTCCAGTGGATATTGAAACGTGTCAATCACGGGGACGCCGCATCACTCGGAGGGCCGCCACACAGAACGGGCGCGCCTCCTGAAAGTATCGACATAGGGGTCCGCCTTTGTTTTGAAACGTTTTTTCGACACACCCCCTGGACGGCACGCCCACCCCGACCTATCATCGTCGTCACCTATTCAACTATTTGACTCGAGGTGGCGCATGCACCCCTTCCGCGCGGCGGTGGAGGCCGACGACATGGCCGCGGTCGAGGCGATGCTCGCCGAGGACGTGGTGTTCACCAGCCCGGTGGTGTTCGCTCCGTACCGGGGCCGGCCGATCACCGCGGCGATCCTGCGCGGGGTGGCCCGCGTGTTCGAGGACTTCCGCTACGTGCGCGAGTTCTCCAGCGCGGACGGGCGCGACCACGCCTTCGAGTTCACGGCCGGCATCGGCGACCGGCGGCTCCAGGGGTGCGACTTCGTGCACATCGGCGACGACGGCCTGATCGACGAGCTGACGGTGATGGTGCGCCCGCTGTCGGGGGCCAACGCGCTGGCCGAGGCGATGGGGGCGCAGTTCGACCGGATCCGCGAGGAGGCGGCGGCCCAGGCTTAGAAGGGGTTTTCTGGAGTTCCACCGGATACGGCGGTGGACGTCCACGGCCGGTCCGCCGCTGAAGGCCCGGAAGGCCGTCCGCGTTCCGTGTGCGTGCGGAAGGCGGAGCGTTCCCTGCACCCCCGACCCCGCACCGGGGCGGCCGGCCCCCAGTACCGATCCGGTCGGCCCCATCACCCCTCCAGGGCACGACGGCGCCCCGGAGGCGACCCGCCGAACGCTTCCCGGCTTCCCGCCGGCGGAGAAGCCGACAGAGAATCGGAGGAAGGGACCGCCACGCCCTGTTCCCCTTGACCGTGCGTCGGGCCCGCTCCGTCCCCTTCAGGCGGTGTCCCGGTCGTGTCCGCTGGCGTGGTGGAACTCTCGGCCGCGTCCTTGTGTGCGGTGCGACCGCTGCAGCGTGATCGGCGACCCCGCCCCGGGTGCGCGCCCCCTCCGCGCCGTTGATCTCGGGAAAGTCGGCGTAATACTCGCCGGTATTACCCCGACTTTCCCGAGATCAACGAGGGTGTCGGTGCGGGCGGCAGGCAGTGCCCCCGGGGGCGGCCGGGGCCCGGAGAGTTCCACCACGCCAGCGGACACGACCGGTGTACCGCCAGTCCGTTTCGGGCCGGTCGTTCCGTGAAGAGCGGATCTTCGTCCCCCCCTCCCCGGCAATTCACAGAAATCCTCCACGTGGGCCCCCTCCGCGTGACAGCATGCATCTGTGCTTCCCACCGGGACCTCTCGGTGGCCGCAGCCACCGACGGCCGACTCCCCCCTTAGGCCCGGCGGCCCGGCCTTCCGGTCCCCCGAGGCCTCTCCGGAAGCATGCGCACGGCCGTAGCCGCGGCCTCGCCGTCGGGCGCGGCGTCCGCTGCCGGACGTCGTCCGGCTAAGCGGACGAGCGGCACGGCCACGGGCCCTCTTGGCCGGCGCTGCTGCGGGGGCGGTGACACCGCTCCCGCAGTCGCCGCCCTTGCGGGGTGTACCCCGGGCGGGGGCGCCGTTCCCCAGGGCGTCCCCGCCCTCCCGCCCCTCCCCGGCCGAAACGACGGGGGCGGACCTCGGACAGCCGGGTCCGCCGATCCGAGCACAGGACACCGCGCCCGGCCCCGGAGAGGTCGGCGCCGCCGCATCCCCCTCCTCCCCCTCTCGCCGGGAATCCGGCCACCAGGGCCCACCGGTCGCACTAGGCTGCCGCCATGCACAGCGAGGGGATCATCGCGTCGGTCAACCGGGGGACGGTCTTCCGGGCCGACTGGGCGGGCCGGATGAAGCGCACGGCGATCGACAAGCGGCCCGCCGCAGGGCCGGTGGCCGTACGGCGCCTGGGGCTCGACGGGGACGAGCAGGCCGACCGGGAACACCACGGCGGTCCCGACAAGGCCGTCTACGCGTACGCGCGCGAAGACCTCGACCACTGGCAGGAGCGCCTGGGACGCGGGCTGCACGACGGGGTGTTCGGCGAGAACCTCACCACCCGCGGCGTGGACGTGACCGGGGCCGTGATCGGGGAGCGGTGGCGCGCCGGGAGCGCCCTCCTGGAGGTCACCCTGCCCCGCACGCCGTGCCGGGTGTTCCAGGCGTGGGTCGACGAGCCCACGTGGGTCAAGACCTTCACCGAGGAGGGCCGGTTCGGGGTGTACCTGCGCGTTCTGAGCGAGGGCGAGGTGAGCGCAGCCGACCCGGTGGAGGTGGTGCACCGTCCCGTCCACGGGATCACGGCGGCCGCGGGCCTGGCGGCCGGACGCGGGGCCGACGCCGACCTGCTGGAGCGGATCACCGCCCTGCCGGGCGCCGCCGCCGCGTGGACGGCGGTCCTGGAGCAGGCCAGGACCCGCAGCAGGCGAAGGGACGGCGCGGAGGACGCGACCGGCCTGTGAGCGCGCGGCGGCCCCGCTGAGGCGTCGACGCCCTGTCGGCCGGGGACCGCGAAGGACGGTCCACCGGGGCGGGGCGGTCCGACGGTAGACCCCCGTCGGGCCCCGGTGGAGCGCCCTCACCGGTCATCATGGCCGTCACGGCCAACTCGGACTGGATGGCCTGCATGGTCGGCACGGCAGAGGCACTACCCGCACCACCTGCCCGTTCCGTACGACCTGAGCGCCCCTCCTCTCAGCTCCTAGAGGCTCCGGCCAGGAAGTCCTCGAACGAGAGCAGGCCCGCCTGCAGGCCGAAGAACTCGGTCACCCTCTGCGGATCTCCCGAGGCGTCCTTCATCGCTTCGGGAAGCCCCTCAGGCATCTCCCCCTTGGCCAAGGCGCTGCACGTCCGGAAGGAGACGGAGGTGGCCTGGTCGCGCTCGGCGGCGTACCCGGCCGTCGCGCGGTCGATCGCCGCCGGCCCCTCGCCCAGCGCTCCGGTGAGCCGCCGGCTGAGGAGGTCGGCCTGGACGAACGCATCGGTGATCCCCAGAGCGCACAGCGGGTCCTTCACGTGCCCGGCGTCGCCCACCAGCGCCCACCCCGGGCCCGAGGAGGTCCGGTAGCGGTTGGCCAGATCGCCGTCGCCGACGATGCGGCTCTCCCGCCTGCCCTGGGCCAGGGCCGCGTGCAGATCAGGGACGGTCTGGTGCAGCGCCTCGGTGTAGTGGGCCTCGACATCGGACTTGACGCGACCGAACGCCTCACGGGGCCATCCCACCGCGACCACGGTGTTCCCGTCGTTGGTGGGGATGACGATGACGGTGCACCCCGCCCCCGCATGGACACGGAACCCCTCGTCGGGCAGTCCGCTCCAGTAGGCGTAGTACATGCAGCCCTGCGCACCCTCGTCCCGGTAGGGGCGGGCGCCCACCACGCGCGCCAGGGTGGAGTGCTTGCCGTCCGCGCCGATGACCACGCGCGCGCGGGCACTGTACTCGCGGCCGCCCTCAGCGAAGGTCACTCCGGCGACACGGTCCCCCTGGTAGAGCGGGGCCCGCAGGGACGCCCCCTGGCGCACATCCGCCCCCGCCCGCGAGGCCGCCTCCACCAGGACGGCGTCGAGCTCCGTCCGGCGCGGGGCGTAGCCGGTGCGCACACCGTCGACCTCGGGCGGCCGACCGTCGAGGACGGCCCCGGCCGCATGGAACGCGACCCGCTCGATGGGCGGGCACCCGGTGGCCAGCACCTCCTCCAGCAGCCCCCACGAGGCCAGGCGCGCGACTCCGGCATGGTGGACGTAGTGCGTGGAGACGGTGTCGCTGGGGAAGGTCGCCCGGTCCAGCAGCAGGACCCGCGCGCCGGCCCGGGCGAGCAGCATCGCCGTCGGGGATCCCGCGCAGCGCGCGCCGATGATGATGACGTCGTAGTCGTCCATGGCCTCGATCGTCCTTCGGGGGGTGAGGGCGTCGGCGCGGGCCGGGTCGGCGGGACCGCGCTGTGTGGCAGGCAACTGTAGTGGGTGGTCCGTCCCCGCGCGTGGGCCTTCGGTGAGATCGCCGCGGTTGCCACCTTTACGGAGTAGATTCCCGAACGCCCGATTCACCGGCGGACGGCGCCCGCACAGGGACCGGGCTCCGAGCGGTCCGGAGCCGGGCCTTCAGGCCAAGGCGCTCAGGCCTTGCGCGCCACCCCGCCGAAGCCGTCGACCTGGGGAGGCTCTCCCCCGAACGGTCCCTCCCCCGGCTCGGGGCGCCAGCGCGTCACCATGACCACGCCGGGGTCGACGACCTCCAGGCCGTCGAAGAAGGACGCGATCTCGGCAGGACTGCGCTGGACGTAGGGGACCGCTCCGCTCCGGTTTTACTGCTCGTGCGCCTCGGCGTTGGCGGCGCTGACCACGTTGGTGCCGTCGTTGACCGTCAGGTGGCTGCCGCGCGGAAGGCCGGCCATGAGGCGCCGCACGATGTCCTGGGCCTCACCCGGGTCGGCGATGTGCCCGAGGACCCCCATCAGCATCAGCGCCACGGGGCGGTCGAGGTCCAGGGTCGCGGCCGCCGCTTCCAGGACCGCCTCGGGCTCGCGGAGGTCGGCGTGGACGTAGTCGGTCGCCCCCTCGGGGGTGCCGACCATCAGCGCGCGGGCATGGGTGAGCACCAGGGGATCGTTGTCGACGTACACCACCCGGCACTCCGGCGCGCACGCCTGCGCGACCTCGTGGGTGTTGTCCACGGTGGGCAGCCCCGTCCCGATGTCCAGGAACTGGCGCATCCCGGCCTCTTCGACCAGGTGGCGCACGGTCCTCTTGAGGAAGGAGCGCGACTCTTGGGCCCCCTGGGCCATTCCGGGGAAGACCTCCAGGAACCGGTCCCCCGCCTCGCGATCGACCGGGTAGTTGTCCTTGCCGCCCAGCCAGTAGTTCCAGATGCGCGCACTGTGCGGAACGCTCGTGTCGATCGCTCCGGCGCCGGGGGCGGGGGGTGTGTCCGTCATCGCTGCAGCGCTCCTGATCGTGGGACCGGGCGCCATTCTGTCCGCAGCGGGGCCGTCCCGCAATCGCGACGAGGGGCCGGACCGCCCGCAGCGCAGGCGGTCCGGCCCCTCGACCGCACCGGGACCGGGTCGGATCAGTGGCCGCCTGAGAGCGTGCCGCTCAGCTCCTTGTGCAGTTCCTCGCTCGGCACGTTCAGACCGACGACCTCCACGTCGACACCGTTCTTCTCGAACTTGTCGGTGGCGTGGTCCAGGGCGGCGACCGCCGAGGAGTCCCACATGTGGGCCCGCGAGAGGTCGATGACGACCTTGCCGACGCCCTCCTCGTGGTAGTCGAACTCCCCCACCAGCTCGTTGCTGGAGGCGAAGAACAGGTCGCCCCGGACCGAGTAGACGCGCACCCCGCCCTCCGGGTCGAGGACGCTGGTGACCGCCGACAGGCGGGCCACCCCCCGCGCGAAGATCACGGTCGAGGCGAGTACCCCGACGATCACGCCGATGGCCAGGTTGTGCGTGGCCACGACCACGACGACGGTGATCACCATGACCGCGGTCTCGCTCCAGGGCATGCGGCGCAGCGTGCGCGGGGAGATGCTGTGCCAGTCCAGCGTGGCGATGGACACGAACACCATGACCGCGACCAGGGCCGCCATCGGGATGATCGCGACGATGTCGCCGAGCACCACCACGAGCAGCAGCAGGAACACGCCGGCCAGGAAGGTCGACAGCCGGGTGCGGGCCCCCGACTTCACGTTGATCATGGTCTGGCCGATCATGGCGCAGCCCGCCATACCGCCGAAGAAGCCGGTGATGATGTTGGCCCAGCCCTGGCCGCGCGCCTCACGCCCCTTGCCGGAGCGGGTGTCGGTGATGTCGTCCACCAGCTTGGCCGTCATGAGCGACTCCATCAGGCCCACCAGCGCCAGCGTCAGCGCGTAGGGGGCGATGATGCGGAGCGTCTCCATGTTCACCGGCACGTCCGGCAGGAACGGCACCGGGAAGCTGCCGGGCAGTTCGCCCATGTCGCCGACGGTGGGCACCTTCAGCCCGGAGGCGACCGTGATCACGGTCAGGACCACGATGGCCACCAGCGGCGCGGGGACGGCCCTGGTCAGGCGCGGCAGCAGGAAGATGACGGCCAGGCCGCCGGCGACCAGGGCGTACACGCCCCAGCCCTCGCCCCAGAAGTGCGGGACCTGGGCCATGAAGATCAGGATGGCCAGCGCGTTGACGAAGCCGGTCATCACGCTCGGCGGGACGAACCGCATCAGCTTGGCGACCCCGAGCAGGCCGAGGACCACCTGGAACACACCGGCCAGGATCGTGGCGGCCAGCAGGTAGTCGACGCCGTGCTCGCGGGCGAGCGGGGCGACCACGAGCGCCATGGCACCGGTGGCGGCGGAGATCATGGCCGGACGCCCGCCCAGGAAGGCGATCGACACGGCCATGGTGAAGGAGGCGAACAGGCCGACCCGCGGGTCGACGCCGGCGATGATCGAGAACGAGATCGCCTCGGGGATCAGCGCCAGTGCGACGACGAGGCCCGACAGGACCTCGGTGCGCAGCACGGGGAGGGAGGGGACGGTCGGTCTCCAGCGCTTCGCGGAGGTGTGCGCGGTCATGCAGCCCATCTCGGCAGGGCGGCCCGGCACGACCGGGGCCGCGGTGCGGTCAACTCGGAGCACACGGGGGCGTGCCCCGTGGAAGCGGTGGTCGGGTGGGCCCGGCGCGGCCGTTCCGGCCGCGGGGCGCCGCGCGGCGCCGGTGCCGCGGAGCCGGTCCGCCCGGGTACGGGCGGAGGACGGAGAGGGCGGTGGCGGAGGGCTCGTACCGAGACCCGGGCCGACAGGAAGGAACCGCCCTGACGGAGATCAACCCGACACCGAAGAGATTACCGTCGCGTGAGGGTTGACGTCACCCTGTGCGCATGCGACACCCCTCACAATGGCACCCCACCCGCCGCGCGGGCGGCCGCCGATCGCGAGACCGGCCCCGACCACGGCCCCCTACCCGAGTGTGCCCCCGCCCCGTGACCGAGGCGTTGCCGCCCGGTCAACCCTCGGTGACCGACGCCGCCGGACACCGGCGGGCGCGACCCGCTGATACCGCAACGACAGGGCGGTCGAGGACCCGGCGGACGTCGAGGCCCCATCAGGCACCCGCCGACGCCGGTAACGGACGCGAACAGCGGCAACGACGGCCCGGCAGGTGCCCCGCTCACGGCCTCCGGCCGGGCGGCGGGCCGGCTGGGGTCGGGGTGGTCGGCGGCGGCGGGGAGAGGCGGGTGCTTCCCCGGGCCTGCTTGCCGGGCGGCGGGTCCGGGATGGTCCGGTAACGGATCACGCGCAGCGCCGTCAGGGCCGTCAACGGGTCCCTCGGGCAGGCCGCGTTGTTGATCTCGGGGAAGTCGGCCTTGTACCGGCCGGTACAAGGCCGACTTCCCCGAGATCAACAACGGAGAGGGCGCGCACCAGGGGGACGTGCCCGCTGAATCACCGGGGTCTCCTGCCGGCGCACTCGGGCCCGGCGCGCCCCGGATCGTCCACCTTTCCTCCGCAGGCGTGAAGGACTGCTCCGACGGCCGACCCGACCCCGCCGTCCAGACCGATCCCGTCAACCGCAGGCACGCGGCCGTCGAAAGGGAGGTCGAGGGCGCCGGGGTCCCGTGGACCGCCGTGCGGGCGGGAGGGCCGGCCTCCTCACTGCTCGGCTGGGCCCCGGAGATCCGTCGGCACGGAACGGTGCGCGATGCCTTCCCCCGCGCCTCCCGCGCGCTGTTGGACGAACGCGATGCCGCGGAGGTGGCCGTCCGCGCCCTCATCGGGGACGGCCACGACGGGGCCCGGCATGTGCTCTCCGGCCCCCGGCCGCTGACGACCGAGGAGCAGGTGGCGATCATCGGGCGGGCCGTCGGCCGGCCGATCCGGCTCCTGGTCCCCTCGCGAGGAGAGGTCATCGAGGAGATGGCATCCGAGGGCTGGGAGCGGGCCGCGGCGGAGCAGTTGCTCGACGCCTATGCGCGAATGTCGAAGGCGCCTGGGGCGGTCACCGACACGGTCGAGCGCGTCACCGGCTCGCCGGCCAGGAGCCTGGACCAATGGGCGCGCTACCACGCCGACGACTCCCGCTGACCCACTGCCGAGCTCCGGGCAGGGAACGGGACGCTACGCGCGTGGTGTCATCCCGCCGACGAGGTCCCGGCGGGTCGGCGCGGCAACACGCCCGCCGGAGCGCTCTGCGAAGCGACGGCGCTCAGAGGAAGGGGACCTCCGGCTCTCTTGCCTCCAGATCCTTCAGGAAGGCCTCGGCGGCGTCGAGCTCGTCCTCGGTGAACACAGGGATGCCGCTGTCCGAGAGCAGATAGGACGTCACCCCTTGGCCGGGAACCTTCGCGCCCGAGAAGGAGCCGTCGTAGACGGCCCGGCTTCCACAGCTGGGGCTGCCGTCCTTCAACACCGCCAGGCGCACCCCCTGGCTCCAGGCGGTCTCCAGCGCAGCGCGCGCTCCGGCCACGAAGTGGTCGGTGACGTCCGCCCCCTCCGGGGTGACGATCGCGGCCGCGCCGTCCAGCACCGCCTCGGCCCCCGCCGCACCGGCGATCTCCGCCGGAGGGCGCGGAACGGGGAGCCCGCCCGCGATCTCCGGGCAATGCGGGACGAGGCGCCGCTCGGCCCGCCAGCGCTCCAGCACCGGATGCTCCGACGTCTTCGCCCCGCCGTCGTAGCGCACCTTGCGCCCCATCAGGCAGGCGCTCACCAGCACCTTGTACACGGCCGACCTCGATTTCCCGCGCTCTGCGGCGCGATCGGATCCGGGGACGCGCGCGGGGGCGGCCGATCCGCCGCCCCCGCGCGCTCAGCGCCGCCAGTCGGGACGGACGCTGCCCTTGGAGGCCTTGCCCCCGCCCTTCTTCTCACGAATGCGCATGCTGACCTTGACCGGGCTGCCCTCGAACCCGAAGTCCTCGCGCAGGCGGCGCTCGATGAACCGCCGGTAGTTGTCCTCGAGGAAGCCGGTGGTGAACAGCACGAAGTGCGGCGGCCGGACGTCGGCCTGGGTGGCGAAGAGGATCTTGGGCTGGCGGCCGCCCCGCACCGGCGGCGGCGTCGCCGCGACCAGCTCCTTGAGCCAGCTGTTCAGCCGCCCGGTCGGGATCCGCGCGTCCCACGAGGCCAGGCCGGTCTCGATCGCCGGCACCAGCTTCTCCATGTGCCGCCCGGTCTTGGCCGAGATGTTCACCCGGGGCGCCCAGGAGACCCGCGACAGCTGCCGGTCGATCTCCTTCTCCAGGTAGTAGCGGCGGTCCTCGTCGAGGGTGTCCCACTTGTTGAAGGCCAGCACCATGGCCCGGCCCGACTCCATGACCTGCTCGACCACGCGGATGTCCTGCTCGGCCAGCGGCTCGGAGACGTCCATCAGCACCACCGCGACCTCGGCGCGGTCCAGCGCCGCGGACGTGCGCATGGTGGCGTAGTAGTCGGCGCCCTGCAGCCGGCGGAAGCGGCGCCGGATGCCCGCGGTGTCGATGAACTTCCAGGTGGTCCCGCCCAGCTCGATCAGCTCGTCGACGGCGTCGCGGGTGGTGCCGGCCATCGGGTCGACCACCACCCGGTCCTCCCCCGCCAGCCGGTTGAGCAGGCTGGACTTGCCGACATTGGGGCGGCCCAGCAGGGCGATGCGGCGCGGCCCCTCCTCCGGGGCGGGCTCGGCCGGCTCGTGCTCGCCGGGGAAGTGCGCGGCGACCGCGTCCAGCAGGTCGCCGGTGCCGCGCCCGTGCAGCGCCGACACCGCGATCGGCTCGCCCACGCCGAGGTTCCACAGCTCCATGGCCTCAGCCTCCTGGGCCGGGCCGTCCACCTTGTTGGCGGCCAGCACCACCGGCTTGCGGGTGGTGCGCAGCACCCGGGTGACCGCCGCGTCGGCGTCGGTGACCCCGACCGTGGCGTCCACCACGAAGAGCACCACGTCGGCGGCCTGGGCCGCGTACTCGGCCTGCCGGGCGACGCTGGCGGCCATGCCCTCGGCGTCGGTCTCCCACCCACCGGTGTCGACGAGGGTGAAGGGCCGCCCCAGCCAGGAGGCGTCGTAGGCCACCCGGTCCCGGGTCACGCCCGGAACGTCCTCCACGACCGCCTCACGGCGCCCCAGCACCCTGTTGACCAGGGACGACTTTCCGACGTTGGGCCGTCCGACGACGGCGACGACCGGCAGGACCTCCGCCTGTTCGCCCTCGGCGGCCGCGGCGGCCGCCTCGTCCGTGGCACGGCTGTTCTCGCTCATGGGTTCTCCGAACTCTCCCGGTTCCGTCTCCCCGCGCGCCCGGGACGCGTGCCGCGGGGGTGGTCGTCGTGCATGCGGTGCGCCCGGCCCCGGGGCCGGGCGCCTCCGCTACTGTGCGGCGGCCTGCGCCTGCGCGCCCTGCTCCGCCTCGTCGGCCAGGCCGACGACGATGTCGATGACCTCCTGCAGGCCCAGCCCGCTGGTCTCCAGCTCCAGGGCGTCCTCGGTCTGCGTGAGCGGCGAGGACTCCCGCGAGGAGTCCAACCGGTCGCGCAGGGCCAGCGCGCGCCTGGTGGCCTCGACGTCGTCGGTGCGCACCTCCTTGCTGCGGCGCTCCGCACGCGCCTCCGCGCTGGCCGTCAGGTAGATCTTCACGGCGGCGTCGGGGGCCACCACTGTGGTGATGTCGCGCCCCTCGACGACGATTCCGCCCGACTCGCGCCGTGCCCGCGCGATCGTGTCGCGCTGCATGGCCACGAGCCGCTCACGCACCGCCGGCACGGCGCTGACGGCGCTGACGCTGGAGGTGACCTCCTGCGTCCTGATCGCCTGGGCCACGTCCGCGCCGTCCACCTGGACGGTGGGGGCCGACGGATCGGTGCCCATGGTGATGTCCGGCCGCGACGCGGCGGCGGCGACGGCCTCCGCGTCGGAAACGTCGACCCGGTGGTGCATCATCCACCAGGTCAGGGCGCGGTACATCGCCCCTGTGTCGAGATACTCGAAGCCGCGCGCGGCGGCCACGCCCTTGGAGGTGCTGGACTTGCCCGACCCCGACGGGCCGTCGATGGCGATCACCATGCCCGGCCCGGCCGCACCCTCGGCGCCCGCTCCGGCGTTGCCCTGCGCGCTCACGTCGGTTCTCTCCCCAGGGGTTCGGTTCCATCTCATCTCAACGAAACAGGTTACAGCCGCGGTCCCCCTGTTCCGCCCGGTCGCCGGGCCCGCCGGGCCGCTCCCCTGGGCGCGCCGCGGCGCCTCAGACGTGCACGGACCAGCCGCGCTCGCGGAGCGCCGCGACCAGGCCTTCGGCCGTCTCGGGAAGCACAGACAGCTGCGCCAGCCCCAGCGGCTGGCCCGGCGAATGGTCCATGCGCACGTCCTCGATGTTGACGCCGGCCTCGCCCACCTCCGAGAACAGGCGGCCCAAGGCACCGGGCTCGTCCGGGAGCACCACCGGCACCTCGGTGTAGCGGGGGACGGCCGGCGAGGGCTCCCCGTGCTTGCCGGGGATCCGGTCGCGGCCCTCCACCCCGCGCCGCAGCAGGTCGCGCACGCCCTCCAGGCCGGCGCCGCCCTCCTGGCGCAGTCGGCGCGCCGCCGCCGACAGGTCGCCGGCCACGGCCTCCAGCACCTGGGCCACCGGCTCCGGGTTGCCGCCGAGGATCTCGGTCCACAGCCCCGGGTCCCCTCCGGCGATCCGGGTGACGTCGCGCACGCCCTGCCCGGCCAGCCGCAGCGCCTGGGGGTCGGCGCCCACCAGCCGCGCGGCCACCGCCGAGGAGGCCAGGTGGGGGGCGTGCGAGACCAGCGCCACCGCGCGGTCGTGCGCGGCGGCGTCCATCACGACCGGGTCGGCCCCGCACAGCCGGGCCAGCTCGGTGACGGCCTCCACCGCCTTGGCGGAGGCCGCGGGGGTCGGGCACAGCGCCCAGGAGCGGCCCTCGAACAGGTGGGAGCGGGCGGCGCCGGGACCGCTCTTCTCCCGGCCCCCCATGGGGTGGCCGGGCACGAAGGACGCCATGTCGCAGCCGGCCCGCTCCGCCTCCCCGGCCACCCGCGCCTTGACGCTGGCGGCATCGGTGTAGACCTGGGCCAGGTTCCGGCGCTGGGCCTGCAGCAGGGCGGCGGGCACGGCGGCCGGGGGCGCGGCGACCACGGCGACGTCGGCGGGCGGCCCGGGGTCGGCCCCCAGCTCCTCGCCGGCGCCCATGTCGCGGGCGATGCGCAGGGTGCGCGGGTCGGGGTCGTCCAGGTGGACCCGCACGCCCCGCCCGCGCAGGGCCAGCGCGACCGAGGTGCCGATCAGCCCGGTCCCGATGACCACGACGCGGTCGATCATGGGTGTGCGCTTCCCCTCCGTCGTTCGGTGGGCCCGCAGGTCAGGGCCGCACACTCAGCCTACCGGGCGGCGCGCGCCCGGGGCCGCGGCGGCCGCGCGGGCGCGGGTCACTGGGCGATGTCCAGGCGCAGGGCCTGGGCGCCGCGCAGGTAGACGTGGTGCAGCTCGGAGCGGGGGCGGCCGGTCTCCACGTGCGCCATGAGCCGGACCACCCGCGGCATGCCGTGCGGGACGGCGATCTCGCTCGCGCACATCAGGGGCACGTCGGAGAAGCCCACCTTGCGCGCGGCCAGCGCGGGGAACTCGGAGGTGAGGTCGGTGGTGGCGGTGAAGAGCACGCTGATCACGTCGCCGGGCGACAGGCCGTTGCGGCGCATCACCTCCGACACCAGCTCGGCGGTCGCCTCGATGACGAGCTCCCGCTCGTCGGCGTCGACCTGAACCGCACCACGGATCGCTCGCACTGCCACTGTGGCCTCGTCCCTCTCCTGCTCCTCAGGCGGCGCCTGGGCCCCTCGGCCCCGGAACCGCGTCTGCCCGACCCAACTGTGCACCATCGGGCGCCCCTGCGGGTAACCGACGTCCCACCAGGTGAGCGGGAGATCCCGAGTTCCCCGGCGTTGAGGCGTGCGACATGCGAGCGCCGCGGGGTGGAGTCCACCCCGCGGCGCTCCCGGGTCCGCGGCTACGGACGGGCGGGGGTCACATGCCCGCGGCCGTGTACAGCTCGCTCACCTCGCGCGCGGTCAGGGCGCGCATGGTGCCCGTCTTGAGGGTGCCCAGTCCGACCGGCCCCACCTGGGTGCGGGCCAGATCGCTCACCGGGGAGTCGACCGCCTCCATCAGGCGCCGCACGATGTGCTTGCGCCCCTCGTGCAGGCGGATCTCCACCAGCGCCTTGGGCTCGTGGTTCTCCACCACCCGGAAGGAGTCCACCTGCACGGGCCCGTCCTCCAGCTCCACGCCCTTGCGGACGGCGCGCACGACCTCGCGCGGCACCGGGCCCGGCACCTTCGCCACGTAGGTCTTGACGACCTTGTAGCGGGGGTGGGTGAGCCGGTTGGCCAGCTCGCCGTCGTTGGTGAGCAGGATCAGGCCCTCGGTCTCGGTGTCCAGCCGCCCCACGTGGAACAGGCGCTCCTCGGTCTGCCCGGCGTAGTCGGACAGCGTCGGACGCCCCTCGGGGTCCCACATGGTGCTGACCACGCCCCGCGGCTTGTTCAGGGCGAAGTACAGCCGGTCGGGCGCGGTGTTGACGAGCATGCCGTCGACGCGGATCTCCGAGGACTCGGGGTCCACGCGGGCCCCGAATCGGCGCACCACCTGGCCGTCGACGCTGACCCTGCCCTCGGCGATCAGCTCCTCGCTGGCCCTGCGGCTGGCCACCCCGGCCTGGGCCAGGGCCTTCTGCAGCCGGATGCCGCCGGGCACGCCCTCGTAGGAGTCGCGCTCCTCGTCGGGGACGCGGTCCTCGTCGGCCGGGTCGAACTCGGAGCGGAGCGCCTTCAGACGGGCACGGGCCTGGTGGGAGAGATCACGCTCTGAGCCCCCCGACGAGCGGGGCTTCTGCGGCGCACGGCCGCCGTCGCCGCGCGCGGGGCCTCCCTTTCCTCCCGGGCGCCCGGTGCGGTCGCCGCGGTCCGTGCGGTCGGAGCGTCCGGCACGTTCGGGGCGTCCTCCGCGCTCGGGGCGGCCCCCGCCTTCGGGGCGCCCGGAACGCTCAGGACGGCCGGGGCGGCCCGATCGGTCCTGGCGGCCGCCGCGCTCCTGGCGCGCCGAGTCCTGGCGACCCGAACGCTCAGGACGGCCCGCACGCTCCGGGCGGCCGGAGCGCTCCTTGCGCTCGGGCCCACCGCGGTCGGAGCCGCCGTAGGCCCCGCGTCCGCCCTCGCGCCGGTCCGCCCGGCCCGTTCCAGGACGTCCTCCGCGCCCGGAGCGCTCAGAGCGCTCAGACCGCTGAGACCGTTCGGACCGCTCGTCGAAGCGGCGGCCCTCACGGCCTTCACGGCCTTCAGGGCGGCGGCCCTCACGCCTCTCGGCGCCCCGGTCGTCGCGCCGGTCGCCACCGCGACCCTCACGCCCGGACCGGGGCTCGGACCGGTGCTCAGTGCGCCGGCCTTCGCGGCGCTGGGAACGTTCGTACTTGTCGTCGCCGCGCTCACCGCGCGGTGCCCGGCCGCGCTCACCGCGCGCTCCGGAGGAGTCCCGGCCACCGCGGGACCTGTCGTTCTTACGTGGTGTGTTCACCGGTTTCGTCAATACCTTCGATGTCGTCAGGCAGGAACGGGGCCAGATCCGGAAGATCGTCGAGGCTCAGCAGGCCCAGACGTTCGAGGAAGTAACTGGTCGTGCGGTACAGGTGCGCCCCGGACTCGGGGTCCTGGCCCGCTTCCTCGATGAGCCCTCGCAGTACGAGGGTACGCATAACCCCGTCGCAGTTCACACCGCGGACCGCGGAGACCCTTCCCCGGGAGACCGGCTGCCGGTAGGCGACCACCGCGAGCGTCTCCAGCGCCGCCTGCGTCAGCCGGACCTCCTGGCCCTCCTTCAAGAACCGCTCGACGACCTCTGCGCATTCCGGACGGGTGTAGATCCGCCATCCCTCGGCGACTTGACGCAGGTCGAACCCGCGTCCCTGGTCGGTGTACTCCCGGGAGAGCTCCTCAAGGGCGCCGGCCACATCGTCCAGCGTCCGACCGAGCCCGCGCGCCAGGTCGAAGGCGGGCACCGGCTGGTCCACCACCATGAGCACCGCCTCGAGGTCGCGCCGCAGCAGCGGGTCGGCCTCCCGCGCCCGTGCCCCGGCCGTTCCCTCCTCGGCCGCCTGTGCCCCGGCCGCCTCAGCGGTGTCCTGTCCCGCGGTCACCCGCGCTCCCCTCCGCCGTCCGCCCCGTCCCCGGGGGCGGCGTCCTCGTACTCGTCGCTCACGTCCACCTCGCCGACGGTGTCACCGGTCCAGCGCACCAGCAGCTCGCCCAGCGGCTCGGGCTGGTCGAAGCCCACATTGGCCGCCCGGTACAGCTCCAGCAGCGCAAGGAAGCGGGCGACCACCTCGAAGGTACCCTCGCACTCGGCCGTCAGCTCGGCGAACGTCAGTTCCCCGGCCGCGCGCAGCGCCTCCACCACCTGGGCCCCCTGCTCGCGCACCGAGGTCTTGGGCTGGTGGATGTGGGTCACCGGGACGCTCGGCGGCTCCTTCGGGGTGAACACCCGGGCCGCCAGCGCGGCGAACTCCTGCGGGCCCAGCTTGAGCATGACGTCCGGCCGCGCCTCGGCGAAGCGCGGCTCCAGCGCCACCGCGCGCGCGAACCGGCGCCCCTGGGCGGAGAAGCGCTCTTCGAGCAGCGCGGCGACCTGCTTGTAGGCCCGGTACTGCAGCAGCCGGGCGAACAGCAGGTCCCGCGCCTCCAGGAGCGCCAGGTCCTCTTCGTCCTCCACATCCCCCCGGGGCAGCAGCCGCGCCGCCTTCAGGTCCAGCAGCGTGGCCGCCACCAGCAGGAAGTGGCTCGCCTGGTCCAGGTCGAAGGAGTCCTCGTGCGCCCTGATGTAGGCGATGAACTCGTCGGTGACCTTGGACAGGGCGACCTCGGTGATGTCCAGCTTGTGCTTGGAGATCAGCCCGAGGAGGAGGTCGAACGGCCCCTCGAAGTTGTCCAGGTGCACCAGGAAGCCGCCGTCGCCGGCGGCCTCCTCCTCGGTGCGCTCTTCGGTCATCCCTCTAGAGTGGCACCGCCGCGGCGGTGCCCGTCCCGTCTCAGCCGGTCAGCCGCCGCACGAGCACGCTCTCGCCGCCGTTCTCGTCGAAGTCGGCGAGCAGCACCGCCACGGCCTCGCGCACGATGCGCCCGCGGTCGGCGGCCAGGCCGTGCTCGGCCCGCAGCGTCAGCCGGGCCTGCTCCAGCGCGAGCAGCTCCGGCGCCGAGATGTACACGGTGATCTTCTCGTCGTGGCGCTGCCGCCCGCTGGGCCGGGGCGCCTTCTTCGGCGCCGCGGGCGCGCCCGCGGCCTCGGCGGCCGCCTGCCCGCCGCCGTCCCGGTCCGCTCCATCCGTCTCGGCGCTCCCGGCACCGGCGCCGCCCACGCCGACAGGACCCGCGTCGACACTATCCGCCACCGGGTCGCTACTCTGCGGAGTCGACGAATGCCGCGCAGAACCCCCGGAGACCGTTTCGTCGGCCCCCGTCGCCGGTGCGGGGGGTCCCCCCGCGCGGTCGGGTGCAGGCTCTGGGGCGGGCGGCTCGGACGACCGGAAGAACAGTTCGTCCGCACCGGGCAGCGTCACACGGCGTGATCGCTGTTTGCCCACCGGGCCAGCACCTCCTTCGCGAGATCACGATAGGCGGACGCACCCGCCGACGAGGTGTCGAAGCGGGTGATCGGCTCCCCGGCCACCGTGGCGTCGGGGAAGCGGACGGTCCGGTTGATCACCGTGCCGTACACCTTGTCCCCGAAGCCCTCCACGATGGTGGAGAGCACCTCGCGCGCGTGCAGCGTGCGCGGGTCGTACATGGTGCCCAGGAACCCGTCGATGACCAGGTCCTCGTTCAGGCGCTCCTGCACCTTCTCGATGGTGTCCATCAGCAGCGCCACACCGCGCAGCGCGAAGAACTCGCACTCCAGCGGCACCACCACGCCGTCGGCGGCGGTGAGCGCGTTGACGGTGAGCAGGCCCAGCGACGGCTGGCAGTCGATGAGCACGACGTCGTAGTCGTCCATCACCGGTCTCAGCGCACGCGCCAGCATCTGCTCACGGGCGACCTCGCCGACCAGCTGCACCTCGGCGGCCGACAGGTCGATGTTGCTCGGGATCAGGTCCAGCCCGTCCACGTCCGTCTTGAGCAGCACGTCCTCGACCGTGACGTCGCGCTGCATCAGCAGGTTGTAGACGGTCAGGTCCAGCTCGCGCGGGTCCAGTCGGCCCAGGCCGACCGACAGCGCGCCCTGCGGGTCGAAGTCGACGAGCAGCACCCGCCGCCCGAACTCGGCGATCGCCGCCCCGAGGTTGATGGTGGTCGTGGTCTTGCCGACCCCGCCCTTCTGGTTGCACAGTGCCACGATCCGGGCCGGACCGTGGCGGTCCAGCGGCTCCGGATCCGGAAAGCTCGGCTTCGCTCTCTTGGTCTGCAGTTCGTCCCCCGTGCTGCGCGGTTCCCCCCACGGGCTGCTCGCCGCCGCGCCCTGCATCTCGTCGTCGATGGGGGCTCCCGCCTCCGCATCGTCGTATCGCGACCAGCTCACAACCCTTTGACCTCCCTACGGACCGGCTGCCCGGGCCCGGTGGGCCCGCCTCGCGGCCGGCCGTCGGAAACAACTCGCCATGTCGACAGCGGCCTACCGTCGTGCGGCGACTCTAGAACGTCCGCACGGGGTGATTCAACGCGACACTCTACGCGCCCAGGACCCCCGTGTGCCGCACTTGTCGGACACGGAATCCCGTCAGCGGCGGGCCCTGGGATGCCCGGCCGCGTACACTTCGCGCAGCCGGTCGACGGTCACGAGCGTGTACACCTGAGTGGTGCTGACCGAGGCGTGCCCCAGCAGCTCCTGCACCACGCGCACGTCCGCGCCCCCATCGATGAGGTGGGTGGCGAAGGAGTGCCGCAGGGTGTGCGGGGAGACGTCGCGCAGCCCCGCGCGCTCGGCGGCCGCCCGGAGCACCGCCCAGGCGCCCTGCCGGGTCAGCCGCCCGCCGCGCGCGTTGAGGAACAGGGCCGAGGCGCCCCGGCCCGATGCGGCCAGCGCGGGCCGGCCCCGCACCAGGTAGGCCTGGACCGCCTCCCGGGCGAACCGGCCCACCGGCACCATGCGCTCCTTGCCGCCCTTACCCCGGAAGCGCACGACCCCGCCGTCCTCGACACCGGGCGGGGCCGGACCGGTCACGTCGTCCACGTCCAGCCCGACCGCCTCGGAGATGCGGGCGCCCGTGCCGTAGAGCAGTTCGAGCAGGGCGCGGTCGCGCAGCGCGCGCGGGTCGCCCTCTCCCCCGGCCGCCGCCAGCAGGGCCTCGATGTCCTCCAGCGGGACCGCCTTGGGCAGCCGCCGCATGGGTCGGGGAGGGCTCACCTCCGCGGCGGGGTCGGCGGGGGCCAGCCCCTCCCGGAAAGCGAAGCGGTGCAGGCCCCGGACCGCCACCACGGCCCGGCCCGCCGAATTCCCGCCGAGCGGGGGATGGTCCTCGTCCCCCTCGCGCAGCGCGCGCAGGAACGCCGACACGTCCTCGGCCCCCACCTCGGCCAGCGACCCCAGGCCCCGCGCATCCAGGTGGAGCACGTACCGTCGCAGGTCGCGCCTGTAGGAGGCGAGGGTGTTGGCCGCCAGCCCGCGCTCGACGGCCAGGTGGTCGAGATAGGTGCCCACCGCAGCGGCGGCTTCACTCCGGTCCGCCCTGGTCCCGTGCTCGGCGCTCGTCGTCATCACCCGGCTCCCCGCGTTTCCGGGACAGATGATGCCATAGGGACGCGCCTCAGGCCCGAAGGGCACGCGAACGCCGGTGCCGCGGCCCCGTACGGGGCCGCGGCACCGGCGTCGTGCGTCGTCGACGCGCCGCCCGGGGCGGCTCCGGCTACAGCGCCGGGCGCAGCGAGGCGAACCCGTCGCGCTCGGCGGCGGCCGCCGCCAGCAGGCCCACCACCGAGGCGCCGTTGCGCACCCGGCCCTCGGCCACCGCGCGCACCGCCTCCTCCAGCGGCACCCACTCGGGCCGCAGGTCGGCCTCCTCGTGCACCCGCTGGAACGTCTGCTCGGCCGCGGGGACCGGGCTCACGCCGCGCCCCAGGAACACCTGGATGCGCTCGGTGGAGAAGCCCGGCGAGGGGTAGAAGTCGGCCAGCTCGAACCAGCGCTCGGCGCGGTGCCCGGCCTCCTCCTCCAGCTCGCGCGCGGCGGTGCGGACCGGGGCCTCGCCCTCCTCGTCGCGCACCCCCGCCGGCAGCTCCCACAGCCGCTCGCCCACCGCGTGCCGGTACTGGTGCACCAGCAGCACCCGGCCGGCCTCGTCCAGGGCCAGCGCCGCCGCCGCACCCGGGTGCACCAGGTACTCGCGGGCGACCTCCTCGGGGCCGTCGGCGCCGGGCAGCACCAGCCGGTCCACGTGCACCCGCGTCTTGGCGCCCCGGAAGGGCACCTCGCGCGCCACGGTCGCGCGGTCCTCGGGCAGGTCGGCGAGCTTGTCGCCCCAGGAGGCGGCCATCAGGCGCGCGCCTCGGCCGAGCGCTTGAGGGCGGCCGCCACCAGGCCGGAGAACAGCGGGTGCGGGCGGGTCGGCCGGGAGCGCAGCTCCGGGTGGGCCTGGGTGGCCACGAAGAAGGGGTGCTCCTCCTGCGGCAGCTCGGCGTACTCCACCAGGCGGCCGTCGGGCGACAGGCCCGAGAAGACCAGGCCGGCCTCCTCCAGCCGGCCCCGGTAGGCGTTGTTGACCTCGAAGCGGTGCCGGTGGCGCTCGGAGACCCGCGCCTTGCCGTACACCTGGCGCACCAGCGACCCCTCGGCCAGGTCGGCCGGGTACAGGCCCAGCCGCATGGTGCCGCCCATGTCGCGCTCGCCGGAGATCACGTCGGCCTGGTCGGCCATGGTCGCGATGACCTGCTCGCCGGCCTTGTCGTCGAACTCGGCGCTGTTGGCGCCCTCGATCCCGGCGACGGTGCGCGCGTACTCGACCACCATGCACTGCAGGCCCAGGCAGATGCCCAGCAGCGGAATGCGGTTCTCCCGGGCGTGGCGGATCGCGCCCAGCTTGCCCTCGATGCCGCGCACGCCGAAGCCGCCCGGCACCAGGACCCCGTCCACGCCCTCCAGCTCCCGGCGGGCGCCCTCGGGGGTCTGGCAGTCGTCGCTGGCCACCCAGCGGATGTTGACCCGGGTGTCCTCGCCGAAGCCGCCGGCGCGCAGCGCCTCGGTGACCGACAGGTAGGCGTCGGGCAGGTCGATGTACTTGCCGACCAGGGCGATGGTGACCTCGTTGGCGGGGTTGTGCACCCGGCCCAGCAGGTCGTCCCACTCGCTCCAGTCCACGTCCCGGAAGGCCAGGCCCAGGCGGCGGACCACGTAGGCGTCCAGGCCCTCGCGGTGCACGACCTTGGGGATGTCGTAGATGGAGGGGGCGTCGGGGCAGGAGATCACGCCGCCCTCGTCCACGTCGCACATGAGGCTGATCTTGGACTTCATGGCGTCGGGGATGGGGCGGTCCGACCGGCACACCAGCCCGTCGGGCTGGATGCCGATGTTGCGCAGCGCCGCCACCGAGTGCTGGGTGGGCTTGGTCTTGAGCTCACCGGAGGGCGCCAGGTAGGGCACCAGGGACACGTGCAGGAAGAAGCAGTTGTCCCGGCCGATCTCGTGGCGGATCTGGCGCACCGCCTCCAGGAACGGCAGCGACTCGATGTCGCCGACGGTGCCGCCGATCTCGGTGATCACCACGTCGACGCCGGCGGACTCCATCGCGTAGATGCGCGCCTTGATCTCGTTGGTGATGTGCGGGATCACCTGGACGGTGTCGCCCAGGTAGGCGCCCTGGCGCTCCTTGGCGATCACGCTGGAGTAGATCTGGCCGGTGGTGACGTTGGCCGTCCCCGACAGCTCGGTGTCGAGGAAGCGCTCGTAATGGCCGATGTCGAGGTCGGTCTCCGCCCCGTCGTCGGTGACGAACACCTCTCCGTGCTGGAAGGGGTTCATCGTCCCGGGGTCGACGTTGAGGTAGGGGTCCAGCTTCTGCATGGTGACCCGCAGACCGCGCGACTTCAGCAGCCGGCCGAGACTGGACGCGGTCAGGCCCTTGCCGAGGCTTGAGGCGACGCCGCCGGTGACGAAGAGGTGTTTAGTGCTCGCGGCGGATGCCAAGTGTTGCTCCCGTGGTCGAATGGCTGCGGAGCGCCCGAACGAGGACGGGCGACCGTGCGGCGCCCTCGCGGTCCCGGCGGTCTTCCGCTCCGGGCCTCGGACTCCACGGGCCACCAGGATAACAGGCCCCGACCCGCCCGACGGCACGGTCGCGTCCCGGCGGGGCGCATCCGCGCCCGTCAGCGGGGTGGCGCCGGCCACCGGGCCGATCCGCACGCCGCCTGCGCGGGGCCCGCCGGGGCGGAATCAGCGCATGGCCACGGCCGGACGCGCCTCCCAGGTGGTCCACAGCGGGCGGTAGCCCACCCGGGCCCAGAAGGGGGTGGACAGCGGGTTCATCAGGGAGTGGTCCAGCAGCGCCACCTCGGCCCCGCTGCTGTCCAGGGCCTGGTGCGCCTGCTCCACCAGCGCCGTGCCGATGCCCCGGCCGCGCTCCCCCTCGGTGACGATGCCGTAGCCGATGTGCGCCGCCGAGGCCGCCGCCACCAGCGGGCCGGTCCACCGCGCCCGCTGCGGGGGCGTGGCCCACACCAGGCCCACCAGCCGGCCCCGGCGCTCGGCCACCCAGATCCAGGAGGGGCGGCGGTTCAGCGCCGCCGTCAGCACACCGCGGGTCTGCTCGGGCGTCTCCGGCTGCACGAACACTCCGCCGAAGCGCTCCTCGTAGCGGTGCTGCTCCATCAGCAGCGCCACCGCCGGGGTCAGGTCCTGCCGGTCGGCCATCCGTATCGCCACGTCGCGCGGCGGCAGCGACGGCGGCACCCCGCGCCCGCGCGGGCGGACCGAGAGCACGCTGTAGGGCTGCAGGCCGTGCCGCTGCAGCGGGGCGATGCCGCACACGTCGCGGGAGGGCCAGGTCAGCAGGGCCGAGGACTCCCCTCCGGTCCCGCCGGGCTGGGCCTCCAGCTGCTCCTTCCAGCTGGTCAGCAGCGAGTCCAGGGCCCGCTCGGGCTCGGGGCCGCCGACCACCGGGGTGAGCCAGTGCTGGTCGGGCATCCCCCAGGTGCGGCCCACCTCGCCCGGCTGGTACCAGGAGTAGCGCATGGTGCCGGCGGCCACGGTGCGGCCCGCCTCGTCGCTGACGGTCAGCAGGGTGTCCCCGGCGCGGCGCGGACGCGGCGGCGCGGGCAGCAGGGGGTCGACCGCGGCCCAGCGCAGCGCGGCCGACTCGGCCAGCGCCTCGTACGCGCTCCCGCGCCCGGGCAGGTCGCCGCGGCGCACGCGCGCGACATAGCCGCTCATCCTCCACCCTCCCTGACCGCCGGCCGCCTCCGCGGGGCCTCGCACAGTGAGACCTCCCGGACGCGGCCCGTGTCCTTACGGAACGTGCATCGGGTGGTGACGGACCGTCGTCCGCCGACCGCGACGAGTCTAGCGCCCGACCGCGGACGTACCGGGCAGAACGCCGAATACCGTTACCTATCCGATTCGATGCAATCCCGTTTCGGATATTTCCCGTCAGACGCCACCGTACTCGACACCACGACGACCGGATCCGGCGGCACCCGCGCAACAGGGGGATTTCCCACTCCTTTCACAGCGCGAACACCGCCCCGGAGAGGCGGGCCCGTCCCCGCGCGCGTGAGGCTCGTGCCGGGACAAGCCGGAACCGTGGAAACGGATCCTCCCGCCCGAGAGGTGGTTGAGGCCCCCAGGACACCAGGCCCCGCCCCGCGGGGGCCTTCGTCGTGTCCGCGGTCGCCTCACGCGATGTAAGGCTCCCCGCCCAACAGCCCGTGTTCGATGCGCAACCGCAGCGCCGGCGCCACCAGGTAGCCCTCGATCTCCCCCGGGGCCACCCACCGCACCTCCATCGCCTCCTCCGGCTCGGGGGTGACCTGACCGCCGACCACACGGCCGCGTACGCAAATGTTGATGGGCTGGCGCACCTCGTCGAGTCGGTCGCCGTGCCAATAGGCGATCACGTGATCCGGCGTGGAGAACACCCCGACCAGGCCCACGATCTCGATGTCGAGCCCGGTCTCCTCCCGGCACTCGCGCACGGCGGCCTGCCCCACGGACTCGCCCTTTTTCACCGCACCGGTGGGGATGGTCCACAACTCGTTGTCCACTCGCTTGAGCAGCAGCACCCGCCCGGCCTCGTCCTGCACGAACGCCGACGCCGAGGTCTTGCGCGACGTCGGCTTCGGGGCCTGGGGGTCCTGCCAGTGGTCGACGCGCCTGGTCGCCTTGCTCACGTCTGCTCCCTCCCGGCCAGCGGGCGGGCCGAGGCCCACACCCGCTCGTAGCTCTCCACGTAGGTATGGAAGTACGCGCCGTCCATCCTGCGGAAGTGCATCACCGGGGTGTGCGCGGCGAGGATGCCGTACACGTGCGCGTTGACCAGCAGCTCGTCGTCGAACCGGTAGATGCTGTTGTACAGCGGGGTGTCGTGCAGGCGGATCTCCACCTCCGGCGGCATCTGCTGCTGGTAGTAGGCCGTCACCGCCGCCGCCCGCCCGGCCACCCCTCCCCCGATCTGATACTCGGAGTCGCGCGCTGCGAGCTGCGCCCCATCGGGGGCGCCCAGCAGCAGCCGCACCCGCGCCCCCGCCCGGGCCTTGGCCGCCAAGGTCGGCATCCAGTCGGCGTGCTCCTCGGTCAGCCACAGGCCAGCGTAGGCGAGCAGGCACACGTCGCGCTCGGCGGCGCGCAGCAGCTCGGTCCACAGATGGCGCGGCACGTCCGAGCGGCGGGGGTAGGTGGCGACCAGCTCGGCCCCGGCCAGGGAGGCGCCGTCAACGGCGCCGGGCCACAGGTAGGACTCGTCCTCCTGCAGGATCGCGGCGACCCGGTAGCGGGTGCGCGGGTGGGGGGTCGATCCGGCGATCCACCGCTCCACCGATTTGGTGGAGACGCCCGACGCTTCGGCGAGCCCTCCGATGTCGAGGCCGGACCGGTGGAACGCTCGGCGCAGTCTTTCGTTCACCGGCATGGGCCCATCGTGGCACTTTCGGACTTCTTGCGTCAGAGGCTTGGCCGCTAGATGTCGGTAGATGTCTCGCAGTGTCGGTGCGGTGTCCGTGGCCTGGTCCGGATCATGGCGTGCAAAGGCCCCGGCGGCCTGCACGGGCCCCGGGGCGCGGCCCCCAGCTCTACGGAAGCTGACGACATGAAGCAGACTGCCCCCGCCCTCTCCTCGGATGAAGACGAGAGGCTGCGGCGCGACTTCCCCCGCTGGCGGGTGTGGCGGGCGGAGCGCCCCGACGGGACCCCGGGAATGTGGATGGCCAACCCCCCCCCCGCCCGAGCGCACCGATCTGACGCCCACCCTCATGGCCGAGACCGCCGACGGGCTCCGCGCGCAGATGGCCGCCCCAGGCCCCCGGTACGGGCGGCCCGTGCCCCTGCAGGCAGGCCCCCAGTGAGCGAGTGGCGCCTCGGGCAGTTGCGCAGCCCCTCCGGCGGCGCGGTCTGGAAGCGCGCCCGACGCTCCCACCCCGAGGCCCCCGGGCACACCCAGGAGGTCGTCGGACGCACCGTCGGCGAGCTGGAGGCCGCCTTGGCCGTCCACGACCACCTCGACCGACTCCGCGAGAAGCACGGGCACGCGTGGGTGATCGGCGCGGACGAGGTCATGCCCACCTGGCGCATCCGCTGGGTCTGGGCCCAGCCCCGCGCGCCGGGAGCACCCGCCCCACCGCCGGTGGACACCCCGGCCGAGCTGGAGGCACTGCTGGCCGCCCGAACCGCACGGGAGGAGGCGGCCCCGTGAACCCGGCCTACACGCCGCACCTACTGCGCACCGGCGCAGGCACCCCCACCCCCAGTGACCGCCCGGCCGGGGAGAGCGGTGCGCGTCCCATCCAGTGATCCATCCTCACGGGCGTGGGGCTCGCAGGTCAGGATGCACGCGCCGGGATTCCCAGCGCGGTCCATCCCCACGGGCGTGGGGCTTACGCTGGGACAAGCCGGAACCATGGAAACGAATCCTCCCGCCCGAGAGGCAGTTGAGGCCCCCAGGACACCAGGCCCCCGCCCGTGCGGGGGCCTTCGTCGTGCGGCCGGGCCGGGCCGCGCCTCCTAGGGTGTCGCTGTGACTGACACCCGATGGACCATCCACGGCGAGAAGCTCGTCGACGAGAATCGCCACATCCGCCTCACGACGGTCGACGTCGAACTCCCCGACGGCGTGAAGTTCACCCAGTACGTCGCCAAGCTCCCGCCCGCTGCGATGACCCTGGTCATGAACGAGCGCAGCCAGGTCCTGCTGATGTGGCGGCACCGGTTCATCGTGGACCGGTGGGTGTGGGAGCTGCCCGGCGGCTACGTCGACCACGCCGAGGACATCGCCGCCGCGGCCGCCCGGGAGGTCGAGGAGGAGACCGGGTGGCTCCCCCGCGGCATGGAGCACCTGGTGACGTTCCAGCCCGCCATCGGGTCGGTCGACCAGCCCCAGATCATCTACCTCGGCCGGGAACCCGTGCATACCGACACCGCCCCCGACATCAACGAAGCCCAGCGCGTTGCCTGGTTCGCTCTGGACGATGCGATAGCGATGATCGACCGCGGCGAGATCGTGGGCGCCTCCACCGTCGTCGCCCTCTACCGGGCGCTCACCCTGCGGTGACCGCGGCGGCGCAGTGTCGACGCGGTCCAGCCCCACGGGCCTGGGGCTCGCATGCGGGTGATCCTCCGGGCATCCGTGACCTCCGGCCCATCCCCACGTGCGTGGGGCTCTCGTGAGCTGTCCTTGGTTGCGTAGAGTCTCTCTGACCAGGGGTTATCCT
>NZ_ANAS01000030.1:0-99670 GCF_000341205.1 Nocardiopsis baichengensis YIM 90130 | reverse complement strand
CGGCGGGTTGTTCCGGTTTTCCCTGACTCACCCGTTCCGGAGGGTTTCCCCGGTTCCGAGAAAGGGCGCGCTTCAGGCACGTGATCTAGTATGCCATCGGTTCGCCGGTGCTCAGAACCAAGTGTTCCGTGTCCGGGAGGATGCGGTCACGCCCACCGTTGTCCGGTGTTCGCTTCGACCGAGAGAAGACCGCCGCCCGAACCTGAACCCGTGGGCCCGGCTCAGGGCGACTCGATCCACTATAGGGACGGATCGACCCGATGGCAAACGCACTGGTGGACTCGCTCCACCGCTGCTTCGTCGCTGCTCCGTCCCGGCACGGTCGCGGGCGGGAAGCCCGTCCACGCAGGGGCTCCCGGTCCGGCATCCGGACGCGCCGCGTCCGGATCCCCTCCTGGAGGGCGCCGCCTACGCGGTGAGGAGACGTCCGCTCCCCGTACCCGGTGCCGCGTAGAGCCACTCGACCTCCATGCCGACCACCGCGACGCTCGCCGGCGGGAAGGCGACGTACCCACCGTGCACCTGCGTGTCGACGAACGACGACGCCATCTGTGCCACCGCCGGGTTGTGCCCGACCAGCATCACCGTCCCCACGTCCTTGGGGACCAGGTTGAGGAGGTCGAAGAGCGTATGGTCGTCCGCCCCGTACGCCGCGTCCTCGTAATCGACCGACGGCCGTCCCGGCATCTGCTCCAGAGCGAGCTCCAGCGTCTCCCGGGTCCGGGCCGCGGTCGAGCAGATCACCTGATCCGGCACGATCCCCGACTCGGCCAGCAGCCTTCCCGCCGCCTGGGCCTGAGCCCGGCCCTTCCCTGTCAGGCGCCGCGCATGGTCGTCGCCGTCTCCGTTCTCCGCCTTGGCATGGCGAACGATCACCAGCGTTCCCGTCATGGCGCCACCATGGTCGCCACGACGGCCATCACCGCCATGAAGCCGAGCATGGCCCCCAGCACCACGGCGAGGCCCTTCATCCCGGTCACGTGCCCTCCTCAGTGTCACCGCGGACCCACCGACCGGACCGCCGCGGACCGGACCGCGCCGTACGGTCCCCTGCGGCCGGCTCGTCTCGTCCCAGCCTATGGAGCCTTGTGCTGATGTTCGTCACCCCCCGCCCCGTGGCTTCGGTCAGCTCGCACCGGTGACTTCTCCGTCTGCCGCGGCCTGGGCCCCTCACGGAATCATCGTCATCGGTCGGCGCGGCGGGACGGCGAACCCCACCGGATCCACCGGCCGGCGCGGCACCACGGCGAGCCCCCCCGACACCGGGACCGACCGAGAAGGACTCCCCCATGCCCCCCATCGCCCCCGCTTCCCTTCCCACCACCGACGTCCGCGCCCTCGTCGGTGCCGGTGTCCTCGCCGGCGGCATGCTCTTCGCGGCCCTCTCCGGCCGACCGGACCTCGCGGTCCTTGCGCTCCTCTCCTTCCTGGTCCTCTGCGCCTCCCAGGGAAGCGCGCACCGCATCGTCGTCGGCGCCGCCACCGTGCTCGTCGCGGGCGTCCTCATGCACTACTTCGAGCAGACGAACTACGCCCTCCTCGTCCTGGCAGGCGCGGCCATCCTCGACCGCCTCACGGTCGGGTCGGCCCGCCGCAAGGACACGGCACAGAACGGTTCCGCCTGACGAACCTGGGAGAGAGGGAGGGGAGGGCCCCGGCCGGTACCGGGACCCTCCCCACGCCGTTGCTTCACCTGCTCCACCACTGCCCGGTCATCCGGGGAGGACCGCCTCGATCGCACCGGTCACCTGGTCGTCGTCCGGCGCGGTCTGCGGGGAGAAGCGCGCGGCGACCCTGCCGTCGGGGGCCACGAGGAACTTCTCGAAGTTCCAGCGGATGTCGCCGCTGTGGCCCTCGGCGTCGGCGGTGTCGACGAGCCCGGCGTACAGCGGGTGCCGCCCTTCACCGTTCACGTCGACCTTCTCGGTCATGGGGAAGGTGACGCCGTAGGTGGCCGAGCAGAACTCCGCGATCTCTTCGGCGCTGCCGGGCTCCTGGCCCATGAACTGGTTGCAGGGCACGCCCACGACGGTGAAGCCTCGCGGGCCGTAGCGGCCCTGGAGTTCCTCCAGGGCGGTGTACTGCGGGGTCAGGCCGCACTTGGAGGCCACGTTCACGATCAGCACGGCCTTGCCGCGGTACCCGGCCAGGTCGGCGGGGCCACCGGTGAGTGCGTCGATCGGGACGTCGAGGACGGACATGTCGCTCCTTGGTCGTGTTGCTCAAGGTCGTGTGTCGGGGTTCGAGGGGGGAGCGTACGCGCTTTCACTGTCCATTCCCGGCGTTCAGGACGGGCGCATGCGTGGTGACGGCGAGGGCGGAGGCACCCCCGGCGTCCTGCGCCGGATCCCGCCGCTCCCCGGGAACGGCGCCGCCGAGCGCCCCGGTCGGCCCCGAACACGGCGGAGGCCGCCCGGACAGGGTCCGGGCGGCCTCGGGAGTGGCGGACTGCGGGATCAGTCCTTAGCGGTCCCGTCGGTGACGGGCTGCTTGTCGCCGTCGCCCTCGTCTCCCTCGTCGCGCGCTTCCGCCCCGTCCGTCTTCCCGTCGTCGGAGGCGGAGCCGACCGCGCGCTCGGAGCCCGTGTCGTCGGAGGCCGGCGCCTCCTCACGCGCGGCAGGGATCTGCTGCGCGGGGGCCTCGGTGCTGCCGCGGCGCTTCGACCAGATGATGGCCCCGGCGATGACACCGACCGCCAGCACGGTCGCGCCCGCCCGCAGCGCGATGTCGTCGGCGTAGAGCACCACGCTCGGCGCGATGATCAGCGCCACCAGGTTCATCACCTTCAGCAGCGGGTTGATCGCCGGGCCGGCGGTGTCCTTGAAGGGGTCGCCGACCGTGTCGCCGATAACGGTGGCCTCGTGCGCCTCCGAGCCCTTGCCTCCGTGGTGGCCGTCCTCGACCAGCTTCTTGGCGTTGTCCCACGCGCCACCGGAGTTGGCCAGGAACACGGCCATGAGCGCACCGGCCGCGATCGCCCCGCCGAGGAACGCGCCCAGCGGGGCGTACCCGAGGGCGAACCCGACCGCGATCGGGGTGAGGACCGCCAGCAGGCCGGGGGTGACCAGCTCCCGCAGCGAGTCCCGGGTGCAGATGTCGACGACCCGCGCGTACTCCGGCTTCTCGGTGCCATCCATGATCCCCGGGCGGGTGCGGAACTGCTCGCGCACCTCCATCACCACGCGGCCGGCGGCGCGGCCCACCGCCATGATGGCCAGGCCGGAGAAGAGGAACACCACCGCGGCGCCGATGATGACGCCGACCAGGACGTTGGGCTGGTCGATGGAGAGGCTGAAGGTGTCGGCCGCGTCGCCGAGCGCCCCCTCCACCGACGTGCGGAACGCCCCGAACAGGGCGGTCGCCGCGAGCACCGCGGTGGCGATCGCGATGCCCTTGGTGATCGCCTTGGTCGTGTTGCCGACCGCGTCCAGGCTGGTGAGGGCTTCGGCGCCGCGCCCCTCGACGTCGCCCGACATCTCCGCGATGCCCTGGGCGTTGTCGGAGACCGGGCCGAAGGTGTCCATGGCCACGATCACGCCGACCGTGGTGAGCAGTCCGGTGCCGGCCAGGGCGACGGCGAACAGGCTGACGGTGACCGAGACCCCGCCGATGAGGAAGGCCGCGTACACCGCGCCGGCGATGAGCAGGGCCGAGTAGACCGCCGACTCCAGGCCGACGGAGATGCCGGACAGGATGACCGTGGCGGCGCCGGTCTCCGAGCTCTCCCCGATCTCCTTGACCGGCCGCATGGTGGTCTCGGTGAAGTAGCCGGTGAGCAGCTGGATGGCGGCCGCCAGCAGCAGTCCCACCAGGACCGAGCCGAACGCGATCAGCCGCGGGTCGCCGTCGAGGGCGGCGGTGGCCTCGTCGACCCCCTGCAGCTCCGAGAAGCTGGAGGGCAGGTAGGCGTAGGAGGTCACGGCCACCAGCAGCGCCGAGATGACGGCGGAGATGAAGAACCCGCGGTTGATGGCCGACATGGCGTTCTTGTCCCGCGCGCGCGGGGCGGTGACGAAGATGCCGATCACGGCGGTGATGACGCCGATCATCGGCACGAGCAGGGGGAAGACCAGCCCTTCCACGCCGAAGGCGACGCGGCCCAGGATGAGCGAGGCCACCAGGACCACCGCGTACGACTCGAACAGGTCGGCGGCCATGCCCGCGCAGTCGCCGACGTTGTCGCCCACGTTGTCGGCGATGGTGGCGGCGTTGCGGGGGTCGTCCTCGGGGATGCCCTGCTCGACCTTGCCGACCAGGTCGGCGCCGACGTCGGCCGCCTTGGTGAAGATGCCGCCGCCGACACGCATGAACATGGCGAGCAGCGCGGCGCCGAACCCGAAGCCCTCCAGGACGATGGGCGCGTCGCCGCGGTAGGCCAGCACCACGATCGCGGCGCCGAGCAGCCCCAGCCCCACGGTGAACATGCCCGCGACACCGCCGGTGCGGAAGGCGATGCGCATGGCCCGGTGCTCGCCGGCCTGGCCCCCTTCCCGGGCGGCCGCGGCCACGCGCACGTTGCCGCGCACCGCGAGCCACATCCCGATGAATCCGGTCAGTGCCGAGAAGACCGCGCCTATCGCGAAGAAGACCGAGCGCCCGTACCTGACCGCCTCGCTGTCGGCGGGCAGGAGGAGAAGGAGCAGGGGAATGACGATGATGAAAACGACGAGGGTGCGGAACTGGCGTTTGAGATACGCCGCCGCACCCTCTTGCACCGCGAGTGCGATGTTCTGCATCCGCTCGGTTCCCTGTCCGGCGTTGAGAACCTCACGCACCAGGGCCCCGGCGACGGCGAGCGCGAGCAGCGCCACCACCAGGACCACGACGACGAGCGTGAAATTCATGCCGTCCAGGGCGAGCGCCGGGCCGCTGTCAACGGCGAGGCTGCTGAGCCCAGACAATCCGTCCTCCTAGAGACGGGCACGTACGGCCCCGCAAGGGTGCGCGCCGTGAGCGACGCGCAGAGCAGGGTCATGCGGGTGCCACCACCACGTACTGCACGTATTCTTCGGTCATCGGTGCCGCTGGTGCCAGCGGGCACGATGTTCGGGGATTCTACGCACCGGAGCGGTGAAAAGTGAGGGCCGGGCCGACCCTTCTTGCATTGGGGCCGGATATGTGATCGCTCGGTGATCTCACAGGCACCGTATTTCCCTTTATGGTCGACGTTGCCCACTATTATCGGCAATAATGGATTAGCCGCAGGAAATGTGGAGGAAATACTCGGCAGGGCGGATAGGCGGCATGCGTCCCACGCGTCACAGGAGACGCACCGGTCACAGGCGTGGAGGCCCCTCGGGGGAGAGAGGGCCCCGGGGAGGGGCCCGAAAGGCCGCCGCGGCCCGGGAGCCGGGCGGGCGGGTTCAGCGGCGGAGACGCAGCCTGGCGGTGTCGATCTCGCCCGTGTGCCCCGCCTCAACGGTGTCGGCCACCGAACGCGCGTGGGCCGCCGCGCCCAGGGCGTCGACGCCGGAGGGCGCCTCGGGGCCGAACTCCTCCACCCGTTCGGCGCCGCGACGCAGCAGCCGTGCCGCACCGACCCGGTTGCCCCGCTGGGCGTGCGTCAGGCCGACCGCGATCTGCGCCAGGCCGCGCCACAGTTCGCGCTCGTGGCCCTGCGTGCCCTTCCAGACGGCTTCCAGGACCTCGTGCGCGTGGAAGGCGTATCCGTCTTCCAGCAGCGACTGGGCCTCGTCCAGCCCTTCATCGGGGGCGAAGACGGCGTCGTCGGGGACCCGCGGAACCCCGGGAGAGCCGTAGGGCAGCGGCCGGCCGAACCGGTCGCGGGGGCGCTGGTTCTGGGCTCGCCCCTCCGGGTTGCGGTCCCGTTCCGCGTCGGCGCGTTCGGGGCCTCCCATGTGCTCCTCGTGCCCAGTGTGGTGTGTGTGCTGTGTGTGCTCCGCGTTCTCCGCCATTGCGTCGCCCCTCCCCCGCGTGGCCCGTGCCCGTGCCGTCTCGTCTCCCGGATCCCGTGCCGCACGCTCGTCGCGTGCGTATCGCGTGCGGGCTCCGTTCGTCCTCTCCCCCGATTGTGCCGTGTCCGCCATCAGGCGTCGGGCTCGGTGTCCCAGAGCCACCGCAGGAGCGCGTTCGTGACGGCCTCCGGGCGTTCTTGGTGCGGGAAGTGTCCGGCGCCCTCCACCAGCCGCCACCGGTACGGAGCGTCCACATAGCGGCCCGACCCGCGTGCGGTCGAGGGCAGTATGAACGGGTCGCGGTCGCCGTGGAGCTGAAGGGTCGGCACGTTCGCTGGACGGCGCATCCTGCGCCTGTACCGGTACCCGTCGGGGCGCACCTGAGAGCGGAACAGCCAGCGGTGGTACTCCATCGTGCAGTGGGCGACCCCGGGGATCCTGAAGGCCTCCTTGCACCTGCGCTCGGTCTCCCGGTCCGGCCAGCCGGGGGCCGCCGACCACTCGCGGAGCATCTCGCCCACGCGGACGGCGCCGTCGGCGAGCAGCGCGCGCTCGGGGACCATGGGCAGCTGGTCGCCGAAGAGCCGACGGGCCGCCCACGTCTGCGCCGGCCGCCCCAGCAGGGCGGCGCGGAGCTGGAGGGGGTGCGGGGCCGAGACGGCCGCGAGGCGCCGGACCGACCAGGGGTAGTAGGCCGCCATCGTCCAGGCGACCAGGCCTCCGGTGCCGTGCCCGGCGACGGCGGCGTCCGGCTCGCCCAGGGCGCGCACCAGGCCGGCCGCGTCGGAGGCGGCGGTGACCAGGTCGTAGCCGCGCGGGGGCTTGTCACTGGCGCCGCAGCCGCGCAGGTCCACGGCGACGGCGCGGTACCCGGCGTCGGCCAGGGCACCGATCTGGGCCTGCCAGGACCACCAGAAGCCGGGGAAGCCGTGCAGCAGCAGCACGAGCGGGCCGTCGCCGGCCTCGGCGACGTGGAACCGGGTGCCCGCCGCACTGACGGTCCGGTGCTTCCAGAGACCATCGACCAGGGCGGCGGAGTCGTCGGGGGCGGGCGCGTCGCGGGGCATGGGCGCGCCTGCGTCCGGGCGGGCGCGGGTCAGCGGTCGGCCGGGCGCTCGCCCTGGAGCACCGCCACGGTGGTCGACATGGTGCTCCCGAACCGCTCCAAGCCCTTGATCCTGCGCAACTGGATCACGCCGACGCCGATGAAGGCCGCCGCGACGAGCAGGTAGAAGAGGGTGACGATGAGGAAGGAGACCCAGGCGGACAGCCCGGCGACGTCATAGAGGAAGAGGCCGGCCGTCACGGAGAACAGGATCAGGAACAGGTGCAGCAGCACCGCGGCGACGACGAACATCGCCGAGCCCTTGCCGGCCTGCTTGGCGCTCTGCGCCAGTTCGAGCTTGGCCAGCTCCAGTTCGAGGCGGACGAGCCGGGAGATGTTCCCGCTCGCCTCGGAGACGAGCTCCCCGAGCGACCGGTCGGCGGCGTCGAACTCCTCGGCCCCCTGGCCACTCGACGGGTTCTCGGGCATCGCGGCGTCTCCCTTCATTCCGTCGAACGCTTCTCGCATCCTTGCACATTCGCCACGTCGGGGGTTCCCCTCGGCACGCTGTTCGGCGTGCCTGCGGAGCGTATCGGACGAGCCGGTCCGCGGTCTCGGGCCGTCGGCGCACCGCTCCCGGCCGGTGCTCCCCGCGCCCGGCCCTGCGAAAAGGGCGGCGGCCCCGGAAGCGCGTGCTTCCGGGGCCGCCGTGTCGTCCTCTCCGAGGGGTGCGCCTCTCACGCGAGGACGGGACCACGGCTCACTCGTCGTCGCCGGAGGCCGCCCCGAACGCGGTGCGGATCTTCTCCATCGAGCCGGCGTCGGTGAGCGTGGACACGTCGCCCAGCTCCCGGTTCTCGGCGACGTCGCGGAGCAGGCGGCGCATGATCTTGCCGGACCGGGTCTTGGGCAGCTCGGGCACGACCATGATCTGGCGCGGCTTGGCGATCGGGCCCAGGGAGGCGGCGACGTGCTCGCGCAGCTCCTTGACCAGATCGTCGCCGCCGTCGCCGGCCTCGCCGCGCAGGATGACGAAGGCCACGATGGCCTGGCCGGTGGTCGGGTCGTTGGCGCCGACCACGGCGGACTCGGCGACCTTGGGGTGGGCCACCAGGGCCGACTCCACCTCGGTGGTGGAGATGTTGTGGCCGGAGACGAGCATGACGTCGTCCACGCGGCCCAGCAGCCAGATGTCGCCGTCCTCGTCGCGCTTGGCGCCGTCGCCGGGGAAGTAGAGCCCGTCGAAGCGCGACCAGTAGGTGTCCTTGTAGCGCTCGGGGTCGCCCCAGATGCCGCGCAGCATCGAGGGCCAGGGCTCGCGCACCACGATGTACCCGCCGCCGCCGGGCGGGACCGACTCGCCCTTCTCGTCCACGACGTCGGCGGCGATGCCGGGCAGGGGGCGCATGGCGGCGCCGGGCTTGCCGGAGTGCACGCCGGGCAGCGGGCTGACCATGATGGCGCCGGTCTCGGTCTGCCACCAGGTGTCGACCACGGGGGTGCGGTCGCCGCCGATGTTCTTGCGGTACCAGGTGTAGGCCTCGGGGTTGATGGGCTCGCCCACCGAGCCCAGGACGCGCAGGCTCGACAGGTCGAAGCCCGCGGGGATGTCCTCGCCCCACTTCATGAAGGTGCGGATGGCGGTGGGGGCCATGTAGGCGATGGTCACCCCGTACTTCTCCACGATCTCCCAGAAGCGGCCCTTGTGCGGGGTGTCCGGGGTGCCCTCGTACATGACCGAGGTGGCGCCGTTGGAGAGGGGGCCGTAGACGATGTAGGAGTGGCCGGTGACCCAGCCGATGTCGGCGGCCGTCCAGAAGACGTCGGTCTCGGGCTTGAGGTCGAACACCGCCCAGTGCGTGTAGGAGACCTGGGTGAGGTATCCGCCGGTGGTGTGGAGGATGCCCTTGGGCTTGGCCGTGGTGCCGCTGGTGTACATGATGTACAGCGGGTGCTCGGCGTCGTGCCCCTCGGCGGTGTGCTCGGTGGACTGGCGGTCGACGATGTCGTGCCACCACACGTCCCGGCCCTCGGTCCAGTCGACGTCCTGGCCGGTGCGGCGCACCACCAGCACGTGCTCGACCGCCGGGCGGCCCTGGACGGCCTCGTCCACCGCGGGCTTGAGGGAGCTCGGCTTGCCCCGGCGGTAGCCGCCGTCGGCGGTGACGACGACCTTGGCCGCGCTGTCGTCGAGCCGGGTGCCCAGGGCGTCCACCGAGAAGCCGCCGAAGACGACCATGTGCACCGCGCCGATGCGGGCGCAGGCCAGCATGGCCACCACGGTCTCGGGGATCATCGGCATGTAGACGGCCACCCGGTCGCCCTTCTGCACGCCCAGCTCCACCAGGGCGTTGGCGGCCTGGCAGACCATGTCCGTGAGTTCGGCGTAGGTGATGGTGCGGGTGTCGCCGGGCTCGCCCTCCCAGTGGTAGGCGACCTTGTCGCCGCGCCCGGCGTCCACGTGCCGGTCCAGGCAGTTCACGGCGGCGTTGATGGTGCCGCCGGTGAACCACTCGGCGAACGGGGGGTCCCAGTCCAGGACCCGGTCCCAGCGCTGCTCCCATTGCAGCCGCCCGGCCTGCTTCTCCCAGAAGGCGAGGCGGTCGGCGTCCGCCTCGGCGAAGGCGTCGGCCGTCACATTGGCCGCGGCGGCGAGGTCCTCCGGCGGCGCGAACCGACGTGACTCGTGAAGCAGGTTGGACAGCGTCTCGTGCCCCTGGGGAGTCTCAGCCACCGTTACAGCTCCTTCGTGCGTCGTAGGCCTGCTTGCCTTATGTACTGAATCACGTGGCGCGGACCACTCCATCAATCGGGTGCCGCCCATCACAAGGGCGCGCAGGTGCGAAAACGGCGGGCGGTCGGTTACCGGCGCGTAGCGGTCGCGGCGGCACGCCGAACGGCCGGTTACCGCCGCGTAGCCGCCCGAGTAGTGTGGACGGCGTGAATGCGGCAACGACCGATCCGCTCGCCCGGATCGCGGAACTCCCCGGCGTCGACGAGGCGGTCGCCGAGGCGCGCACCGTGGTGGACCGGCTGCTCGGCCACCGGGTGCTGCGGCGGCGCAGCGCGGACGTGTCCCTGGAGTCGGCGCTGCGCGGGGCGCATGCCTCGGCGGTGCTCGACGGCGCGGAGGCGCCCCTGGAGCAGGTGCGCTCCGGCGAGGCCGACGACCCCCGCGTCAAGGGGGCGCTGCGGGTCTCCGGCGAGCTGGGTCAGCTGGTGGAGACCTGGCCGAAGGCGCCGCGGCAGGCGCTGGCGCGGCTGCACACCCTCGCCGCGGCCGACGGCGCCGGCGCCGACCGCCTGGGACGGCCGCGGTCCGCCGCCGAGCAGGCGGAGGACCCCGCGGGGCTGGGCGCCCCGCCCGCGCCGATCGAGGTCGAGGTCCGGCTGGAGGCGCTCGGCGCACTGCTGGAGCGGCGCTCCTCGGCGCCCGCGCCGGTGGTGTCGGCGGTCGTGCACGGCGAGCTGATGGCGCTGCGCCCGTTCGGGTGGGGCGACGGTGTGGTGGCGCGGGCGGCCGAGCGGCTGGTGCTGATCGAGCGGGGGCTGGACCCCAAGTCGCTGGCGGCGCCGGAGCTGGGGCACCTGCAGCGCCGCGAGGAGTACACCGCGGGGCTGCGCGCCTACCTCACCGGGACCCCGGAGGGCGTGCGCACGTGGGTGCTGCACTGCTGCGCGGCGATCGCCGACGGCGCCCGGGACTCGCTGGCCACCTGCGAGGCGCTGAAGCGGGGCTGAAGCGGGACGGAGCGGGGGCGGGCACGTCTCTTTTCCATCACAACCCGTACGCGGTGAGCGGCGCCCCGGCCCCCTCTGCGAAGGGGCGGCCGAGACGCCGCCGAGGGCGGGTCAACCCGGGCTATCAAGCGTGCATATCTCAGCTCCGACCAGGACGTATCCCGGTGCGGACGGGCCTCTCGCGGCTTGGTGACGCGTGGGTACCCGGGTGCCCCGCCCGGTGGGTCCGTGCCCACCTCCTGATTCCGTTGTACGCCTGATCAGGCGTTTTGAAAAGGGGGTGGAACGGTCCGGCACCCCCGCCGCACACTCCCCCGTGGTAACGTTGCGTATCAGATCTGTTACCTCGGCCGAGCGCGCAGAGACCACGGGCCTCCCCCTTCCCGTCGCGGCGCACGGTACGGCGGTACCCGCGCCCGTCGGCGTCCGTCGGCGCGGAACCCGCACCCCTCGACCTCCGCTCGGTGCCGGAGACGCACGTATCCGAACCTCTCCAGGAACGGAGCCGGCTCTACCCCCCCGGAGCCGGACCGAGAGACGGCCCCCGCCATCCCCCCGGCGGGGGCCGTCGCCTTTTCCGGGGCGGTCCCCGGGTCGTGTCCGCTGGCGTGGTGGAACCCTCCGGGCCCCGGCCGCCCGCACCGACCCCCCCGTTGATCTCGGGGAAGTCGGGGGAATACCGGCGGGTATTACCCCGACTTCCCCGAGATCAACGGCAAGAAGGAGGAACCGGCCCACCGGCCCGCCGGGCCGCATCACGCTTCTTGGCCCGGCGGAGCAACCGGTGCCTCAACGCGGCCTCCTTGACGGGACACAGAAGAATCCGCTCCCGAGCTGCACAGGGACATCGGCCGCCCCGAGCACCGCCCTCGGCACTCGAAGAGCTCGGTTCTGAGGTTTTCAGAAGTCGTCTGCGAACTCGACCGGGCCCATCGCGACCGGGGGACGTGCCTCGAGGGCGGGTGTGCGCCCTCGCCCCGGCCGTATCGGCTCCCACCGGTCCGGGCGCCTGCTTCCGAACCGCCGCCCCGGCCGTCCACAGGCACGGCGACGGACCTACCGCGGCCGCTGCCGCCGCGCCATCGTCGGGGGCATGGACCGTCCCCGCCCCCTGCTGGCCACCGACGACCCCGCCCTGCTCGACGACCTGCTGCGGCTGGCCGCCGCGGCCTCCATCGAGGTGCACGTCGCCTCCTCGGCCGGCGCGGCGCTGCGCGACTGGGCGCGCGCCCCGCTGGTCGTCGTCGGCGGCGACCTGCTCGCCGCCCTCGCCGACCTGGAGCCCCCGCCGCATCCGCACGCCCTGGCCGCCGTGGGCCCACGCCCCTCCGGCGCCCCGCCGCCCGAGCCGGACGCCCTGCGCCTGGGCGTGCGCGCGCTGCTGCACCTGCCCGGCGACGAGGCCCGGCTGACCGACCTGCTCGCCGACGCCGGCCGGGAACGGCCCGGCCCCTGCCCGGTGGTGGCCGCGGTCGGCGGCCGGGGCGGCGCCGGGGCGAGCGTGCTCGCCGTGGCGCTGGCCATGGCGGGGGTGCGGGCGGGGCTGCGCACCGCGCTCGTCGACGCCGACCCGCTCGGCCCGGGGCTGGACCTGGTCTGCGGCCAGGACCGGCCGGGCGGCACCCGGTGGGAGGACCTGCTGACCCGCGAGGGGCGGATGAGCTGGCCCGCGCTGAGCGGGGTGCTGCCGCGGGTCCGCGGGTGCCCGCTGGTGACCTGGTCCCGGGGGCCGGCCGAAGAGGTCCCGGCACCGGCGCTGCGGTCGGTGCTGGGCGCGGCGGCCCTCGGCGGCGACCTGGTCGTGGTCGACGCCCCGCGCGCGCCCGGCCCGGGGGCGGCGGAGGCGCTGCGCCGGTGCACCGCCGTGCTGGTGGTGGTGCCCGCCGACTTCTGCTCGGTGATGGCGGCCTACCGGCTGGTGCCGCGGATGCGCACGCACAGCTCGGTTCTGCACCTGGTGACCCGGGGCGCAGGGACCGACCTGCCGGGCACGGCGGTCGCCTCGGCGCTCGGCCTGGACCTGCTGGGGGACGTGCCCGACGACCCGCGCCTGCGGCGGGGCCTGGACCGCGGCGACCTCCCGGGGGCCGACGGCGCCTCGGCGCTGGGGCGGGCGGCCGACCGGCTGCTGGGGGCGCTGCGCGCCCCGGTGGCGGGGTGAGCCCCGCGGCGGGCCCGGCCACGTCCCTGCTCGAGGCGGTGCGGGCGCGGCTGGTCCGGGACGGGGCGGCGCCCTCACCGGCGCGGGTGGCGGCCGCGGTGCGCGCCGAGGGGGCGGTACTGGGCGACGCCGAACTGCTGGCGGTGGTGCGCGCGCTGAGCGCCGAGCTGTGCGGGGCGGGGCCGCTGGAACCGCTGCTGGCCGACCCGGAGGTCACCGACATCCTGGTGAACGGCCCGGAGGAGGTGTGGGTGGACGGGCCGGAGGGGTTGCACCGCGCCGCCCGGGTTCGCTTCGGCGGCGAGGAGGAGGTGCGGGCGCTGGCCCGGCGGCTGGCGGCGCAGGCGGGGCGGCGGCTGGACGCGGCGGCGCCCTGGTGCGATGCCCGGCTCCCGTCCGGTGCCCGGCTGCACGCGGTGCTGCCGCCGGTGGCGCCGGAGGGGGCCTGCCTGTCGCTGCGGCTGCCGCCGCGCGGCGGCATGGACCTGGCCGAGCTGGCGGATCGGGGGGCGCTGGCGCCGCCCGCGGTGCGGCTACTGGAGGCGCTGGTGCAGGCGCGGGTCGCCCTGCTGCTGACCGGCGGGACGGGGACGGGGAAGACGACGCTGCTCTCGGCGCTGCTGTCGCTGGCGGGGCCGGCCGAGCGGCTGGTGCTGGTGGAGGACTCGGCGGAGCTGCGGCCGCGCCACCCGCACGTGGTCCGGCTGCAGGCCCGGCCGCCGAACATCGAGGGCACCGGCGAGGTGGACCTGCCGCAGCTGGTGCGCCAAGCCCTGCGGATGCGCCCGGACCGCCTGGTGGTGGGCGAGGTGCGCGGGGCCGAGGTGGTGTCCCTTCTGGCGGCGCTGAACACCGGCCATGAGGGCGGTTCGGGCACGGTGCACGCCAACGCCGCGGACGAGCTGCCCGCCCGGATCGAGGCCCTGGCATGTGCGGCGGGACTGTCCCGGGAGGCGGCCCACAGCCAGCTCGCGGCGACGAGGGCCGTCGTCGTGCACATGGTGCGCGGCGGCGACGGGGCCCGGCGGCCGGCGCAGGTGTGCGTCCTGCGGCGGGACGGCACGGGCCTGGTGCGGGCCGTCCCGGCCGTGGTCGTCCCGGCGGGAGGCCCTCCGACCGAGGCCGAGGCCTTCCCCGACCTCGCCGATCGCGTCGGCACGGATTGGCGCCGAGGACGACCATGAACGACACGTCCCCCACGCGCGAACGCGCGGGACCCGTATTCGGCGGTCAAAGCCCGTCCACCGACGGCCGGGCCCGGCCGTGGCCATTGCCTTCCCGGACCTCAACGAACGCATCGCCCCCAGAGAACGGGGAGCGCAGGTCCGGCCATCCCCTGCGGCGGGCCCTCACCGAAAAGCGGCCTGTCCCGCCCGCCGGCCCCCTGGACGAAAACGACACGCCACCGGACACCACGGCCCCACCTGCGAACGGCGGCCGCCGAAGACCGCCGTTCCCCCGGCCTCCGGAGCCTGCGTCCGCAGCGGGGGGCCGCCTGCAGTCGTCGAAGGCAGTCCGGCACGGGGCCCGGTCACGGGGGCGGGCCGTCGGCGACCGCCGGCTTCGGCCGCAGCGCCCGGTCGCTCCGGGGAGGACGGGACGCGATCCCCGCCCTCCCTTTTCGGACGGCCCCACGTTCGGCTTTCGGTGATGCAGGGCGGAGGTGCGCATGAACGATCTGACATCAGCCGGGATGTGGATGCTGCTCATGGGGAGCGCAGGGGCCGTCGCGGCCGCCGCACTCCCCCCGCCGGGACGTGTGCGGCTGCGGGCCGTGCTCGGCGGCGCCGATGACGGGCCGCGCGCGCCGGGCGCCGTGCTCGCGGGGCTCGTCCGCGCGCGGTTCGACCGCGTGGTGGGCCGTGCGCACACGCAGGGCCGGGAGGCGGCCATCGCCCTCTGCCGGGCGTTCCCCTCAGAGCTGCGCGCCGGTCTCCCGCCGTCGGCGGCACTGGAGCGTTCGGCGGCCGAGGCCGTGGAGGCGGGCGCCACCGCCCTGGCGCCCGTGGCCGCCGCCGCACGGAGCGGGGCCGACCCGTCCGCGGCCCTTCGACGGGCCGGCGACGCACCCGGGATGGCAGGGCTGGTGCACCTGGCCGCCTGCTGGGCGGTGGCCTCCCGCTCCGGGGCCGGACTGGCCGAGGTCTGTGAGCGGCTGGCCGATTCTCTCGCGCAGGAGGAGGAGCGGCGCCGTGAACTCTCCGCGCAGCTGGCCGGGCCGCGCACCACCGCGGTCCTGCTGGCGATCCTTCCCGCGGCAGGGCTGGGGCTGTCGGCGGCGATGGGAGCGGGACCCGTCGCGTTCCTGTTCACCACCCCTGTCGGGCTGGCCTGCCTGGCGGCGGGGCTGGCCCTGGAGGCGCTGGGCCTGTGGTGGACCGACCGGATGGTGCGCAACGCCGCCGCCGCTCTGGAGGCACGATGAACGCCCTGCTCGCCGCGGCCGTGGTCGTCTTCGGGGCCTGCGCCGCCCGGCTGCTCCTGTTCCCGGGGCCGTCCCCGGGCCGACTGAGGCTCGACGCCCAGTTGGCGCGGTCCGGACGCCGTTCCTCGGACGGGACGGCACACGGGCCCGCGACGGAGGACCGCGGTGTGGGCCGCCTGGGCGCCGCCGCCGTGGCGGGTGCTCCCGTCCTCGCCCTCGCGGCGGTCGGCGGCCCCGGAATCGCCCTGCTCGTCGGCGCGCCCCTGGGCGCGGCCCTGTGGCTGGGGCTGCGGCGGGTGGCCGGAGGCCGGGGACGGGAACGCCGGGCCAGGATCGCCGCCGGGCTGCCGCTCGCCCTCGACCTGCTGGCGGCGGGCGTGCGCGCGGGCGGGGAACCCGGACAGGTGCTGGAGGCGCTGTCCCGGTCGGTCGGCGGGCCGTTGGGCGGGGCCCTGGCCGAGGTGGCCGAGCGTCAGCGGCTCGGGGCCTCCCCCGACCGTGCGTGGCAGGCGGTGGACGGGCCGCCCGAGCTGGCGGCGCTGGGGCGGACGCTCGCCCGCGCCGCCGAGACCGGCGCACCCGTCGGCGACCTGGTGGCACACCACGCGGCCGAGGCACGGCGCGCGGCCCACGGACGCGCCCTGGCCCGCACCCAGCGCACGGCGGTGCTGGTGGTCGCCCCGCTCGGCCTGTGCTTCCTCCCGGCGTTCGTGCTGATCGGGGTGGTCCCCCTGGTGGCCGCCCTGGTCGGCGACCTCACGGGCCCCTGATCCCCTTCCGGGGCCGCCCCGGACGGTCGAGGGTGGTGGATCCACCACCCTCGACCGCCGATTCCGATCCCCGCCGGACCGAGCTCACGACTGCGATCGGCCTCGGCTGCGGAGTCGGCGTGCTTCCCCTGGGTCGAAAGGGTCGACGTCGCCGCCGACGCGGCGGCGGCCCCGGTAGCGGGGCGGGAATCGGGGCCAGCCCACGCTCAGGCGGAGCGCCAGTGCGACCAAGGCCAGGATCGGGAGCAGCCAGGCCGCGGCCGTGCCGAGCGGTCGTCCGTCGGACACCGGATCGGGTGGAGCGTAGCCGAACGCGATGTCGGGCTCGCCGGTCGCGTCGAGGCCGGCGGGCGGTTCGGGGCCCGGAGGAGGGCCCTCGGACGTGGAGGCCGTAGAGGCGGCAGCGCTCGGTTCGGGCGAGGGGGAGACGGACGGGCTCGGGGACGCCGAGGGGGCGGCCGCCGGGGACGGGTCCGTGCTCGGGGCCGGATTTCGCTCCTCGGAGGAGTCCGCGGTGTCTTCGCTCGGCACCGACGGCGCGTCGGGAGGGGCAGGCGGTGCAGGGACCGGGGGCACCACGGGGCCGGGGACCGGGAACGGGCCGGGTGGGATGTCGATCGGCGACCGGGTGGGCAGGGGACTGCGGGTCTCGCCCGTCTCGTCGGGGAACGGTTCGGGACGCGAGGTCAGCGTCGGCGCGGGTGTCGGTGCCGGGGTCGGTTCCCGCAGCACCTCGGCCGCGGACGCTCCGCCGCACAGGAGGAGGACCCCGATCGCGAGGACGACGGCCCGAACGAGCGGACGGGGCGGCAGGAGCGGTCGAGGGGACGGGGGACGTACCGGAGGCCGTGAATGGGCGCCCATGATGACTCCTTGGGGTGGTCGCTGTCCCGGCTCGGCCCAAAGAGCCAGGCCGGGTGCCTTACGGGTTCCGCCGTCGGCCCCGCAGGGCCCATCGGTAGGGAGGCCCGGAGACGTATGCGGGGCGGCACATCTGCGGAGCGCCTCGGGACCGTGCGGCCGTGGACCGGGTGACCGATCTTCCTTCGGCCACGGCACGGGCCCATCTCTTCCAGCGCGCCGCTGTGGACGGGGCGTCAGGAGCCGTCTCGAGCGACGGCAGTGCTTGCGGTCGTACCGAGGGCTCCGATGGACCGGTGAGACGCGGTGAACGGGCGTCGTTGCCCGCTCCTTCCCCGCGCTGGCCAGTCGGCCGCGCCCGTGCGGGTCGGCCGCGCCCGTGCGGGGACGCCGGTACCGCCCCCGCCTGGCGTGTCCCCGTCCGACACGGGCCCCTTGAAGAGGGAGCGCCGGGAGGACCGCACCGCGACTTGCGCACGGCCGGCTCGGTCGATCGGCGCCGGGATCGATCGCGGACCGTGCCCCGGAGGGGTCGGCTCCCGCCGCTGACGGGGGCAGGACGGCTAGGTGCCCGCCGTCCGGGGAAGGTCCTCCGCCTCACGGTGTACCGGCGCCCTCTGGTGGTCGGCCCTGACCGGTGGCCGGTCGTTCGCTCATGGGGGTTCCGTGCTCACTGGGCCCGCTCGGGATTCGGCGTGGGCGCGGACGGGCCAGGTGCGGACCGGGACGGACACCTCGACCGTGACCTCCAGGCCTTCGGCCGTGCAGGACTCGATTCGGGCGCCGTTCGCCCCGGCGGTGCGGGACGCCGCCGCGCAGGCCCGGTCCGGCCCCTCGGCGGCCCGGTCGGCCGCGGCCAGGGCCGCCAGGTCGGCGGCGGCCCCGGCGTGGTGCCGGTCGACGCGGGCGCCGCCCACGGCCACCGCGGCGGCGGCCGCCGTCCACACCAGCGCACAGGCCGCCACCGTCCAGACCGTGCCCGAGCCGGTGTCCGCCCCCGGGCGGCGTCCGGTGCCGGTGGGCGGGCCCAAGGCGCGTCCGGGGCAAGGGCTCATGGCGGTGCTCCCGGTTCCACGGGTGTGGCCGCGGTGGCCACCGCGCGCACCGGTGCGGGCATTCCGGGCATGATGCGGATCGGGGCCGAAACCTCCACCCGGACCTCGCCTCCGGAGCGGGTGGCGCGCGTCTGCGCCTCCTCCGGTGCGGCGCGCGCGGCCGCCTCCAGGACGGCCGACTCGGCCTCGCCCCGGGCCAGGGCCCTCGCCCCGGCCCGGGCGGCGTCCACGCAGGCCAGGTGGGTGGCGACGGCGTTGACCGCCGCCAGGGCCACGGCCAGCACCAGGGCCAGGGCGGGCAGGGCCGCCGCCGTCTCGGCGGTGGCCGTACCGCCGTCCGCGCCGCCGTCCGCACGGGGCCGGCGGCGGCGCTCAGCCCACGGACTGCAGCGCATCGACGACGATCCGGGTCAGGGTCTCGCGGACTTCGGAACTGGTCAGAATTGCATAGAGAACGGCGGCGAACGCCACCGCGGAAACGGTTCCGATGGCGTACTCGGCCGTGGACATTCCGCCGTCGCGCCCCGTCCTGTTGGCCCCCTCCTTGGCCCCCTCCGGGGCGGAGGAGGCCTCCGTCCTCCCCGCGGGAAGAAGCGGCGGCCGGAACGGGTGGGACCGTGGGAGAACGGGAGGCGAACACGCGATGGCGGCACGGACGGGGCCGCCGCGGATTGCGGTCACGGTGGACCTCCAAAGAGCGGGCCTCGCGCGGCCACCTGGCGGGACCGCGCCTGTGGGGCCCATCGTGGGGCTCGGCGCCCCCGCTCGGAATGGGAAATCCCCCGCCTGTGGAGAACCGCACCGAATTACCCACAGGCTGTGAATTACGGTGTGGAAAACTCCCGCGGGACCGCCCCCGCAGGCGCGTGCCCACGGGTTTCACCGCTCCCCATCACGGTCCGATCTCGGCCCGATCCCCTGCTTCCTCCGGCGCTCCGGCCCGCGATCCACACCCCTGTGGAGAAGCCGACAGCAGCTCGTCCAACAGCCGCAGCGCCCCGGACTTGCTCAACGGCTCGTTGCCGTTCCCGCATTTGGGCGACTGGATGCACGACGGGCACCCCTGCGCGCACTCGCAGTCGGCGATCGCCGCGCGCGTCGCCTCCAGCCACGTGCGCGCCGCCGCGTACCCGCGCTCGGCGAACCCGGCCCCGCCCTCGTGCCCGTCGTAGACGAACACCGTCAGCCGGCCGGTGTCGGCGTGCTCGGCGGTGGACACCCCGCCGATGTCCCAGCGGTCGCAGGTGGCCAGCAGCGGCAGCAGGCCGATCGAGGCGTGCTCGGCCGCGTGCGCGGCCCCGCGCAGCTCCACCCCCTCGGCGCGCAGCCGCTCGGCGGCCCCGGGCGCCAGCGTCCACCAGACCGCCCGCGAGTCCAGCGGCCGCTCCGGCAGGTCCAGCGGCTGCTCCCCCAGGACCGTGCCGGTGCGCACGTCCCGCTTGAGGTAGCCGACGACCTGCCGCCCCACCCGCACCTCGCCGAAGCCCACCGTGTGCGGCCCCCAGCGGGTGCTGCGCAGCGTGCGGCGCACCTCGATCTCGGTGACCTCGCGCGACCAGGTGGAGTAGCCGGGGTCCTCCTCGTGCACCAGCGCCACCCCGTCCTCCAGGTCCAGCGCCTCCACCAGGTGGCTGCGCCCCTGGTGCAGGTAGACCGCGCCCTCGTGCACGGTCCCCAGCGCCGCCCCCTCGTCCACGGTGCCCAGCAGCTGCCCGCTCCCCGAGTCCACGATCTGCACCGGCGCCCCGCCCGCGCCGCGGATGTCGGCCAGGTCGCTCGCCCGCTCCCGCCGGGTCCAGTACCACCCGCGCGGGCGCGCGCGCAGCAGGCCCCGGCGCACCAGGTCCTCCACCGCCTCGCCGGCCCGCGGCCCGAACACCTCCAGGTCCTGGCGGGTGAGCGGGACCTCGGCGGCGGCCGCGCACAGGTGCGGCCCCAGGACGTAGGGGTTGTCCGGGTCGATCACGGTCGCCTCCACCGAGGCGCCGAAGATCGACTCGGGGTGGTGCACCAGGTAGGTGTCGAGCGGGTCGTCGCGGGCGATGAACACCGCCAGCGCGTCTGCCCCGCGCCGCCCGGCCCGCCCCGCCTGCTGCCACAGCGAGGCGCGGGTGCCGGGCCACCCCGCGACCAGCACCGCGTCCACCCCGGTGATGTCCACCCCCAGCTCCAGGGCGTTGGTGGTGGCCAGGCCCAGCAGCTCGCCGGTGCGCAGCCGCTCCTCCAGCGAGCGTCGGTCGGTGGCCAGGTACCCGGCGCGGTAGGCGGCGATCCGCTCGGCCAGGTCCGGGCGGCCGCCGTCGCGCAGGGCGCGCTGCGCGGCCAGCGCGACCGCCTCGGCGCCCTGCCGGGACCGGACGAAGGCGAGCGTGCGCACCCCCTGGGCCGCCAGCGCGGCCAGGGTGTCGGCGGTCTCGGCGGTGGCCGTGCGCCGCACCGGGGCGCCGCGCTCCCCGCGCAGCTCGGTCAGCTCCGGCTCCACCAGGGCGAAGTCGACGGCCGGGCGCGGCGAGCCGTCCCGCACCACCGCCTCCACCGGCAGCCCCACGAGCCGGGAGGCGCTCTGCTCCGGGGTGCCGGTGGTCGCGGACGCGAGAATGAACACGGGGGCGGACCGGTAACGCGCGCACACCCGCCGCAGCCGGCGGATGATCTGTGCCACGTGCGAGCCGAACACGCCCCGGTAGTGGTGCGCCTCGTCCACCACGACGTAGCGCAGCCGGCGCAGGAATCCGGCCCAGGCCGCGTGCCGGGGCAGCACGGCGTGGTGGAGCATGTCCGGGTTGGTGAGCACGTAGTCGGCGTGCGCGCGGATCCAGGACCGCTCCTGGCCGGGGGTGTCGCCGTCGTAGACGGCCGCGCGCAGGTCCGGGTCGACCTCGCGCACGCCCCGCAGCTGGTCGGCGGCGAGCGCCTTGGTGGGGGCGATGTAGAGCACCGACCCCCCGTCGGCCACAGCCTCGGCGGCCGGCAGCAGGAAGGCCAGCGACTTCCCCGAGGCCGTGCCGGTCGCTATGATCACGTTGCTACCGGAGCGCGCCCGGTCCGCGGCGTCGGTCTGGTGCGACCACGGCGCCGTGATGCCCGCCTCGGCGAGTCGTCGTCGAACGGAGGGCGGTGTCCATGTCGGCCAGTCTTCACTTACCCCGGCGCCACGTGCCAGCCGCTCCACATGTGTCACCTGCGGGTTCCGGGTATGGTCACGCCACGATCGCCGCAGTGTCGATTCCCACGGTCCCACGCCCGACACCCTCCCTCGGCGGCCCTCGCGTCCCGCGGGCGGCCGTCGGCCGCCGGTTTCAGTGTGGCATCCGGGGGAACAGACGCGCGGTGTCCGGGTTTTCCGTGCGGAAGCACGAAGACCCGGGGGAAAAGCGTGGTTGAATGCCGCCCTGCGGGGTAACGCCCGGCACAGATCACTCGCGGTTTCGCGGTTCGGCGCTGGAGGACTAGTGGACTTGAAGCTGGATCACCACACCCAGGACGACACGGAGATCGTCGTCGTCGAAGGTGAGATCGACGTCTATACCGCGCCTCGGCTGCGTGAGCTCCTGATCGACCTGGTCAACAAGGGCAACTTCCACCTCGTGGTGAACATGGAGAAGGTGGAGTTCCTCGACTCGACGGGTCTCGGGGTGCTCGTGGGCGGCCTCAAGCGCGTCCGGGCGCACGACGGCACGCTCGACCTGGTCTGCACCCAGGAGCGGATCCTCAAGATCTTCCGCATCACGGGCCTGACCAAGGTCTTCGGCATCTATGAGTCGGTGCAGGAGGCCATCGACAAACGCGCCGCGAAGTAGCCGGCTGCGTTTCGAGCGAGATCATGGCTCTCGTCCAGCTCACGATCAGCGCGCTGCCCGCCCACGTGCGCACGGCCCGCCTCATGGCCACCGCCGTCGCGCGCCGGGCGGGCATCGCCGAGTCCGCCCTCGATGAGATCAGGCTCGCCGTCGGGGAGGCGTGCTCCCGCGCCGTCGAGGCGCACCGCGCGCACTGCCCCGGGCGTCCGATCACGGTCGAGCTCATCGACGGCACCGTCGACGGCGCCCCCGCACAGCGGACCCCCGGCGCCGCCGCCCCGTCCAACGGCCACGCGAGCGCCGCCCGCCGCTTCGAGGTGGTCGTCACCGACCGTGCCCCGGCCAAGGAGCCGGACGCGGCAGCGACCGACCACGGTCTCGCCGGGACCGGCCTCTATCCGGGCGAGACGACACCGCCCGGCGGGGTGACCGGCCTCTCCCCCGACGTGGGGCTCGCGGTCATCGTCGGCCTGGCCGACGAGGTCCGCATCGAGCCCGGGGAGGGGGGCACCGCCGTCCGGATGAGCTGGCCCCTGGAGGCCGCGGCGTGAGGCGTTCCGCCGCGGCCCCGGCCGCGCTCGCCCTGTCCGTGCTGCTCGCCTCCGCGGCGTGCGGGGCCCAGGTGCGGGCCTCGGCCGACGGTGCCGGCGGCGTCGAGGGGGCGACCCTGCGCACCTCCGAGGGGGCGTGGAGGTCGCCTTCTTCCCGGACAGCGCCCCGGAGACGGTGCTCAACTTCGCCGCGCTCGCCGAAGGCGAGCGAACGGAGAACCCGGAGACGGGCCGGGACGCCTTCTACGACGGCACCGTGTTCCACCGGGTGATCCCGGGGTTCATGGTCCAGGGCGGCGACCCGACCGGCACCGGCAGCGGCGGCCCCGGCTACACCTTCGATGACGAGATCGACCCCGACCTGGGGTTCGACCGTCCGGGGCTGCTCGCCATGGCCAACTCCGGGCCGGACACCAACGGCTCCCAGTTCTTCATCACCACCGCGCCGGCCGAGCACCTGAACGGCCGGCACACGATCTTCGGCGAGGTGACCGAGGGCCAGGAGGTGGTCGAGGCCGTCTCGCAGGTGGAGACCGACTCCGCCGACAAGCCCGTGGAGGACGTGGTGCTGGAGTCGGTGGAGATCCACCGCGCGGACGGCTGAGGCGCACGGGCGGCTGAGGGCCCTCAGCCGGTGCTGAACGCCTCTCCGGGCGCCGCATACGCCACCGGGCCACCGAAGGCCTCCCCGGCCCTGGCGACCGCCTCTCCGGGCTCCTGAGAGGGCCCGACGTGGGTCAGCAGGAGCCGCCCCGCCCCCGCCTCCCGCGCGCTGCGCCCCGCCTGCTCCGGCGTGAGGTGCACCGCCCCGCCGTCGGAGGGGGCGTCCAGGTCGGCCTCGCACAGGAACAGCGAGGCGCCGGCGGCCAGCTCCGCCAGCGCCGGGCAGGGTCCGGTGTCGCCCGAGTACGCCAGTACCCCGCCCGGATCCTCCGTGCCGACGCGGGCGCCGAAGGCCGGGAGGCCGTGCTCGACGGCACGCGACTCCACGACGAGCTCCCCGACGCGGTCGGTGCGGCCGTCGTAGAGCTCCCGGACGTCGAAGGCCTCCTCGACCCGGCTGGGCCCCTGGTTGGAGAGGAAGTGCCGCAGCCGCTCAGCGGTCCCCGGCGGCCCGTACAGGGGGACGGGGCCGGAGGGCTCCAGGTCGGCATAGAGCAGCGCGTAGTAGGCGGTGAGCAGGTCCGCGGCGTGGTCGGCGTGCAGGTGGGAGATCCAGACCCCGTCGAGCCGATCGGGCCGCACGTGGCGCTGCAACTCGGCCAGCGTCCCCGGCCCGGCGTCCATCCACAGGGCCGACCCGCCGTGCCGCACCAGGTACCCCGAACACGGGTTCCCGGGGCGGGCGTAGGGGCTCGCACTTCCCAGAACCGTCAGTTCCACTCTGCTTCGGCCGCCTTTCCTCTTACCGTCGACGTGTGGACGAGCCACCACGAGAGCGCCCTGAGCCCGAGCGGCCGCCCCGGAACAGGTGCCCGAGGTGCACCACGTCCTCAGAACGCGAAGAGTGGCTCCGGCAGGCCGCCGGGGACGCGCGGCGCCTGCGCGACGAGGACCTCTCCGACCACGAGGGCGCCTGGTGACCACCGCCCCTAGTCGCACTGCTGGGTGGAGACCGGGGCGGTCGCGTCCAGGCCCTTCTGGGCGTTCTCGGCGACCTCGTCGGCGGTGAGCACGTAGCCCGTCTCGTCCTCGTTGGTGGCGGCCGCGAACACCACCCCGTAGACGGTCCCCTCCGGCGACAGCAGCGGGCCGCCGGAGTTGCCCGGGCGCACCAGCGCCCGCACCTGGTAGATCTCCCGGCTCACCTGCGTGGAGTGGTAGAAGTCGGGCCCCTGGGCGGTCTGCTCGGCCCGGATCCGGGCCGGCACCGCCGTAAAGCCGTTGTTCTTGGGGAAGCCCGCCACCACGGCGTCGTCGCCCTTGCCCGCCTGGTGCTCGAACTCCAGCGGCTCCAGGTCCAGGCCGGGCACGTCCAGCACCGCGATGTCCTGCTGCGGGTCGTACAGCACCACCGTGGCCGGGAGCTGGCGCCCGTTGCGGGTGACCACCCGCAGGTCCTCGGTGACGCCCGCCACCACGTGGGCGTTGGTCATGATGTGCCCGCCGCCGTAGGCGAAGCCGGTGCCCTCCACGCGCCGCCGGCAGGACGGCGCGGTCCCCAGCACCTTGACGACGCTCTGGCTGGACTCGCGCAGCTCCTCGGTGGTGAGCACCGCCGGGTCCGGGGGCTCCACCTCGGCCGGCTCGCCGGTGCCCAGCCCGCTGAAGACCTGCGGGAACGCGCTCTGGTCGACGATCTTGCGGAAGGTGGAGAACCAGGTGTCGGCGACCGGCGGCATCACCCCGTCCACCTGGTGCAGTACCCGCGAGTTCTGTACCTGCCCGGTGACCACCGGCAGCGAGGAGTTGGCCACCGCGCTGCCCACCAGCCAGGCGACCAGCAGCACCGCGGCGCCGCTGACCAGCGCGCCGCCCAGGGCGTCCAGCACCCGGGCCGAGTCCCAGGTGACCCGGTTGCGCACCAGCGCCCCGATGTAGGAGGCGACGAACTGGCCCATCGCCGCCGACAGGAAGACCACCGCGATGGCCAGCAGCGCCTGCCGCCCCGGGTCCTCGACCACCGACTGGATCAGCGACGGCGCGCCCAGCGCCGCCAGGACCCCGCCGCCGATGAACCCGGCGAAGCTCATCACCCCGACGATGAACCCTTGCCGGTAGCCGGATCCTGCGAAGAGCAGCACCAGGACGACCAGGACCGCATCCAGCACGACGCCTTCCATCCCGTTACGGTATCGCCGAACCCGGGGGCACGAGCGTGACGACCTCGGTGGCGGCGGTGCGCCAGGGCCGTTCCCACCCGCCGAGCCGCAGCAGGGCGTCGACCACCCCGCCGGTGAACCCCCACACCAGCATCCCGCCGGCGCGGAAGCCCGGGCCCCTCCAGCCGCGCCCGGCGACCTCCACCAGCACCCGGTTGGCCGGGTCGGCCAGCTCGGCGACGGGCACCGCGGCGGCGTGCGCCACCTCGCCGGCGTCCGCGGCGTGCACCGGGGAGGGCGCGCGCCACCAGGCCAGCACCGGCGCCACCCGGAAACCGCTGGGCCGGATGTAGAGATCGGGCAGCCGGCCCACCGTGTCGATGCCCGCGGGGTCCACCCCGGTCTCCTCCACGGCCTCGCGCACCGCGCACTCCTCGGGGGTGCGGTCGCCGTCCTCGAAGGAGCCGCCGGGGAAGGCGGGCTGGCCGGAGTGCCGGCGCAGTCCGTCGTTGCGCTGGATCATCAGCATTTCGGGACCGGAGGCGCCCGCGCCGAACAGGACGAGCACGGCGGCGCGGCGCCCGCCGCCGTCGGGCGGGCGGAGCTGCGGCGGGACCTCCATCCGCGCCCCGGCGGCGGCCAGCGCCGAGAGCCAGTCCGGCGGCGGGGCGCCGACCCGTTCGGTCCTCAGGTCGGTCATGCGCGCGGTCCGTCCCGCAGCAGGGCCCGGGCGGCGTCGGGGTCGGTCGGCCCCTCCCCGAAGGAGGGGCACATCCGGGCCAGGCCGCACGCGCCGCAGGCGGGTTTGCGGGCGTGGCACACCCGGCGGCCGTGCCAGATGACGCGGTGCGAGAGCATGGTCCAGTCCTTGCGCTCGAAGAGCGCGCCGACCTCGTGCTCGGCGCGGACCGGGTCGGTCTGGGCGGTCCAGCCGAATCGGCGGGCGAGCCGCCCGAAGTGGGTGTCGACAGTGATGCCCGGCACCCCGAAGGCGTTGCCGAGCACCACGTTGGCGGTCTTGCGGCCCACGCCGGGCAGGCGCACCAGCGCCTCGGGGTCGGCGGGCACCTCGCCGCCGTGCCGCTCGCACAGCGCCTGGGCGAGGCGGATCACATTGGCGGCCTTGGCCCGGTAGAACCCGGTCGGGCGCAGGATCTGCTCCACTTCCCCGGCGTCGGCCCCGGCCAGGTCCTCGGCGCCGGGGTAGCGCTCGAACAGGCGGGGCGTGACCGCGTTCACCCGCTTGTCGGTGGTCTGCGCCGAGAGCACGGTGGCGACCAGGAGCTGCAGCGGCCCCTCGAAGTCGAGTTCGCAGTGCGCGTCGGGGTAGAGGCGGACGAGTTCGCGGTACATCCGGCGCGCCCTGCGGACCAGCGCGAGGCGCGTCTCCCCCGTCGGCGTCGGGGACGCGGGGGGCGCCGCCGTCGCGGGCGCGGAGGTCGTGGAAGCATCGGCTGGCACACCCAAAGGGTACGTACCCGTGCCGGGGTCCGCCGGGCCCCGGCCCACCCCGGGACCGTTTCCCCTCGTCACGGTGGCACAGATTATGTCCGCAATGCGGCAGGAACGGCGGTGGCGGCACGATCCGGGCGGTCAGGGCGACTAAGATCGTTGAGGGCTGACGTCGGCTGTGACGGGCTGGTCGCATCACCCGGACGACAAGCCGAGATAACGACCTGGTTTCACACACCGGTGCGATATACGTCACACTGTTGACGGTCAGGTTTCAAGGAGGAAGTGGTGGACGAGACCAACGAGGTGCTGCGCAAGGCGCCTCTTTTCGAGGCACTCGACGAAGAGGGCGCCGCGGCGCTGCGCGCCTCGGTGAGCGAGGTACGGCTCGGCCGGGGCCAGACCCTGTTCGGCGAGGGCGACGAGGGCGACCGGCTGTACGTGGTGCTGAGCGGCAAGGTCAAGCTGACCCGCGCGGCGGTCGACGGCCGGGAGAACCTGCTGGCGGTCCTGGGCCCGAGCGAGATGTTCGGCGAGCTGTCGCTGTTCGACCCGCGGCCGCGTACCGCGAGCGCGGTGGCGGTGACCGACACCGTGCTGGCCGGGCTGGGCCACGACGACCTCCGCCCCTTCATCGTGAGCCAGCCGCACGTGTCACTGCAGCTGCTCAAGGCGCTGGCCGCGCGGCTGCGCCGGACCAACGACGTGATGAGCGACCTGGTCTTCACCGACGTTCCGGGGCGTGTCGCCAAGCAGCTGCTGGAGCTGGCCGACAAGTTCGGCAAGGAGGGCGAGGACGGCCTTCACGTGCACCACGACCTCACCCAGGAGGAGCTGGCCCAGCTGGTCGGCGCCTCGCGCGAGACCGTGAACAAGGCGCTGGCCGAGTTCGCGCTCCGCGGCTGGCTGCGGATCGAGGCCAAGGCCGTCGTGCTCCTCGACGTCGAGCGGATGCGCCGCCGCGCCCGCTGACCGGCCGAAGGGGGCGGGCGCCCGGGGGGACGCCCGGACGGACGCCGTCACGAGGACGGGCCCGGCGATGCGCCGGGCCCTTCTTCGTGCCATGGCCCGAGGCCGCGTTCAGATCCCGCCCTTGGTGTCGAGCCGCCCCGACGGGTGGGCGCCGTCGGCGAGGTCCGCCTTCGCCGCCGTCCAGCCGGCCGCGTCGATGCCGAGTGCCCGGCGGAGGAAGGCCAGGGTGACCCGCTGGACGAGGGCGACGCGCCCGGGGTCCTCGTCGGTGGTCTCGGCGGCCCCGTAGCCGGAGATGCCGCCGAGGAGGTGGCGGCCGCCGAAGAGGGTGAGCAGGCCCTTCCCGCCGGGGCTGAGCGCGTACGGCTCGGCGGTCCACTCCGGCCCCTTGGTCGTCACCGGGAGCTCGTCCGCGTCCCCGGCCACCACCAGGGCCGGTGCAGCCATACCGGAGAAGTCCACGTCCCGCAGCCAGGGAAGGTCACGGGCGGCCTCCGGGGTCAGGTGGTCCCCGCCCGCACCGGCCGTGGCCAGCAGGACGCCCGCCGAGACACGAGGGTCGGACAGGTCCTCGGCGACCCCGCTCTGCGGGTCGGTGACGCGTAGGCCCAGCAGGACCCCGGCGCTCTGCCCGCCGAAAGAGTGCCCGGCCGCCGCGATGCGCCCGCGGTCCAGGCGTCCCTCCAAGCCGGGGACCACCGCCTCCAGTACGTCGAGGCTGTCCAGGATGCGCTTGAGGTCGTCGACACGCCACCGCCACAGCCGCGGCCTGCGGGGGTCGTCCGCGGGAAGGCCGACCCGCCGGGAGTCCAGGTGGGTGGCCTGGAGCACGGCGAAGCCGTGAGCGGCCCAGTAGTCGGTCAGGGGCGCGTATCCGTCCAGGTCCGAGCCGAACCCGTGGGCGAACACGATGATGGGCAGGTCCCGTCCGTTGACCGGCGCGGTCACCCGCACGTGCAGGTCGTGGCCGCGCTCAGGGGCGGGCAGGACGACCGGCTTGACCGAGGCGACCGGGGAGGCGGCGGGGCCGTCGCTGCTGCGGCCGTCCGCGCCGGGGGCCGGGGTGGAGGTCGGTGTGGCGGTCATGGGTGTCTCCGATCCGTGCGTACGGCGGCGCTCCTGCGCCGAGGGGCCGGACGGCCCCACGCCGCGTACGCTAGAACCTGACGTTGACGTTAGAGGCAAGTACATGTGTCGCACGCCACAGAGGGGGGCGCATGCGCATCGGGCAGCTCGCAGCCGAAGCCGGGGTCAGTGTCCGGGCCCTGCGGTACTACGAGGAGCAGGGCCTGCTGTCCAGCGAGCGCAGCGCGGGAGGGCAGCGCCGCTACCCCCGGGACGCGGTCGAGTGGGTGCGGCTGATCCAGCGGCTGTACGCCGCGGGCCTGTCGAGCCGGACCATCGTCGAGCTTATGCCGTGCGTGGTGGACGGCCGCTCCACCCCGGAGCTCCTCGACCGCCTGGCCACCGAGCGCGACCGCATCGACGACCGCATCACCGACCTGACCGATACCCGGCACCGGCTCGACTCCGTGATCACCGGCGCCACGACCAACATGCTCACCGGCCGGTCCTGCCAGGCTGAAGACGGGGACAAGGAGGGGGAGGGGGACGGGGGCCGGCGCGGACAAGCGCAGGAGGGACGGAAGCAGCCACAGGGGTAAGGCCCGGCCGGACACGGCGAGCACGGCCGCGCCCCGGTCGGGTTCCGGGGCGCAGGGTCGTTGGGACGATGGCGGCGACGACGAAGGCAGGCCGGTTCCCCGACCTTGGCGGTCGAGTGCCCGGCCTCTGCGGTGCCGGCACAGCAGCAGCAGCGACGGGACGGCCGGTGCCCCGCTCGCGGCTGCTTGCCGGGCGGCGGGCTGGCGGAGTGCCAGGGAGATGGCGGCGACGACGAAGGCAGGCCGGTTCCCCGGTGCCGCCGGTCGGCCGCCGGGCCTCCCGTGGTCCGGGCCGGGGGCACGATGGTGCTGGGCGCGGCCCGCCCGGCCCGCGCCGGGCACCCCTCCGACCAAGGACCCCATCCGACCTGGGTGAATACACACCGTCACGGAGGCGGGGCGAGCGGGAGCGCGCTGATCGACGCCCCATGGCGGCCTCCAGGCGCGGTGTCGTCCAGACCAGAACGGGGTTCGGTGCCACGGTGTCCGTATCGCCCCTGTTCGTCCGCGCGTCGGGTGGGTCGGGGCGGCACAGGAGGGGTGGGGTGCCCGCCCGTGCCGGGCCTCGTGCCGACGCCGGCCCGCCCCCGGTCACCCGGAGTGACCGAGAGCGCCGCAAACGGGTCCTGAGTGCCGGCAGGAGGGGCGCCGGGTACCGAATCCCGTTCTGGTCTGCCCGCCACCGCACACCCGCCCGGCCCGCGGGGCCGCTCCGGGCGCGCGCGAGGCCCGCACCCCCTCCGATCCGGACAGACGGGACGCCCGGCGGACCTGATCCGCCGGAGACCGCCCTGGAAGGGCCGGGTCTCCATCGAGAGTGGTGATATCGCCACGCAATTGCACATTGCGTGGCGATATCACCACTCTCGATGCCCGAGCAGCGCCTCGCGCGCCCGGTATGCCTGGGTCGTGTCCGCTGGCGTGGTGGAACCCTCCGGGCCCCGGCTGCCCCCGGGAGCACTGCCCTCCGCCCGCACCGACACCCCCGTCGATCTCGGGAAAGTCGGGGTAATACTCGCCGGTATTACCCCGACTTTCCCGAGATCAACGCCAAGGAGGGGCGCACCGGGGGCGGGGTCCCCGATCGCGCCGCAGCGGTCGCACCTCTCACAAGGACGCGGCCGAAAGCTCCACCACTCCAACGGACACGACCTGGGGAACCGCCCCGCTTCCTCGTCGCCGCCCGTTCCCCTGGCACCGAAGGGCCCCGCCGCCCGGCAAGCAGGCTCGAGCGGGGCACCGGCCGTCCCGTCGTTGCCGCCATCGCCCCGGACCGTGAGAGGTCCGGCGGCCGACCGGCAACACCGGGGAACCACCCCGCTTCCTCGTCGCCGCCCTCCCCCTGGCACTCCGGCGCCCCACCGCCCGACCGGGGCCCATGAGCGGGGCACCGGCTACTCCTGCTCCGCCCGGAGGCCTCGGGAGGACAGCGCGCCCGGCACCATCGCGCACCCCGGCGTGGGGGCGGCGTGGGGGCGGGGTGGGCCCGCCACGCCGGAAGGACTCCGGGCTCCGGGGCTCCGGGGATCGGGCCCCCGGCCCCCGGAGCCCGGTTCAGACCCCGCCCAGGTCGGCCGGGATGTCGCCGCGTTCGGCCAGGTAGCGCAGCTGGGAGCGGACCGAGGACTCGGCCGCGTCCTGTACCGAGGGGTCGATGCCGGCGTATACCCGCGCGACGATCTCCCCCGGCGTGCGGTCGCCCTTGCTCACCGCGTCGGCCACCTGCTCCATGCGCTGCTCGCGGTGGGCGATGTACTCGGCGACGGCGGCGCGCGCATCGGTGAGGATCGGGCCGTGCCCGGGCAGCAGCGCCCGCACGTTCTCCCGCTCCACCAGCTCCCGCAGCCGGTACAGGGTGTCCATGTAGGCCGACAGCCCGCCGTCGCCGTCGATGATCACCGGGGTGCCCCGCCCCAGCACGGTGTCACCGGTCAGCAGCACCCCGTCGGCCGGCAGGTGCAGGCAGACCGAGTCGGCCGTGTGGCCCGGCGCGGCCACCACGCGCACCTGCAGGTCGCCGGCCTCGATCACGGCGCCGTCGTCCAGCCCGTGCCCGCCGACGCGGAAGGCCGGGGTGACCGCGTGCACCGGGGCGCCGGTCAGCTCGGAGAAGTAGCGCGCCCCGCCGGTGTGGTCGTCGTGGTGGTGGGTGACCAGCGCGCACACCACCCGCGCTCCCTGCTCCTGCACGGTGCGCGCCACACGCTCCAGGTGCCGCTCGTCGTGCGGCCCGGGGTCGACCACGACGACGTCGCGCGAGCCGGGCTCGCGCAGCATCCAGGTGTTGGTGCCGTCCAGCGTCATCGGGCCCGGATTGGGGCACAGCACGCAGCCCGCACGCAGGGTCCCGGAACCGTCGATCCTCATCGCACCTCGCCCCTCATCGAACGTCGCCCCGCGGGTAGACGACCCCGTCGGGGACGACGATGCGCGGCTCACCGTCGACCTCCTCCAGCACCGGCTCGATCGGCGCGATCTCGCGCTCCGCGGCCATGACCGCCGCGACCGACCCGCACGCCTGGAGGTCCATGCAGGTCGAGACGGTCGGCGGCAGCATCGCGATCTCCCCGTCGCGCCACCTGCGCACCGCCTCGCCGGCGGCCATCCACGCCCGGCGGTCGGCCTCGCCGCCGACGTCGCGGGCCTGCTGGCCGTCGGGGATCCGCGCGGCGAAGAAGCGGGTGTCGTAGCGGCGCGGCTCGGGCGCCGGGGTGATCCACTGCGACCAGGCGGTGAGCAGGTCCGAGCGGAGCACCAGGCCGCGCCGGTCGAGCATCGCGGCGAAGGGGAGCGTGCGGTCGACCAGGGCGGCGCGGTCGGCCTCCCAGTCGTCCCCGCGGGTGTCCTGCACCACCGCGTCCGGGGAGGGCCCCGCGAGCAGTACCCCCGACTCCTCGAAGGTCTCCCGGACCGCCGCGCACACCAGGGCCCGGGCCTGCGGCTCACCGGTTCCCAGGACGCGCGCCCAGGCGGCCGGGGGCGGCCCGGCCCAGCGCACGTCCCGGTCGGCGTCGCGCTCGTCGACCCTTCCGCCGGGGAAGGCGTAGGCGCCGGGGGCGAACGGCATGGACGGGGCCCGGCGCAGCATGTAGACCTCGACGCCGCCGGGAGCGTCGCGGACCAGCATCACCGTGGCGGCGTCGCGGGGACGCACCGGCCGTGTCGTCATGTTCGTCCTCCTCGGCGGAACGGTACCCCGCGCCCCTGCCGGGCCGCGCCCCCGGGGCGGCCGGGAGCGGACGCCCCGGAGGGGCCGCCCGCACGTCGGGCGCGGACCCCGCGGGGTCCGCGCCCGACCGGGCTGCGTCCCTCAGCCGACCTCGGCGATCATCTCCACCTCGACCGGGACGTCCAGCGGCAGCGCCGCCACGCCGACCGCGCTGCGGGCGTGCACGCCCGCCTCGCCGAAGACCTCGCCGATCAGGTCGCTGGCGCCGTTGAGCACCTTCGGCTGGCCGGTGAACGACGGGTCACTGGCCACGAACCCGGTGATCTTGACGATCCGCCGGACCGACGCCAGCTCGCCCACCTCCGACTTGAGCGCGGCGATGGCGTTCAGCGCGCAGATGCGGGCCAGCTCGGCGGCGCGCTCTGGGGTGACCCCGGCGCCGACCTTGCCGGTGCCGGCGGGCGCGCCGTCCACCATGGGCACCTGGCCGGAGATGTAGACGTGGTCGCCGGTGCGGACCGCGGGCGTGTAGGACGCCAGCGGCGCGACCACCTCGGGCAGGGCCAGGCCCAGCTCGGCCAGCCTCTCCTCGGGCGCGGCCATGCCTACTGCTTCTCCCGCTTCATGTAGGCGACCAGCTGCTGGTTGCGCGGGTCGCCGTCCACGGAGGGGCCCGGGATGACGGAGACCAGCTCCCAGCCGTCCTCACCCCAGTTGTCCAGAATCTGCTTGGTCGCGTGCGACAGCAGCGGCACCGTCGCGTATTCCCACTTCGTCATGGGCGCAACCCTAACCGGCCGCGCGGGGGCGCACCGGCCCGGCGGTCCGCTCGGACATAGACTCGCAGGGGTGAGCGCACCTGATCAGGACCCGCCCGGGGTCCGCCTGCACGTGGTCTCCGGCAAGGGGGGCACCGGTAAGACGACCGCGGCCGGCGCGCTCGCGCTGGCCCTGGCCTCGGACGGCGGCCGGGTGCTGCTGGTGGAGGTCGAGGGGCGGCAGGGCATCGCCGAGCTGTTCGGCACCGGCCCGCTGCCCTACGCCGAGCGGAAGGTGGCCGTGGCCCGCGGCGGCGGCGAGGTGTTCGCCCTGGCGGTGGACGCCGAGGCCGCGCTGATGGAGTACCTGGAGATGTTCTACGGGATCCGCCGCGCCGGCCAGGTGCTCACCCGCTTCGGCGCGGTGGACTTCGCCACCACCATCGCCCCCGGCGTGCGCGACGTGCTGCTCACCGGCAAGGCCACCGAGGCGGTGCGGCGCCGCGAGGGCGGCCGCCGCTCGCGCGGGCAGGGGCCGCACGTCTACGACGCGGTCGTGCTGGACGCCCCGCCGACCGGGCGCATCGCCCAGTTCCTGTGCGTCAACGCCGAGGTTGCGGGGCTGGCCCGGATGGGGCCCATCCGCAACCACGCCGACAAGGCGATGGCGACCATCCGCTCCTCGGCCACGGCCGTGCACTTCGTCGCGCTGCCCGAGGAGATGCCCGCCCAGGAGGCGGCCGACGGGCTGGCCGAGATCCGCGAGGCCGGGCTGCACCCGGGCTTCGTGCTGCTCAACATGGCGCACGAGCCGCTGCTGGCGCCGGAGGCGCTGGAGGAGGCCGAACACGGGGAGGTCGACACCGACGCGTTGGCGCAGGGCCTCAAGGCGGTACGGCTCGACGCCCCGAAGGAGACGGCGGCCGCGCTCGCCCGGGAGGTCACCGAGCACGCCCAGCGGGTGGGCGCCGAGTCGGCGGTCCGCGAGCGCCTGCGCGCGCTGGGGCCGCCGCTGCTGGAGCTGCCCTTCCTCGGCGGGGGCATCGACACCGACGCCTTGTTCAGGATCGCCGACCGGTTGACGGCTCAGGGGGTGGGACGGTGAGCGGAGGCACCGACCGACTGGACGTGGACGCCCTGCTGTCCGACGGCGCCGTGCGAACGGTGGTGTGCTGCGGCTCGGGGGGCGTCGGCAAGACGACGACCGCGGCCGCCCTGGGGCTGCGGGCCGCCGCACTGGGACGGCAGGCGGTGGTGATCACGGTGGACCCCGCGCGCCGCCTCGCGCAGTCGATGGGCCTGAGCGAGCTGGACAACACCCCGCGCCCGGTGGAGCTGCCCGGTTCCTTCGCCGCCCCGGGCGGATCGCTGCACGCGATGATGCTCGACATGAAGCGCACCTTCGACGAGATCGTCGAGGCGCACGCCGCCCCCGAGCGGGCCCGGGAGATCCTGGCCAACCCCTTCTACCGGTCGCTGTCCTCCAGCTTCACCGGCACCCAGGAGTACATGGCCATGGAGAAGCTGGGCCAGCTCCGTGAGGACGGCGACTGGGACCTGATCATCGTGGACACCCCGCCCAGCCGGTCGGCGCTGGACTTCCTGGACGCCCCCGAGCGGCTGGGGCGGTTCCTGGACGGCCGGCTGATCCGGGTGCTGGGCGCCCCCGCCCGCACGGGCGCCTTCCGACTCCTGGGGGCCGGGGTCGGGATGCTCACCGGGATGCTGTCCAAGATCGTGGGCGCCCAGGCGCTCAAGGACGTGCAGTCGTTCGTCGCCTCTTTCGACGCGGTGTTCGGCGGCTTCCAGGAGCGGGCCGAGCGCACCTACCGGCGCCTGCAGGACCCCGGCACGGCGTTCCTGGTGGTGGCGGTGCCCGAGAGCGACGCGGTCCGCGAGGCCGCCTACTTCGTGGAGCGGCTGGCCGCCGACAGCATGCCCCTGGCCGGCATGGTGATGAACCGCACACATCGGACCCCGGTCGATGGCCTGTCCGCCGAGCAGGCCATGGCGGCCTGCACGGAGCTGGAGCGGCAGGGCGGGCACCCGCTGGCCGCGGCCGCGCTGCGGCTGCACGCGCGCGCCGCCGGCCTGCGCGATCGCGAGGCGGAGCTGCGGGGGCGGCTGTCGGCCGCGCACCCCGGGGTGCCCGTGGCCGAGGTCCCGGCCCGCACGCGGGACGTGCACGACCTGGCGGCGCTGCGGGAGGTCGGGGACGCCCTCGGCGGGGGACCCCTGACCGTATGACAGGATGTTGAACGGTCATCTTCGTCAGCCGAATCCGGCCGGTCCGTATCTCGGCCGCCACTCCGGCCGCACCGGCCATCCCCCGTCTCGCCCGGCCTCTCCGGCCGGTGGCGTACGCACGTAGTCTGTTGGGGTGGGTCAGGGGACAATGGTTCAGAGAATCGCTCAGCTGATCGGTGTCGGCGCCATCGCCGGGATCCTGGTCGCGGCGCTCGCGCTGCCGGCCGTCGGCGGCATCGGCATCACCGCACGCAACGTCGCGACCGGCTTCATGAACATGCCGAGCGACCTGGAGACGCCGCCTCCTCCACAGCGGTCCACTATCTACGACCGCGAAGGCGGCGTGATCGCCGAGATCTACGACAAGAACCGGGAGCTGGTCGACCTCGACGACATGGCCCCGGTGATGCAGGACGCCCTCATCTCCATCGAGGACTCGCGCTTCTACGAGCACGGCGGCATCGACATCTCCGGGACCTTCCGGGCGGCGCTGCGCACGCTGAGCGGCTCCACCCAGGGCGGCTCCTCGGTGACCCAGCAGTACGTGAAGAACGTGCTGGTGGAGAGCGCCGACACCCAGGCCGAGCAGGAGGAGGCCACCGAGACCAGCATCGCCCGCAAGCTGCGCGAGCTGCGCTATGCGCTGGCCATCGAGAAGCGGATGAGCAAGGACGAGATCCTGGAGGGCTACCTCAACATCGCCTACTTCGGCGACGGGGCCTACGGGGTCGAGTCGGCGGCCCAGCACTTCTTCGGCAAGCCCGCCTCGGAGCTGGAGCTGGCCGAGGCCGCCACCCTGGCCGGGGCGGTCCGCTACCCCTACCTGTACAACATGCGGCTCAACACCGACGACGCCCAGGACCGGCGGGACGTGGTGCTCGACCGGATGGTGGAGGTCGGCAAGGCCACCGCCGAGGAGGCCGAGGAGGCCAAGGCGGTCGACCTGGAGGACGAGCTGGACGTGTCCAACCCCTCCAACGGGTGCGTCCCCAGCGACCAGCCCTTCTTCTGCGACTACGTGGTGCAGGAGATCGAGAAGAGCGACCGGTTCGGCGAGAACGAGACCGAGCGCGCCCGCTGGCTGCGCACCGCCGGCCTGGAGATCCACACCACCCTGGACGCCGACATGCAGGAGGCGGCCCAGGACGCGGTCGACAAGTGGGTGCCGCGCAAGAACGAGTCCAAGAAGGTGGCCGCCGAGATCCTGATCGAGCCGGGTTCGGGCGAGATCCGGTCCATGGCGCAGAGCCGGGACTACGGCCCCGACGAGTCCCAGCTCGGCATGACCTCGATCAACTTCACCACCGACGCGAACCGCGGCGGCAGCACCGGGTTCCAGGCCGGGTCCACCTTCAAGGCCTTCGCCCTGGCGGCGGCGCTGGAGCAGGGCAAGGGCTTCGGCACCTCCTACTCGGGCGCCGGCGGCTCCAGCACCACCATCACCGGGCAGCGCAACTGCGAGGGCGGCCGGCTCGCCCCCTGGCCGGTGAAGAACGCCGGCGACACCGAGGGCGGCGGCAGCAGCATGGTCTCCGGGACCAAGGGGTCGGTGAACACCTACTTCGCGCACCTGCAGAAGGACGTCGGGCTGTGCAACGTCATCGAGATGGCCGAGAACCTGGGCGTGAAGCGGGCTGACGGCGAGTCCTTCGACAACCCCCGCACCCAGGGCAACAACTCCTTCGTGCTGGGCAGCGAGGAGGTCTCCCCGCTGAGGGTCGCCAACGCCTACGCGACCTTCGCCTCCGGCGGCACCTACTGCGAGCCGCAGGCCATCACCTCCATCAAGGACCGGCAGGCCGGCCGGACCATCGAGATCGAGCCCGAGTGCGAGCGCCGCCTCGACAAGGACGTCGCCGCCGGGGTGAGCTACCTGCTGCAGCAGACCTTCAAGGGCGGCACCACCAACGGCCTGGAGATCGGCCGCCCTGCCGCCGCCAAGACCGGGACCACCGACGGGTCGGCGGCGGCCTGGTTCGCGGGGTTCACGCCGAACCTGGCCGGCTCGGTCTTCGTCGGCGACCCGCGCGGCCCGCAGAACCACCCGCTGCGCGGGGTCACCCTGGGCGGCCGGTACTACGGGACGGTCTACGGCGCGACCATCCCCGGGCCGATCTGGCAGGAGACGATGTCCGAGGCCGTCGAGGAGCTGCCCGAGGAGGACTTCCCCTCGGCGCCCTCGAAGTACCGGGGCGGCGGCTCCCCCGACGCCCAGCAGACCTCCGGCCAGGCCATGGTCGAGGGCGGTGTGCCCGACGTGGTCGGCCAGAGCCGGGGCGAGGCGGTGGCCGCCCTGGAGGGGGCCGGGTACCGGGTGAGCGTCTCCGAAACGCAGGTCCGCTCCGAGCGGGCCGAGGGCACGGTGGCCGCGGTCAACCCCGACCCGGGCACCCTCCTGCCGGAGGGGGCGACGGTGAACATCTTCCTCAGCAACGGCTCCGGGCGGGCCGCGCCCTCCGGTGACGGCGAAGAACAGCCCACCGGGCCCGGACCGGAGGACACCGGGACGCCCGCGTTCGTCCCCGTCTCCGAGATGCCCCGCCGGCAGGACTGACCGCCCCGGCGGGACCACGACGCGCGACGGCCCGCGCCCCGGATCGGGGCGCGGGCCGTCGGCGTCCGCGGCGCTCAGCCGGCGAGGCGGCGCTTGACCTCGGCGGCCACCCGGGACCCCTCGGCCCGGCCGGCCACCTTCGGGTTGACGATCTTCATGACGGCGCCCATCTGCTTGGGGCCGCTCGCCCCGGCCTCGGCGATGGCCGCCTCCACCAGGGAGCCCAGCTCCTCGTCGGTGAGCTGGGCGGGCAGGTACTCGGCCAGGACCTCGCCCTCGGCCCGCTCGTCGGCGGCGCTGTCCGCACGGCCGCCCGCCTCGAATGCCTCGGCGGCCTCGCGGCGCTTCTTGGCCTCCCGGGTGAGCAGGGCGACGAGGTCCTCGTCGGAGAGCTCGCGGGCGGAGCCGCCGGCCACCTCCTCCTTGGACACGGCGGTGAGCACCATGCGCAGCGTTCGGGTGCGCACATCGTCGCGCGCCTTCATCGCGGTGGTGAGGTCGGCCTTGAGGCGGTCTTTGAGTTCGGACATGCCAACGATCATAGGGTGGTCGCGGACGGCTTCCCCAGGGTTTTTCCGGGCGGGCGTCCGGACGTTCGAGGTCAGTGGAGAGGTGCGGCACGTGAATGGACAGCGAGCGGGACTGCGCAGGCTCGGCCGGTCGGCGGCGGCGGTCGCCGCGGTCGGGGCCGCCGGCCTCGCCTACGCCTCGGTCGTCGAGCGCAACTGGTTCCGGCTGCGCCGCTACGAACTGCCGGTCCTCGCCCCCGGCTCGGCCCCGATGCGGGTGCTGCACCTGTCCGACGCGCATCTGACCCCCGGCCGCCGGATGCTCGTCGACTGGGTGCGCGGCCTGGAGCGCTACGAGCCGGACCTGGTGGTCAACACCGGGGACTCGCTGGCCCACCCCGACGCCGTGGAGCCCTTCCTGGAGGCGCTGGGGCCGCTGCTGGACCGCCCCGGGGCGTTCGTCTTCGGGTCCAACGACATGTACTCGCCGCGCTTCAAGAACCCCGCGCGCTACCTGTGGCGCAGCAGCAAGGCCGACTACCGGGAGCGCCAGGAGCCGGACCTGCCGTGGCGCGAGCTCGGCGCGGCGATGGAGAAGGCCGGCTGGGCCGACCTGAACAACCGCCGGGGCACGCTCGCCGCGGGCGGGCAGACCGTGGCGGCGGCCGGGGTGCACGACTCGCACATCGGGCTGGACCGCTACGACGACGTGGCCGGGCCCGCCCCGTCCGGGGCGGCGCTCCGGCTGGGGGTACTGCACTCCCCCGAGCCCGCCAACCTCGACCGGTTCGAGGCCGACGGCTACGACCTGCTGCTGGCCGGGCACACCCACGGCGGGCAGCTGTGCCTGCCGCTCTACGGGACGCTGGTCACCAACTGCGGCATCGACCGCCGCCGGGCCTGGGGGCTCAGCCGCTACGGCCGCGCGCACCTGCACGTGTCCGGCGGGCTGGGCACCTCGCCGTACGCGCCGGTGCGGTTCTGCTGCCGCCCGGAGGCCGCGCTGCTGGACCTGGTCCCGGCCTGAGCGGGGCACGGGGCTGCCGCCGGGAATGCGCGGCGGCCCCATCGTGTTCCCGGGAAGTAGTTGAATGCGGAACTATTTCTTGCCGGGGGCTGGAGGAGCCATGCAGTTCGGGATCTTCTCGGTCGGGGACGTCACCCCCGACCCGACCACGGGTCGCACGCCGACCGAGGCGGAGCGGATCACGGCGATGATGCGCATCGCCGAGAAGGCCGAGGAGGTCGGCCTGGACGTGTTCGCCACCGGCGAGCACCACAACCCGCCGTTCGTGCCGTCCTCGCCCACCACCATGCTCGGCTACCTGGCCGGGCGCACCGAGCGCCTGGTGCTGTCCACCGCGACCACGCTGATCACCACCAACGACCCGGTGAAGATCGCCGAGGACTTCGCCATGCTCCAGCACCTGGCCGGCGGCCGCGCCGACCTGATGCTCGGGCGCGGCAACACCGGCCCGGTCTACCCGTGGTTCGGCCAGGACATCCGCCAGGGGATCCCGCTGGCGGTGGAGAACTACGCGCTCCTCCACCGGCTGTGGAGGGAGGACGTGGTGGACTGGCAGGGGCGGTTCCGCACGCCGCTGCAGGGCTTCACCGCCACCCCGCGGCCGCTGGACGGGGTCCCGCCGTTCGTGTGGCACGGCTCCATCCGCAGCCCGGAGATCGCCGAGCAGGCCGCCTACTACGGCGACGGGTTCTTCGCCAACAACATCTTCTGGCCCAAGGAGCACTTCCAGCGCCTGATCGACCTGTACCGCAGGCGGTACGAGCACTACGGCCACGGCCGCGCCGACCAGGCGATCGTCGGCCTGGGCGGCCAGGTGTTCATGCGCCGCAACTCCCAGGACGCGGTGCGCGAGTTCCGCCCCTACTTCGACAACGCCCCCGTCTACGGCGGCGGGCCCACGCTGGAGGAGTTCAGCCGGGAGACGCCGCTGACCGTGGGCAGCCCGGAGCAGGTGATCGAGCGCACCCTGGAGTTCCGCGAGCACTTCGGCGACTACCAGCGCCAGCTCTTCCTCATCGACCACGCCGGCCTGCCGCTGAAGACCGTGCTGGAGCAGCTGGACCTGCTCGGCGAAGAGGTCGTCCCGGTGCTGCGGCGCGAATTCGCCGCCCGGCGCCCCGCGGGCGTTCCCGACGGGCCGCCCGACCACGAGGAGCGCAAGCGCGCGCTCGCCCAGGAGAAGGACGGGCGGCAGGAGACCGCGGAGGAGGCCAAGTGAGCGAGCAGCGCATCGTCGCCGTCACGGCTGGACTGAGCACGCCGTCGTCGTCGCGCCTGCTGTCCGACCGGCTGGCCGGGGCGGCCGAGGAGGCCCTGCGCGAGGCGGGCGGCACACCGGCGGTGGAGACCGTCGAACTGCGCGACCACGCGCGCGGGATCGGCGAGGCGATGGCGGCCGGCTTCCCCACCGGGGACCTGAAGCGGGCCGTGGACGCGGTCGCCGGCGCCGACGGCCTCATCGCCGTCACGCCGGTGTTCAACGCCTCCTACAGCGGCCTGTTCAAGAGCTTCTTCGACCTCGTCGCCGCGGACGACCTGGAGGGCGTCCCGGTGCTCGCCGGCGCCACCGGCGGCTCGCCGCGCCACTCGCTGGTGCTGGAGCACGCGGTGCGGCCGATGTTCGCCTACCTGCGCGCCGTGGTCGCGCCCACCGCGGTCTACGCCGCCTCCGAGGACTGGGGCGCCGGCACCGCGGACGGCGGCCGGGCGCACGCGGCGCTCGCCGACCGGATCGCCCGGGCCGGCGGGGAGTTCGCCGCCCTGGTGTCCGGGGGCCCGCGGCGGCGCCGACCCGGCCCCTACGAGGATCCGGTGCCCTTCGAGCGCCTGCTCCGGGGCGAGTGAGCCCGAGCCGCGGGGACACGGCGGTCCGGGCGGGCCCGGCCCCTCCCGCAGAGGGTCCGGGCCATGCGCGGGGCGCCGCCCCGTCCTAGCGCCGCCCCGCCGCCGCCCGCCGCCGATGCTGCGGCCGACCTCCGGCTCTTCTCCGGGAAGGGGCCTCGCCCCGTTCACCGCCCCAGTCTCTCGCCGGGGCCGCACCGGAATCCCGGACCAGTCGGCATTCCGCGCACCCGCGGACGGCACGGGGCGACGCTAGCGGCCCCGGATGCGGACGCGCCCGCGGGTATTCGCAGCCCGCATACGGGCGGGGCCCGCCGGCCGGGCCCCGCCCCGCACCGCCCCTCAGTCCTCGTCGGCGAAGGACTGCAGCCCCTCGCCGTCCAGGATGGCGACCTTGCGGTACCCGGCCTCGACGCACCCGGCCTCGCGCATCCGGCGCAGCGCCTCACCCACCGCGTCCTCCCGGGCGCCGATGAGCATCCCCAGCTCGGCCTGGGAGAGCTGCACCCCGATGTCGACCGCCCCGTCGCCGTTCACCACCCCGTGCCGGGCGGCGAGCTGGAGCAGGGCACGCGCCAGGCGCGCCGGGACGCGGTAGGCGGTGTACTCGCTGCGCTGCCGGTCCGACCACTCCAGGCGGTCGCCCAGGACCGACGCCACCGCCTCCCAGGTGCCGGGGACGCGGTCCAGGAAGTCCTTGAAGGCACGGGCGCTGAAGGAGTGCACGAGCGTCGGGGTGCAGGTGGTCACCGTCGCCGTGCGCGGGCGGTCCCGCACGATGCCCATCTCCCCCACCAGGTCGCCGTCGACGCGCACGCCCAGCAGCGTCTCGGTGCCGTTCGGCAGCACCGAGGTGACCTTCACGCACGCCGAGGCCGACCGGCCGGGCGCACGCAGCAGCAGGACGCCGTCGCCGGGCCCGCCCTGGCTCATCAGCACCCGGCCCGCCGGGACGCGCCGCGGCACCGCGAGGTCCATCAGGACATCGCGGGCCTCGGGGCCGATCCGGGCCATGAACGTGCCCTCCGGCCACTCCTCGCTGCCCGACGGGACCATCGGCAGGGCTCCTCTCCTTCGCCCCCTCCTGCCTATCGGAGTCCCGACCCGGACGGGAAGGCCCGAACCGGGCCGCTCAGGAAGCGGTGACGCGGACATCGAACACCTGGTCCAATCCGGAGTACCCCAGGACTTTGGCCACCGCTCCCGCCTCGACCACCAGCACCCGCAACCGCCGCCCGTGGGCGCGCCGACCGCGGTCCATCGCCACCAGCAGCCCCAGCCCGCTGGAGTCGATGAAGCGCAGGCCCGTCAGGTCGACCAGCAGCCGCGGCCCCGCCCGCCGTTCCGCCGCGCAGGCCCGCGCCCGGACCAGGTCCACCCCCGCGACATCCAGATCACCCGTGATGCGCACCCGCGTCCCGTCCCGCTCGACACGCACATCCAATCCGGCTCCGGTCACTGCGACTCCTCCCCGGCGTCCCTGCCGTTGCGCCCACCGATCAAGGTCCGGAACCGGAGCGGGCTGTTATTCCCGAACCACCCAAGCTACGCCGCCGCTGAACGGCGTATCCCCCTTTTCCATCAGACGCATCGCCATCCGGGCTCCCCCCGCCTCCCCTACGGGGGCGTAGGATCGAAAGGACCCCGCCGAACACCGAGGAGCGCCCACTGACCACTGCACCGCGGACCATCCGCGCACGGGTCATCGAGCGCGCCCGGACACGGCACACGCCACCGGAGGTGGGCGATGTGTGCGAGGCCTGCGCAGAGCTGGTGCACTCCCACGGCGTCGGGGTCATCGTCTCCTCCTCGACCGGGACCAGCACCGGCTCCTACTACGCCACCTCGGATCTCAGCCGCATCTCGGACGAGCTCCAGACCGCCCTGGGCCAGGGGCCGAGCATCTCGGCGGCCGCCGAGGGCACCCCGGTGCTCGTGCCCGACCTGTCCCAGCCCCAGGCCCGCCGGCGCTGGCCGGTCTTCGCCGAATCGGCGTCGGCCCAGGGGCTGCGGAGCCTTTTCGCCTTCCCCATCGGAACCGGTGTCGCGATGCTCGGCGCCCTGACGATCCACCGCTCGGACACCGGCCCGCTCGGTGAGGAGGGGCTCGCCTGCGGCCTCGCCTCGGCCGAGGCGACGCTCGACCTGATGCTGCACCGAGGCCCCGACACGACCGTCCCCTGGGCGAACGGGAGCGACCTCGGCTCGCACCAGGTGGAAGTGCACCAGGCCGCGGGAATGGTGTCCGTACAACTCGATGTGGCCATGGACGAGGCCTATGCCCGCCTTCGGGCCCATGCCTTCCGGCACGACCTGACTCTGGCGGACGTGGCGACCGAGGTCGTCCGTCGGCGGCTCAGATTCTCCCCTGACCCGGCGACCGGCTGATTCCGACGCCCCCGCGCCCCATTCCCGAAGGAGGAACCCCGAGTGTCGCGAGAGCTCGAACTGGTCGACGCGTTCGTCGGGTTGGCCGACACGCTCGTCGCCGGTTTCGACGTCGCCGACTTCCTGCACGACCTGCTGGAACGCTCGGTGGAGCTGGTCGATGCCGACGCCGGAGGCCTGATGCTGAACAATGCCGCCGATGGGCGCCTGCACTTCGTCGCCGCCTCCAGCGAGCAGGCGCGCCTGCTCGAACTGCTCCAGCTCCAAGACGAGGAGGGCCCTGCCCTGGAGGCCTACCGCACGGGGGCCCAAGTCTCCGTACCCGATGTGGACGGGGAGTCCTCCCCCTGGCCGACGTTCCTGGAGGCCGCGCGCGCGGCCGGTTTCGCCTCGGTGTGCGCGCTGCCGCTGCGCCTGCGCGAACGGACCCTGGGGGCGATGAACCTGTTCCGCACCTCCCCCGGCTCCCTGAGCGCCGCCGACGCCTCGGTCGCACAGGGGCTGGCCGACATCGCCACCATCGGCATCCTGAACTCGCGCGCCCTGGAGGAGCAGGAGCGGCTCGCCGAGCAGCTCCAGTCCGCGCTCAACAGCAGGATCGCCATCGAGCAGGCCAAGGGGGTGCTCGCGGAGTACCACCATGTGGACGTGGGCCGGGCGTTCGAGATGCTGCGCGGGTTCTCCCGGAGCAACAACCTCCGGCTGTCCAAGACGGCCGAGGCCGTGGTCCGGCGGGAACCGGCGGTGGAGGGCCTGATCCCGCCCCGGAGGCGCACCGCCCGCTGAGCGGAAGGGGCAGGGCCCAGGCCGCCGGAATCCGACTCCGGGAACGGGCGGAGCCCCGCCCCGGCGCGGACGGGAGGGGCGGGGGTCCGGAGCGGGGCCGGTCAGACGAGCTGGTTCCTGGTGAAGGCCGCCATGATCTGGGCGGCGGCCCAGCCGGTGACGCGGTCGCCGAAGTCCTGCTCGGACCCCTGGGACTTGCGGGCGGCCAGCACCGCCTTCTCGGTCTCGTCGCCGTAGTGGCCGTCGGCGCCGAACCCGGGCAGGTCGAACCCGGCCTTCATCAGGATGACCTGCAGGTATTTGACGCGCTCTCCGGTGTCGCCCTTGCTCAGTCCGACCATGTCGTCCTCTCCTATCGCGGCTGCGTCGGCGGGCATCCCGGCATGGACCCAGGCGGCGAGGTCGTCGCCGGGGCACGAGGTGCTGTTCAGGTCGCGGTGCCCGGTCTTGTCGAGGGTGCGCCCGGCGCGGCGGTTGGCCTCGTCGTACAGGGCGCGGATGGCGGCCTTGGCGGCGACGGTGGCGTCGCCGTCCTGGCCGATGAAGCACACCCCGATGTGCGAGGCGTTGTAGGGGGAGGCGTGGGCGCCCACGACCGTCCATCCCCGCCCCTCATAGGCGGTTCCGGAGCGGTCGACCAGGAAGTTGTAACCGATGTCGGACCAGCCGTTGCCGTCCATGTGGAAGTCCTGGATCGACCTCACGGACTGGCTGGCGGGGCCGGCCGAGTAGTGGACGGTGACCCCGCGCCGCTGTGACCACGATGTGGTCGACCTGTCGCGGGGCGCCCGCGCGCCCCATTCGGAGCGCGGGACGATCGAGACCATGCATGCCTCCTGGGAAACGGGATGGGCTCCGGCACGGGCCGGGGCCTGCGGGGGGTACGAACGGAGGGGCCGGTGGGGGCCGGGGCGCCCGCACCGGTGGCGGGACACGGACCGGTCGCGCCGCCGGTCCACCTCCTCGCCGTGCCCCTCACATTTCGCATCGTAGGGATCGCACGCGGTCACTAGGCGGGAAACGGGAGAATCCATCCCCCTGACCGGCGGCGCAATCCCACGTCAAGGGCCGCAGGGCGGCGCCGAAACCGCCGAAGGTCCTTCTCGGAGAAGCCCCGGGCGCCCCACGGTGCGCAGCGCCTCCGGTTCGCGCACACGATGCGCACGAATACCGGCCGGCCCCGTTCAACCCGGGTGCCTGGGCGCCCACCCGTCCGCATCGCGCCGGCGACCACGGGGCGAATCCCTCGATTCAGGGCCGAACGCCCTGGGGGACCGTTGCTACACTCCCGCGCATGCTCCAGCGCGCGCGGCCGGTGTGGCCGATGCTCGGGTCCTGGCTGGTGGTGGCCACGGTCTCGGCGGCCTATGCCGCCCTGTGCTGCGCCGCCCTCTGGGCGGTGGGCCTGGCGTGGTGGTGGGGCCTGGTCCCGATCGGGATCGCGCTGGCGGGCGCCGAGCTGTCGCTGCTCACCCGGGTCTCCGGCGGCACCGCTCCCGGGGACACCATCGTCATCGAACCCGACGACGATCCCCGGCTGCACGCCGTCGTCGACCGCCTGTGCGCACTGACCGGGCAGGCCAAGCCGGTCCTCCGGTTGTACGACGCCCGCACGCCCAACGCGATCTCCTTCGAGCCCGACACCGTCTACGTCAGCATGGGCCTCCTGGACCGACTGGACGCCCGGGAGCTGGAGGGCGTGATCGCCCACGAGCTCGCGCACCTCGCCCACAAGGACGAGCGCGTCCTGCGCTTCGCCTCGCTCATGGCGACGCTGGAGTGGGCCCTGGTGGTGCCGGCGACCGTCTTCGCCCTCGTCGTCCCGCTCGACCGGCCGCTGTACCGGCTGGCGTCCCGGTGCGGCAAGGAGTGGTCGCCCATGTTCGAGAAGCGCCGCCCCGCGGACCCCCTGTCCGTGCTCGCGGGCGCCCGCGACCCCGAGCACGACGTCGGCCCCCCGTTCCGGCCCCGTACCGCCCGTGCCGTGCTCGTCCTCATCGTCCTGGCACGGGCCGCGCTGGTCATCGGCTGCCTCGCCGTCGTCCTGCCGGCGCTGTTCGCAGGGGTCCTGCTCTACGGCGCCGCCTGGCTCCCCGGCCGCATCGCCGTACTCCAGCTGACCCGGCGCCGTGAGCTGGCCGCGGACCGGGCCGCGGCGGTACTGACCGGCGCACCGTCGACCCTGGCCGCCACCTTGACCCGGCTGTCCCGGTCCATCCCGGCCTCCGCGGACCTGCGCTCCTTCGCGAACACCCCGACACAGACGTTCCTGCCCCTCCAGCGCGTCCGCCGCGGAAAGCCGAAGCACCCGGACGACGCGATCGGCCGCAAGATGGAGGACATCTGGACCACGCTGCGCTCCAGCCATCCGCCGGTAAGGGTGCGCGTCACCCACCTGGAGAGGATCGCGGCCCGCATGTCCCGGAACAAGCACCCGTGAGGGGTGCGTGGGGACGCTCCGGGACATGAAAAAGGGCCGCCCAGTGATCGACGACCACCGAACGGCCACTTCCGATCCGGAGTCGACCTCCGGATCACCTGTCGGGGTGGCGGGATTTGAACCCACGACCTCTTCGTCCCGAACGAAGCGCGCTGCCAAGCTGCGCTACACCCCGTGGCAACGCTGATCAGTCTAGCGGACGTGGAGGGGTGCTCGCACACGCGGAAGGGAAGTCGAGGGGAGAGGATGCGGGGGCCCGGGTGAAGCGGGAGGCCGCGGGCTTCCGGGCCGTCCCGGCGCGGGGTTCGGTCCTGGACGCAATGCGGGGAGGCCACGCCCGAGGGCGCGACCTCCCCGGTCCTGGCGCATGGGTGGTGTCTATCCCGTGGGCAGGACCCCAAACCTCTCTAGAGAAGAACGGCCGAGGGCGGTCCCTTCCCTTGTCGGGGTCCCCCGACCGTCGCACCGTCGGGGCATGGGTGCCGCGACCACCGTCCCCGACCCCGATGATGCGCGGCCCTTTCCCTGGTGGGTCCGCCTGTCCCGCCGACTCAACGGGGAGCGGGTGTGCGCCGTGCCCGGCTGTATCGGGATGACCGATCCCGAGCGGCCGTACTGCACGGCGCACACCGACGCGGTCCGCGCGCTCCGCTCCCGGCTCGGCGACCGGTGCTGCGCCGAAGAGGGCTGCCCCGACCCGCGCGAGGGCGGCGACGTCCACGGCGACCTGTGCCGGGCCCACGGCGACGCCGCACTGCTGCGCGCGGCCGTCGCCCGCACCGCGCCCGGACGGTGGAACGTCTCCGCCGGCGGCACGGGCTCTGCGGGCCCGGGACCGGAGCCCCGGGCTCCGCGCGCGTCCGCCTCCGGCTCCTGAGGAACCGTCCGTTCCCGCAACCGTGACGGGGTCGTGACCTCGCAGGTGGAACCCTGTGCGCCTGTCCGCACGTCCGATAGGGCCGGACCTCATCCCCGAGCCCGGAGGCGCGCTGTGGACCCCGTCTTGACCGTGGTGCTGATCCTGCTCGGTGCGCTGGTGGTGCTGGGCGCGGCGATCCTCATCGTCCAAATGCGCCGCCGCCCCGCCCGCACCGCGCCCGCACCGCCCGCTCCCCCGCGCGACCCCTTCGCCGACGTCGGCGAGATCAACGGCGACCCGCGCGGGCTGCGCGCCGGCGACATGGTCGAGATGGGCGCCGAGCGGCTCTGGGTGCGCGGCACCCTGCGGCTGTCCGAGGGCGGCGCGCAGTGGGCCGAGCACTTCGTGGACGCCGGGGACACGGGCGGCACCGGCGCCCGCCGCTGGCTCTCCGTCGAGGAGGACCCCGACCTGCAGTTGGCGCTGTGGACCGGCCGCCCCGAGCTGGACCTGGTCCCCGGCGCCTCGTCCCTGGAGCTGGAGGGGACGCGCTACCGGCTCAGCGAGCGCGGCAGCGCCTCCTACCGCTCGGAGGGCACCACCGGTCTGCGCGCCTCGGGCGGCATGGACTACGCCGACTACGAGGCCGACGACGGCTCGCTGCTCTCCTTCGAGCGCTTCGACCACGGCGGCTGGGAGGCCGCGACCGGCGCCCCCGTCTCCCCGGGGACCCTCACCGTCTACCCCACCTCCGACGGGTCCGGCGGCTCCGACGGCGGGAGAGGCTGACGTGCGCACCGCCCCCGCACCCGCCGCCGTACCGGTCCGTGTCCCCTTCGCCGATACCCGCGCCCACGACCTGGCCTGGAGCCTGGAGCGGCCGCCGCTGCCCGCCCTCGCCGCGCGCTCCGTCCTGCTGGGCGGGACCGAGGTCGAACTGCGCGTCCTGGGCGCCTCCCACCAGGTCGTCCTCCCGGGGGCCGCGGGCACCGTGGAGACCGTCGCCTGCCTGCCGGACCGGGACGGGGACCTGCCCGCCTCGGCGGCCCCCGACGTCCCCGGCCTGGCCTCCTACGCCTTCACCAGCACGGTCGAGCGCCTCACCGGGGCCGAGCTGGAGCGGCGCGTGCGCGCCCTGGTCGACCGGCTCGACGGCCGCCCCGCCGCCCTCGCCGCCGCGTTCCCCGGGTCGCCGTCGGCCGTGACCGCGCTCGACGCCGCCTCCCCCGCCCCCGGGCACCTGCACTGGCGCACCTGGCACGCCTACCCCCAGGCCGGGGAGCTGGTGTGCACACGGACGCGGATCCGGACCGCCGCCGACGCCCCTGTTGAAAGGAGTCCCGCACAGTGAACCTCGAAGGGAACCTGGGCAAGGTCCTGCTGATCGCCGGCCTCGGGGGCATCGTCCTCGTCATCGCCCTGGCCTCGTGCGGCAGCGCCTCGGCCCGGCCGGACTGCGGCGACTACGACCTTGTCAACGGCGAGTACGTGTACAACGACGACCGCGGCGACTACGAGCGCGAGGACGGCCGCTACATCTACGTCGGCTGCGACACCTCCCGCTCCCACGGGTCCAGCGGTTCGAGCAGCGGATCCGGTGGCGGCGGGTTCTTCTCCTTCTGGGGCGGCGGATCCCGCGACGGCTCCGGATTCCGGGGCGGCGGCCCCGGATGGGGCAAGTGACGCCGGCCCCTCGACCGCCGGCGGCACAGCCGGCACCCATGACGGAACGAGACAGACAAGGAACCCCCGAGACGCGATGTTCATCATCTATGAAGCCCTGGCCGTTCTCGCCTACGGGGCCCTCGGCCTCGTCCTGATGCTCGCCGGATACCTGCTCGTGGACCTGCTCACGCCCGGCAGGCTGCACGTGCTCATCTGGGAGCAGCGCAACCCCAACGCCACGCTCGTGCTGGCCGCCAACACCCTGGGGGTGGCCATGGTGGTGGCCATGGCGATCTACGCCTCCGGCGGGACCGTGGCCGACGGGCTGCTGCGCACCGCCGTCTACGGGGTGGTGGGCCTGGTGCTGATGACCCTGTCCTTCGTCGCCATCGACCTGCTCACCCCGGGCCGCCTCGGCGACGTGGTCAACCACACCGAGCTGCGCCCCGCCGCGTGGATCAACGCGATCGCCCACGTGTCCGTCGCCCTGGTCGTGGCGGCGGCGATCTCCTGATGTCCGGCTCCGAAGGGGCCGCGCGGACGGGGGAGGCGCCCGAGGCGGGCGCCTCCCCCGTCCGCCTTCCGGTCGGACCGCGCGCCGCCCGCTTCCTGGTGCTGCTGGGCGTGTTCATCTGCGCGGCCTGCGGGCTGGTGTACGAACTCGCGCTGGTGGCGCTGGGCAGCTACCTGCTCGGCGACAGCGTCACCCAGGCCTCGATCGTGCTCAGCGTCATGGTCTTCGCCATGGGGGTGGGCTCGCTGGCCTCCAAGCGGCTGACCGACCGGCCCGCGTTCTGGTTCATCGTGATCGAGGGCGCCCTGTCGCTGGTCGGCGGCCTGTCCGTGCTGCTCCTGTACGGGGCCTACGCCTACCTGTCGATGTACCAGCCCGCGCTGGTGCTGTGCGCGTTCGCGGTGGGTGCGCTCATCGGCGCCGAGATCCCGCTGCTGATGAAGCTCATCCAGCGGATCCGGCGCCAGGACGCCGCCGACGCGGTCGCCGACCTGTTCGCCGCCGACTACGTGGGCGGGCTCGTCGGCGGCCTGGCCTTCCCGTTCCTGCTGCTGCCGCTCCTGGGCCTGGTCGAGGGCGCCCTCGCGGTGGGGGCGCTGAACGCCCTGGTCGGCATGTGGGTGGTCCTGTGGATCTTCCGCGCGACCCTGCGCCCGCGCGCCCGGATCGGGGCGGCGCTGGGGATGGCGGTGGTGCTCGCGGTGCTCGCCGCCGCGTTCGTCTACTCCGGCCGCTTCGAGGTGACCGCGCGCCAGGCGCTCTACCGCGACCCGATCGTGCACGCCGAGCGCTCGGCCTACCAGGAGGTCGTGCTCACCCGCACGACCGACGGCCGGGACACCCGGCTCTTCCTCAACGGCGACCTGCAGTTCAGCTCGCTGGACGAGTACCGCTACCACGAGTCGCTGGTGCACCCCGCGATGGCCGGGCCGCGCGGGGAGGTGCTGATGCTGGGCGGCGGGGACGGGCTGGCCGCCCGCGAGGTGCTGGAGTACCCCGACGTCGAGCACGTGACCCTGGTCGACCTGGACCCGGCCGTCACCCGGCTGGCCCGCACCGACCCGGTGCTCTCGGACCTCAACGAGGACGCCCTGGACGACCCGCGCATGGAGGTCGTCAACACCGACGCCTTCAAGTGGCTGCGCGAGCAGCGGAGCCGCTTCGACGCCGTCGTCGTCGACATGCCCGACGCCGACGACGTCGCCACGGCCAAGCTGTACTCGGTGGAGTTCTACGGGCTGGTCCGCGGGGCGCTGCGGGACGGCGGACTGATGTCGGTGCAGGCGGGGTCGCCCTACTTCGCGGCGGACGCCTACTGGAGCGTGGCCGAGTCGCTGGAGGACTCCGGTTGGAGCGCGGTGCCCTACAACGTGGACGTGCCCAGCTTCGGCAACTGGGGGTTCTATCTGGCACGGCCGACCGAGGGCGGCCCCGGGGAGGGCGCCCCGGAGCTCACGCTGCCGGAGGACGCGCCCGAGCTGAGGTTCCTCGACGATCGGGTCCTCGAAGCGGCGAAGGTCTTCCCCAAGGACCGCGAGCGCACGACCGGCGACGGCGGAGAGGCTGGCCCCGGAGAGGAGCGGGACGTGCGCGCCTCGACGCTGCTCGACCCGGCCGTCCTCCGCTACCAGCAGGAGCAGGAGGCCTGGGAGGGCTACTGATCCGGGCGGTCCGAGGCCCCCGGCTCCCCTGAGGAGGGGATGTCCACGCCTTCCGACGAGCGAGGGGGAACCGGCTCTGAGGACTCGAAGGACGCTGTGCCTTTCGGAACGTCGCCGGTACGCGGGGCCGGGATCGCCCCGCCCAGGTTCTGGAGAGCGGCGCGGGCCTCATCCGCGCCGGGAGCCCCGAGCTCGGTGAAGATGGCCAGTGCGGCCGTGAGCCGGTCGCGGGCGATCTCGGCTTCGTGGGAGTCGCACGGGGACTCCATGGTCCCGAGTCCCAGCAGGGCGCGGGCCTCGGCGTAGCGCTCATCACGATCGCGGGCGAATTCGAGCGCCCTCCCGAAGGAGTCGGCCGCCTCCTCCTTCTTTCCTGCCTGGGCATACGTGTTGCCGAGCTCGAAGAGGATCTCCGAGTCCGCGCTGCCCAACGACATCTCACCGCCGAGTTCCAAGGCCTGGATGTGCGTGCGGATCGCCTGCTCCACATCCCCGGAACGCCGCAGGACGATGGCCAACGCATTCAGTGCAAAGATCTCGTCCGAATGGTCGCCCGTCTCCCGAGACAAGGAAATCGATTCCTGCACATACTTTCCCGCGGATTCCTGGTCCCCGAGATCGGAAAGGGCCTCACCGATGACTCTCAGGGCTGACACCCGCAGATCCCACACCACAGAGCGATCGGGCTGGTTGAGGATGTACTCGGCTTCCCTCATCGCCTCGGCGGAGTTCCGCTGCGCTTGATTCATCAGGGCGATGTTGAGCGTCTGCAGAACTTCCAGCTGCAGGTCACCCTTGGCCCGGGCGATTTCACGGATCTCGATGAAGGTCTTCAGCGCTTCGCCGTATCGGCCGAGGCGTTCGTAGACCATGGCACGGTTGGAGTTGACGCGGGCGAGCCCCTCCTGGTCCCCCAAGGCCTCCAGGATCACCGCGGCGTCGTCGAGTAGCTCCAGCGCCACGCGGTACCTGCCGGCGTAACACTGAGCGATCCCCAGTCCGATCAGAGTCACCGCTGTTCCGCGCTCCCTGCCCTGCTCCTTGCTCACGGCCAGGGCCTTTTCATGCGTCACGAACAGGTGATCGGTCCTGCCGTGCGATGCGTAGAACCGCCACACCGACTCGGCGATCTGCCAGGTGTGCTCACCGGCCTTCTGCTCGGCGAAGAAATCGACCACCGAGACGAGGTTGTCCTGATGCCGCTCGAACCAGGCGACCGCTTCGTCCCGATCGGTTATATCGCTGTCGTAGCGGGACTTGTCCTGCACCGCGAGCTCGTAGGCATGGGCCCGGGGCCCCAGAAACCCCGCCGCCTTGTTCGCCATCTCCAGGTAGTACTCGGCGAGCCTCCAGCGTGCGGCTTCGATGTCCGCCTCGTGGAGGACCTCATGAGCCTTGTGACGGGCGTAGTCACCGATGAGGTCGTGGAACCGGTAGAAGTCGACGCCATGCTCGTCCAGGAGGCATACGCTGACGAGCTCCTGCAGGAGATCGTCGGTGTCGGGCGGGGAAAGCTCGAGCAGTACTGCGGCACCGTGCAGATCGAAGCTTCCACCGATGGCCACCCCGAGCAGGCTGAAGAACCGTCTCTGCTCTTCCCCCAGGCTGTGGAACGAGAGCTCGAAGACGGCCTCCACACTCTGGCCGTCCACGCGGAGTTCTCGGAAACGGCGCCGCTGCTCGCTCAAGCGCTGGCGGACATGGTCGAACGTCCACCGAGGGCGATTGAGCATTCTCGCCGCAATGATCCTCAGAGCGAGTGGCAGGCCTCCGCAGAGCCGCGCGACCTCGACCGCGCCGTTTCGCTCGCTCTGCACACGCGTCTCCCCGAGCACGGTGCACAACAGGGCCAGCGAGTCCTCTTCGTCGAACATGCTGAGCGACAGATGGCCGGCCCCGCTCACCCCGGGAAGGTCATAGCGCGAGGTGACGACGGTGAGCGACCCTGAAGAGGCCGACAGCAGCGGTGACACCTGAGAATATCCCGCAGCGTTGTCCAGCACGACGAGCGCTCTGTGCCCGGACAGTTGGGAACGCCAGAGGGCTGAGCGCTCTTCGAGGGCATCAGGGACCCGGTCAGGCGGCACCCCGGTGGCACGCAACAGCACGCCTAAGGCGGCTTCGGGGGTCACCGGATCCCGTTCAGGGCTGAAACCGTGCAGATCGATGAAGAACCGACCGTCAGGGAAGCGCTCGGCCATGCGGTGAGCGGCGTGCACCACAAGCGACGTCTTGCCGACCCCGCCCGGCCCGGAGACCACGTACACCCGAGCGGCCTCTTCACCGAGTTCGGAGACCGCGAGCAGCTCTCGGAGATCGTCCTCCCGGCCGGTGAAATCGGGGAGGTCTCGCGGCAAGTCGTCACGCGGAGCCGCGGGTGCCTCACCGACCGGTGCCGTGGGCCCAGCCGCCCCGGCCAAGCGGCTCTCTTGGCCTTCGGTGTCGTTAAGGATACGCGCGTGCAGTTCGGCAAGCTCGGCGCTCGGATCCACGCCCAGCTCCTCAGCGAGGAAGCGGCGGTTCTCCTGGTAGGCGTTGAGCGCTGCGGCCCGCTGGCCGCTACGGTGCAGCGCCGCGATGAGCAGGTACTGCAGCCGCTCGCGCAACGGGTCCTCACGCACCACAGGGGTGAGGCGGGTGACGACCTCGTCATAGCGCCGCAGCGAGAAGGCCCGCTCGGCCCAGGCGACGACCGCCGCCCAGCGCTCCTCCATCAGGGGCCGCCCGAGGGCGTACCAAAGGCTGTCACTGCCCGTCCCCGAGAACGGGCGCCCCCTCCAGCACTGGAGCGCCCGGTCCCACAGGAGGAGCGCCTCCTCTTCGGCCTCTGCGGCCTGGGCGCGGTTCACCAGGCCGCGGAAACGGTAGAGATCGACGCGGTCGGGGGCGACATCGGCCTGGTAGCCGCCCGGCGTGGTCACGATCAGGTCCGGGAACGTCCGCCGCAAGTGGGAGACCTGCACCTGGATCACCGACCGAGCGGTACGGGGCGGGTCGTCGTCCCACAGGTATTCGATCAGGCGATCGATCGGCACTTCCTTGCCGATGTCGACGAGGAGGGCCCCCAGGACACAGCGCTGCCTCGGGCCGCCGACCGGGACCGGCTCACCGTCGTCCCGCCAAGCGGCGATAGGGCCGAGCACGCCAAAATCCACAAATGGCACTGTACCAAGGCCATTTGTGGATCCTGACGCTCGACCTCATTTGGTCATTTTCGGGTCGGACCAGACCTACCCGATTCACCGCCATGAAGAGTGATCGACCGTTCGCCTTGGAGGGCGTTCCTCCTCGGTCTGCTCATCGGCTTCGCCCCCGTCACTCTCGGAGTCCGGCCTGCCTCCCGGGATCGGCTCTTCGTAGGGCTTGATCTTCGCGACCACGTCCCCGAGCCGGTCCACGACGGCGTCGAACTCCCCGTACAGCGTCGTGCACCCCGTCATGTCACACTTCCCTTTCCGCGGGGCCGCGTCCACGCCCCCACTCACTGGAGGTGCGCCCTACGGCCAATCAATGTCAATGTCGATGAGGTCGTCGTCCTCCAGAGGCTCCATCTCCTCCTGGCGGGAGACCCCGTCGTCCCCGTCGTCGCTCCAAGGCTTCGACTTGGCGACCGCAGGCACGACAGAGGCGGGAGCGTCGAGGCCTTCGACGATCCGGAGGAACTCTTCCTCGACCCGACTCGACTCGATCAGCAGCATCTTCACCCATCCCAACTGAGTAACGAACGGGCACCCCCCTGGATGCGGCCGATCCACCGCACCGAGCGCCGTGGGCGTGCCGGACCGGACCCGCGGGCCGTCCTCCCGCGGGGTCCCGGTCTGGCCGAACGTGCTCCACGCTAGAGGCGCCGCCTTCTGCGGCGCTTTCAGACCGCTTTCAGCCGCCGTTACCGGCACCCGAAACGGCCGTGCGACCGTCGTCGCCGGCGGAGAGCCCAGGTCGGGCAGCGGGCGCGCACCGACCGAGCGCCTGGCGAGCCCGACCGATCGTCCGGTGGGCGCCGGTGAGCCGTCGCGAGTGTGCCCCGAAGGCCTCGTCTTCCCCCCGGGCAGGGGCTTCGCACGCAGGCCCGATGTCCTCTTTCGGCCGCTTGTCCCCCTTCAGTCACCCATCGCCTCTAAACTTCCCTGCCGTGGCCCACCACGCGCCCGACCCCGAAGAAGCTCCGCTGGTCCGTCTGCCCCGGAGCACCCGGGCACGCCTGGCCGCCGTCACCGTGGGTGTCCTCGCGGTCGCGGCCGCCGTCGCCGGCCTCTGGGCGGGGGGCGGCCTGGAGTCCGCCACCGCGACCGAGCACCGCACCGTCGAGCCCGGCGACGAGATCCGCAACTCCCTGATCGAGCTGCGGCTGCACGAGGCGGCCTTCGGCCGGAACCCCGACACCGGGCAGTTCACCCTCGACATCCGCGCCGACATCGAGTCGCGGTTCAACGAGCCGGTCTCGGTCTCGGAGATCGGCGGGCTGTTCAAGCCCCGGTTCGGCCGCAAGGACCTGGCCCCGGGCCCGATGCGGATGGCGCTCACCCGCCACCCCGAGGTCACCGCCTCCGACCTGCAGCCGGGGATGCCCGAGGAGGTGGTCCTGAGCTGGCCGCTGTCCGAGGACGACCCCGACGACACCACACCCAAGACCGGCGAGGAGATCTTCGGCGAGGACCTGCTCGCCGAACCGGACGACGTCTCCGGGCAGATCGCCCAGGTGGACGAGGTCGAGGTGACCGTCACCGGGGCCAAGTACGAGGCCGGTTTCACCGACGAGACCAAGCGGTGGTGGACCGACAACCGCCCCCGCGCCGTGGTCGACCTGCCCGTCGACGAGGAGTGATCACCGTCAGCGCTCCCCTTCCCCCGCCGTCGCCCCCGCAGCCGCCCGTCCCCGCCGCCGGGCCGCCCGCCTCACCGCCGCCCCCGGACGAGGGCGGCCGCCGGCGCTGGCCCACCGTGCTCGCCTCGCTGGTGCTGCTGGCGCTGCTCATGGGCGCCCAGTCGCTGCGGTTCCCCTCATCGGTGGACGCGACCCTGCCGATGGTGGCCTCCGGCGACGCGTCCTCGGCGGTGGACGCGCGCTCCTTCACCGTGCGGGTGGACGAGGTGCGCTTCGCCCGGGCCGTGGCGGACGGCTCCGGGGACGCGGGGGACTCCGCGCTCTCCGACTTCGGGCCGGAGCCCGAGTACTTCGAGGCCGAGGGGGTGTGGATGGTGGTCTTCCTGGAGGTCACCGCCCGGGAGGACCACCTCACCCGGTTGGAGGCCCGCCTCGACAGCGGGGACAAGAACGTCTACGGCGCGACGTCGTGGCTGTACAACACCTTCGGCGGCGTCGGCGAGGGGTTCCCGCCCGGCATCCCGATGCGCGGGGCGACCGCGTTCGAGGTGCCGGAGGACGCCCTGAAGGACCCGGTACTGGAGGTCAACGTGTCCACCGGCATCGACCGGCGGCTGTCCGGCGAGGCCCACGTGGAGCTGGGACTGAGCGGGGACGAGCTGAAGAAGGCGATCGCCGGCGCCGAAGAGACCATCGACGTGCCCGAACCCCGGATGCAGAAGGTGTGACGGCCCGTGCCCGCCCCTCACGATCCCCAGGACCGCGACCCGCAGGGCCCCGCCCCGCAGGGGCGTGAGCCGTGCGGTCGGCCCAGCGCGCCGAACCCCCCGAAGGCGCCGAACGCGCCCGCCGGGCAGGAGCCGGGGCCACAGCGCCCGCAGTTCGGCCCGCCTCCGGGAACCCCGCAGGGGCCCCCGCAAGGACCTCCCCCCGGCCGCCCGCCGCACCCCGCCGGGCCCCCGAACGCGCAGCGGCCACCGCAGCCGCAGGGCCCACCGCAGCAGGGACACCCGTCGTACGCACCCCCGCCCGGGCCGCCCGCTCCGCACGCACCCCAGGGGCCCGCTCCGACCGGCCCCCAGCCGGGTGCACGTCCCGCCGCACCGCACCCGCAAGGACCGCCGCCCGGCGTCCCGGTCCACGGGATGGGCCCCGGCCCGAACACCGGCCCCTACGCCGGTCCACCCGCTGTCGGCTCCTCCGGCCCTCAGGGGCCGGTCGCCGGGGGCCGGCGCCGGGGAGCGCCCCGGACGGACCGCGCACCGCTGTGGAAGCGGCTGCACCTGCCCTGGATCGCGGGCATCGCCGTCCTCCTGCCCGTCTCGCTCGTCGGCCCGTGGTGGCTGGAGACCGAGAAGTGGGAGGAGACCGGAGCGGTCCCGCCCGAGCCGGTCCCCGCCCAGGACGCCACGGCCTCCCTCGCCGGGAGCGACTGGGAGCTCGCCGGGGTGGTGGTCGACGAGTACATCGGCGCCGAGCCGCCCCCGGCGGGGATCACGCTGGTCGACGCGGTGTTCAAGGCGACGCCGTCCGACGAGCGCTCGGCGGAGATGCTGGAGACCTGCAGCTTCCAGGCCACCGACGACCGCGGGCGCACCTGGGAGACGACCAACGAGTACGCGAACCGCGCCGGCCTGGAGGACGTGGTCTTCCCCGGCTTCCTCGGGTGCACCGACACCGAGGGCGAACCGCTGCGGCCGGGGGACACGGGCGGATTCGTGGCGAGCTTCCTCGTCCCGGAGGACGCGGCGGATTCGCTGCGCTTCCGCGTGGACGTGGACACCGGGACCGGCGAGGACGAGGACGACCCCCGAGCCCCTGTGGCGGCGGAGTTCGAGAACCCCGAAGAGGACGACTGACATCGCGCGTGGACGCAATGTCCGGAGAGGACGGGACAGCGCTCAGCAGGTGTTCGGCCGCCGGTCTCGATAGGGGGCCGGTGGTGGGCCGTCCCGGTCCGGGACGGCCCGCGAACGCCCTGGCGCTCGGCCTCTGGGGCGTAGGGCCGTGGCCGGGCCCGCTCCGCTTCCGACCGCCGGTTCATGCGCCTCGTGCGGGGGCCGCCCGTATCGATAGTGGTGAGATCACCACTTTCGGCGGCCTGAAGTGGCGAGATCACCACTACCGATGACTCACTCGCCCCACCTCTACGGATCCATCGCAGAGCGACGGCCGCTCCACGGAACCGGCGGGAACCTCTCTCAGGAGGACCGGGGCGAACGGCTCAGGGCCGGGAGGCGGGACTCTCCGCCTCCCGGCCCTGTTCGCCGTTTCTCCGACTCCTGCTCTAGATGCCGCCGATGCCCACGTACTTGGTGTCCAGGAACTCCTCGATGCCGACGGTTCCGCCCTCGCGGCCAAGGCCGGAGTGCTTCACCCCGCCGAACGGGGCCGCGGGGTTGGAGACGATTCCCTGGTTCAGGCCCACCATCCCGGTCTCCAGCGCCTCCGAGACGCGCAGCGCGCGCTTCACGTCGCTGGTGTAGACGTAGCTGACGAGTCCGTACTCGGTGTCATTGGCCGCGCTCAGGGCCTCTTCGTCGGTGCTGAAGACGCTCACGGGCGCCACGGGGCCGAAGATCTCCGTCGAGTACATGTCGCTGTCCTGGGAGACGTTCTCCAGGACCGTGGGCCGGTAGAAGTACCCGGGCCCTTCGGCCTCCCCGCCGCCGACGACCACGCGCGCGCCACGGTCCACCGCGTCGTCCACCAGGCGCTGCACCTTCTCCCGCGCGCGCGAGTCGATGAGCGGCCCCACCTGGACCCCGTCCTCGGTGCCCCGGCCGACCGTCAGGGCGCCCATGCGCTCCCCCAGGCGGCGGGAGAACTCGGCGGCCACCGACTCGTGCACGTAGAACCGGTTGGCGGCGGTGCAGGCCTCGCCGATGTTGCGCATCTTGGCCTGCATGGCGCCCTCGACCGCGGCGTCCAGGTCGGCGTCGCCGAACACCAGGAAGGGGGCGTTCCCGCCGAGCTCCATGGAGGTGCGCAGCACCTGCTCGGCGCTCTGCTCCAGCAGGGCGCGGCCGACCCCGGTGGAGCCGGTGAAGGACACCTTGCGGATGCGGCCGTCGCGCAGCAGCGGCTCGGTCACCCCGCCCGGGTCGGTGGTGGGCAGCACGCTCAGCACGCCCTCGGGCAGGCCGGCCTCCTCCAGGATCCCGGCCAGGGCAAGGGCGCACAGCGGGGTCTGCTGGGCGGGCTTGAGGACCATCGTGCACCCGGCCGCCACCGCCGGGCCGATCTTGCGGGTGCCCATCGCCATGGGGAAGTTCCACGGCGTGATGAGCATGGACGGGCCCACGGGGCGCTTCATGATCAAAAAGCGCGACTTGCCGTCGGGGGAGGTGGCGTAGCCGCCGGAGACGCGCACCGCCTCCTCGGAGAACCAGCGCAGGAACTCGGCGGCGTAGGCGATCTCGCCGCGCGCCTCGGCCAGGGGCTTGCCCATCTCCAGGGTCATCAGCAGCGCCAGCTCCTCCTGGCGCTCCATGAGGATCTCGAAGGCCCGGCGCAGGACCTCCCCGCGCTCGCGCGGGGCGACGGCGGCCCACGAGGCCTGGGCTCCGGCCGCGGCGTCGAGGGCGGCGAAGGCGTCGTCCCGTCCGGCGTCGGCCACCCGGCACAGGGCCTCGCCCGTCGAGGGGTCCTCGACGGCGAACGTCGCGCCGCCGCTCGCGTCGCGCCACCGGCCGCCGACCATGAGCCGCTTGTCCACCTGCTCGACGGCCTTCACTTCGTCGCTGTGCTGCGCCATCGGTCTGCCGCTCCCTCTCGCTCGTCCCTGCCCGGCCCCCTTCCCGCCGGTCCTGGTTGGCTAACGGGGGTGCGGGTAGGGACCCGGAGGAGCGCGGTCTGGACACCGCTCCAGGCGGATGATTCCATAGCGCCGTCGATTGTCAACAATCCTACGGAATGAGGTTCGCGCGCATGGTCGAGCAGTCGGCCCGGCTGTCCCCGGTCCTGAAGCAGGCCACACCGGTCCTCGCCGCACGCGGCGAGGGCGTGCACATCTACGACGAGGACGGCCGCCGCTACCTGGACTTCACCGCCGGAATCGGGGTCACGAGCACGGGCCACTGCCACCCCAAGGTGGTGGAGGCGGCGCAGCGGCAGGTCGCCACCCTCATCCACGGGCAGTACACCACGGTCATGCACCGTCCGCTGCTGCGCCTCACCGAGGAGCTGGGCACGGTCCTGCCCGAGGGGCTGGACCGGCTCTTCTACGTCAACTCCGGCAGCGAGGCGGTCGAGGCCGCGCTGCGGCTGGCCCGGCAGGCCACCGGCCGGCAGAACGCGGTCGTCTTCGACGGCTCCTTCCACGGGCGCACGATGGGCGCCGCCTCCCTCACCACCTCCGGGACCAAGATCCGCGCGGGGATCGGGCCGCTGATGCCCGGCGTCGCGGTCTCCGCCTTCCCCTACGCCTACCGCCTGGGGATGACCGAGGACCAGGCGGTCGAGTACGCCCTCGCCGAGCTGGACTACCTGTTCGCCACGGTCACCTCGCCCCGGGACACGGCGGCGTTCTTCATCGAGCCCGTCCTGGGCGAGGGCGGGTACGTGCCGGTCCCGCCCGCGTTCCTGGAGGGGCTGCGGCGGCGCGCCGACGAGCACGGGATCCTGCTGGTCGCCGACGAGGTGCAGACCGGCTTCGGGCGGACCGGCCGGTTCTGGGGGCACGAGCACACCGCGGTGCGCCCGGACGTGGTGATCACCGCGAAGGGGCTGGCGAGCGGCTTCCCGCTGTCGGCGATCGCGGCGCCGGAGGGCATCATGGAGCGCGCGTGGCCCGGGTCGCAGGGCGGCACCTACGGCGGCAACGCGGTGGCGTGCGCGGCGGCGCTGGCCACGCTGGAGGTCATCCGCGAGGAAGGGCTGGTGGAGAACGCGGCCCGGAACGGGGAGCGGCTGCTGGCCGGGCTGCGCAAGGCGGCCGAGGGACACGGGCGCGTGGGCGACGTGCGCGGGCTCGGGCTGATGGCGGCGAGCGAGTTCACCGCGCCGGACGGCTCCCCCGACGCCGAGACGGCGGCCAAGGCGCACAAGGCGGCGACCGACCGCGGGCTGCTCCTGCTGACCTGCGGGCCGCACGGGAACGTGGTCCGGATGATCCCGCCGCTGGTCGTGGACGCCGACCAGATCGACGAGGCGCTGGCGCTCTGGTCGGAGGCACTGGCGGACGCCTCCGCCTGACCCGGACCGATCGGGGGTGTGCCGGCCGGGCGGCCGGCGCGCCCCCTGCCTCCGGGCGGAGCCTGCTGGAGCGGCCGGTCCCGCAGGCCCTCCCCCACCGCACGCATGATGCGGTCAAAGCCCTCCGCGGACTCTGGTAGAGTCTTAGACGTCGCCCGGGAGGACAGGGGCCACCTGGGAAGACACAACAGAAGACAGGCACTCGTAGCTCAATGGATAGAGCATCTGACTACGGATCAGAAGGTTGGGGGTTCGAATCCTCCCGAGTGCGCCACACTGACACAGTGATGATGTAGCCCTACCTGCGAAAGCAGGTGGGGCTTCGTCGTGTCTGGCGCTTCCCTGCGAGGATGCCGCGGGCTCCCGGTACGCATTCGGTACACATGCCCCGGGGGCGAGTCCGCTCTACGCCGCCCGCTCCGCTGCCTTGTTCACCGCCTCGACGCGTCGGATGTCGATCACATCGGCGACTTCGTGGAGGCGGTCCGGCCACAGGTGCCCGTATGTGTCGAGCGTCATCGACGGTTTGGCGTGGCCGAGCATCCGCTGAACGCCGTATACATCCGCACCACCCGCGGTCGACAGCGAAGCGGCGGTGTGAGCGAAGCGGCGGTGTGCCGGAGCTTGCGTGCGCCACAACAACACCCGCTATACAGAAGCCCGCGCCCTGATGCGGGCACGGTGGCAGGCGTGCGAGCAGTCCGACGGCGACCGCTTGCCCTGGGAGCAGGCCGAGGCGCTGCTTGCGGACGTCTTCGACCACTACACCCCTGTGGTCCGGTAGTTCAGCCACCTCGTTCCGCCACAGAGGCAGGAGGCCCAAGGCGGGGAGGCCGAGGCCCCGATGGTCGCCGACCGGCTCGGCGTGCTGCGGTCCCTGCCTCTCCACTGGTCCCGGCCAGCACAACTACAGCCTCACTGCTTGCCCCCGTCCATCACGTCAGAGGATCCGCACCCCATCGAATGTGCGCTGAGGTGCGTCGATGCTCCGTCACGCTTCCCGCGTGCTGCCTCGAGAGACCCTCGGTTCAGGTCGACGGGCCTGCCGAGTGGACTGCCATGGAGGGCCGGACAAGAGGAAGTGTGCCCTGGCGGCGGCTCTGATCAAGCTTTCCCTGCTGGTGTCTCGACGGCGTGGGCGGGCATGGCGGTGGCCGTCAACGCGGTGTTGAGTGCCTGGGCGGGGTCGGCCGGGGCGGTGACGGTACGCCAGGCGATGTATCCGTCGGGACGGACCAGGGCCGCCCCGGAGGGTTCGAGGCCGTAGGCGGTGCGGAACGCGTTGGGCTCCACCGGATTCGCGTCCGTGCCGATGTGCACGAACGTAGCCGGAATATCCAGCTGCGCAGCGACGTGGGCTGCGGCGTCGGCCCATCGGGCGTCTTCGGACAGCAGCACCCAGTCGCCTCGGAACAGATCCAGCGTCGAGGCTTCCTCGCCGTCGACGGTGACCCACAGGTGCGGGGCCCGGGTGCCGGGCTGACCGGCCCACTCGTCGGGCCGCTGCGCGGGAGGCAGGTCGGCGCCCGCGCCCAGCACCGCGGCCGAGCGGTAGAGCTGGCCGAGTTCGACGGCCGCGTCGTCGAGCACCGGCACGTCCGATGCCGGGGTCGTCAGGTAGGCCTTGTAGTCGGCGCGGGCGAACAGTTGGTCGTGGCGCAGGTCCGCGGCAGGCCGACGTTCGGCGTCGTAGGTGTCCAGCAGCCGGGGCCGGGATTTGCCGGCCAGCACGGAGGCCAGTTTCCAGGCCAGGTTGTGCGCATCGTCGATACCGGTGTTGGCGCCGAAACCTCCACGGTTGGGCGGCAGTTGGTGAGCAGCGTCCCCGGCCAGAAATACGCGGCCGGTGGAGAAACGGTCAGCGATCAGCCCGGCCAAGTCCCAGCGGCCGGTGGTCACCAATTCGATGGGGATGTCGGTGCGCCCGATCGCCTGCTGCACCACCTGGAGCTGCTCGGCGACGTCACGCTCGATGTCGTCACTGAGCATCAGCACCCACCGCCCGTCGGAGTAGGTGGTGAGGAATGCCTTCAGATCGGGCTGCTCGATCTCGAACTGGACCACGCCGTGCTCCAGGTACTCGTCCAAGGGCGCGCGGAAGAGGATGCTGCGCTGCACCGACAGCGGTCCCACACCGTGGCGGCCGATGCCCGACTCCTCACGTACGGTGCTGGTCGCGCCGTCCGCGGCCACGAGATACCGAGCGCGAAGGCGGTACTCGTGGCCGTCGTCGCGGCGACGCAGTGTCGCGGTCACGCCATCGTCGTCCTGGGCGAAACCGAGGAGTTCGGTACCCAGCCGCACGTCCGCGCCCAACTCGACCGCCCGGCTCCGCAGGAGAGGTTCGAGGTTGTCCTGCGTGATCGCGATTGCGTGCACCGGCGAGTCCTCCGCGCCGTAGGCGCCCTTGCCACCCGGCGTCCACGGGTATTCCTCGAACCACGTGCCGGTCAGGCTCTCCACCCGCGCCCGCCGCGGCGGCCTCATACCCTGCAGTGACGGCGGCACTCCGACCCCGACCTCCCGGAAGTGCTCCATCGTGCGGGTGGTGAAGCCGATGGCCCGCGGATGCAGGGAGCTCCCGTGGTGCTTCTCGACCACGGCGACCGGAACGTTGTGCCAGGCCAGGAAGGTCGCGGCGGACAGTCCGACCAGACTGCCGCCCAGAATCAGCACCGGTGTCTCTTCGTCGTCGCCGTTCATCCCGGTCATCCCCTTCACGGTGTGTGGTTGAGCTTCGGGTGTTGAGGGGGACGGGGCCCACGAGCGGGCTCCGGCGGCTGCTTCCTGTTCGTAGTCCTGTAGTCGCACTCGTCCCGTTGATCGCTTCCCCGCCTCCCAGTAGCGCGCCGCTGAGGCGAGGTATCACCACAGTAACGAACATGTTCGATACGAACAAGTTCGACACAGGGGGCGTGGAGCTATGACGGTCGGTGGCGGCCGAGGATGTCGAGTGGAGAGAGCCGGTTGCCGACCCGGACCGGCTTCGCTGCGGCGTCTGCAGGCCGACCTGCGGACCATCGGCTCGGGGACGGCGACTCGGGGACGGCGGCTCGGCGTCATCCGGGCCCAGCGGTGAGGTGTGTCCTCCAGGGCAGCCGCTGCCGGGTCCGGGTCACCTACCGGGGACCGGTGCGGCGGTCAGATGTCGACGGCGGTGTGCAGGATGCCGTTGATGAGGGCGTGGAAGATCCATGTGCGACGTGCCGTGGGAGGGCCGGCGATCAGCTCCTCGGCCAGGGCGGCGATATGCGGCCGGCGGTCCGGAGAGGCAGCACGAAGGGCGTCGGTGAGTGCGCTCCACTCGTCCTGAGCGTCGGCCGATTCCGCCTGGGCGGAGTGTTCTGCCGCGGACGCCGTGGCGACCTGAAGCAGGACGTCGACGCCCCAGGCAGCCTGGTTACCCGGCACGTTTCCTTCGGCCAACAGCGTAAGCAATGCCTCCACCAGGTCGAGGTAGTTGGCACCGGAAGGGCGGGCGAGCAGAGCCGAGCGGGCGAGAGCCGGGCGGGCATGAAGCACCTCGTTGTACGAGGTGAGGACGGCTTCGAGTCGCTTCCGCCAGTCGCCGGCGGCTGTGGCCGGGCTGAGGTCGACCTCGCCGAGCAGTTCGTCGAGGATTGCCGCGTGCAGCTCGGCTGTATTGGCCACGTAGACGTACAGCGATGCGGGCCCGGTGTCGAGCTCTTGAGCCAGTCGGCGCATGGTGACCCGCTGCAGGCCCTCGGCCTCCATAAGGCGCACCGCGGTGGCGATGATTCCCTCTCGGGTGAGGGCCGGCTTGGAGGGGCGCTCTCGGCGGCTGCGGGGCTGGGGGCGTTCGGCCATGCGCGCATGGTAGCGAACGTGTTCGTCACGGGCCGATCTGCCCCCGGCCCGTACCGTCGCGGTAGCGACCGGGCGGTGTCGCCGTCCGGTCAGGCCGGTGGTCGCGGCGCCTGGCCGGTGCCGTGGAGCAGTGCGCCGATGCACCAACGGAAGCGGGTCGCACCGCCACCGGAGAATCCCCCTTTCGCCCATGACGATGGCGAGGACTCTGGCAGAGCACACACCTAGGAAACCGCCGTTACCCTCTTCGACGCCCCGATCCCCGAGGCGGAAGGGCGGCGTCACCCACACACACCGGCTCAACCGGCCACCATCCGACTGAAATCTGATGGTGGTAGGCCAGCGTCAGACCTCACGGGGCAGGACGAGGGCAGGGCGGAGTTCGGGACACTGCCCGGCACGCACCGGCCCCGCTGGGACGGTGGAGCGCCGGTGACCTGGGAAGACCAACACTAGGCGACATCGGGCGATACTTCATATAAGAATGCGAATCGGCATGTATCGGACTGCGGATCAGAAGGTTGAGGGGTCGAATCCTCCCGAGTGCGCAGGAGTCGAAAGCCCCGGTCCGCTGAAGCGGACCGGGGCTTTCGACTGTCTTGTGCTCTGGACGCTCTGCTCAGTCCGCCCGGTCCGCCGAAGGGGGAGGCCGGGACGTCCGCCGCCGGCCTCCCCCATGGGCCGGGGTCAGGGGGTGTCGTCGCGGAAGACCAGGACCAGGGCGCGGAGGGCGAGGACGAAGCCGACGAAGAGCAGTCCAGCGCCGAGGAAGGTGTAGAGCGGCATGTCGGGGGCCAGCATCGGGCCCTGGTCGCTGGTGACCAGCATGATCGCGGCGAGGACCGCGGTGGCCGCCAGGGCCGCGAGCACCCCCTGGCGCACCAGGTCGGTGAGGAACCGCCGGCCCTCCCGGTCGGCGAACGGGCGGACGGTCACGGTGAACCGGCCCTGCTCCAGATCCTCGGTGATCTTGTCGACGCGCCGGGGCAGCCGCTGCAGGGCCGGGAGCAGCGACATCAGACGCGCCTCCAGGGACTCCCGCAGGGCCGCGCCGGACATCGCCTCGTCGGCGATCAGCCGCCCCTGCTGCCGGGCCGCCTGGATCAGGTCCAGGTCGGGGCTGATGGCCGCCGCAGTGCCCTGGAGGGCCGTGAGCGCCCGGAAGGCGGCGGCGATCTGCGGCGGGATCGAGAAGCCGTGGCCCAGGACGACCGGGAAGAGCTCGGCGAACATGTCCGAGGCCCCCCGCCCGCCCAGACCGGAACCGTAGCGCACCATGAGCTGGCCCACCTCCCGCTCCAGGCGCCGCTCGTCCAGGTCCTCGGGGCGGTCCAGCAGGTCGACCAGGGCGTCGGTGGCGCCGATGGAGTCGTCCCGGTCCACCGCCGCCAGCATCAGCCCCAACGAGCTGCGGGCACCGCTGTCCAATCGGCCCACCGAACCGAAGTCGAGCATCGACAGTTCCCCGCCCGGGCCGACCAGGATGTTGCCCATGTGCAGGTCGGCGTGGAAGACACCGCTCACCGTGATCTGCCGCAGCACCTCCCCGACCAGGCGCTCGGCGATCTCCCGGCGCTCCTGGGCGGTGAAGGAGGCGAGCAGCTCGGACGCGTCGCCGACCGGGGTGCCCTCGACCCGGTCCATCACCAGCAGGGTGCGCGAGGAGTACTCGGGGTGGACCCGCGGAACCCGCAGCCGGTCCCCGTCGACCTCCGCCGCGACGGCCTGCATGTTGGCCAGCTCCACGCGGTAGTCCAGCTCCTCCTCCAGGGAGGCCGCGAACCCCTCGGCGAGCCGCTGCACGCCCAGCGCCGCACCCCAGGCGGTGGCGCGCTGCAGCCGGCGGCCCAGCCGCAGCAGGATGTCCACGTCCGCCTCGACCTGGCGCTGCGCCCCCGGCCGCTGCACCTTGAGCACCACGCGGGTGCCGTCGCGCAGCTCGGCGGCGTGCACCTGGGCGACGGAGGCCGCGGCGAGCGGTTCGGGGTCCACCGACGCGAACACCTCCGCCGCCGGGCGCCCCAGGGCCCCGGTGATCGCGCCCTCGATGCCCGGCCACGGCTCGGGGGCGGCGCGGGTCTGCAGCGCGGACAGTTCCCGGGTGAAGACCTCGGGGACCAGGTCGGGCCGGGTGGAGAGCATCTGCCCGAACTTGATGTAGGCGACGCCCGCCTCGTTCAGCGCCGCGGTGAGGGCCCGCGCCGTCTTGGCCATGCCCTGCACCGGTGCGGTGCGCCGGCGCCCGCGCAGGTAGCCGCCCAGGCCGTGCTTGACCGCGATCGCGGTGATCCGGGCATAGCGGCGGGCCCGCCTGCGGCGGTCCTTCCACCCGGTGAACAGGGAGCGCACCGGAGGCAGGGCGCCGGTGGGCATGAACAGCTCCAGCAGCACCAGCGCGACCAGGCCGAACAGGAAGACCCAGACGAGGGCCAGCCCGGCGAGCGCCACGTAGGGGAGCGGGGACTCCCGGAGCGCCTCCTCGGTGAAGGGAAGCCCGGCGGCCTTCACCACGGCCACCGCCGCACCGTAGGCGGAGGTGAGCACGACCAGCGCCACCGCGATCGAGCGCGGCCACCCGATCGGGGCGCCGAGCGTCCGGCGCGCCAGCGCGCTGACCAGGATCACGTAGAGGGTGAAGAAGAGCAGGCCGAGCAGGTCCATCCGTGTCCTTCCTAGCGCCGGGCCCGTGCGGGGACCGGGACCCGGCAAGCCTTGCACACGGCGGACCGGCGGTCGCGGAGGACTCGGTGCGCGCCGTTCGGCGCTTCCATGGGGGCCGGACACCTCCGGCGCCGGTTGGCGCGCGCCCCTCTCGATGCTCTGCACCAGACCGTCGACACATGCGGGTCCACCGGTCCGGCAAGCGATCGGGGGGAGCCGTGTGCTCCTGGTCCCGTGATCGCGGACCGGCGGCGGACAGCGATCACGAGGACGGTGAGCGGCGGCCCGGTGCAGGCGGCCGCTCGGCCCCCTGCTCCCCGTCGGCGGACCGGCGCAGACGGGCGTTCTCCTCCTGCAGGACGAGGATCCGGGCGATGCCGGCGAGGTTCACCCCCTCGCCGCTGAGCTCGGCGATCCGCCGCAGGAGCGCGATGTCGTCGTCGCTGTAGAGGCGGGTGCGCCCCTGGGTCCGCGCCGGTTCGACCAGGCCCTTCTCCTCGTACTGGCGCAGTGTCGCGGCGGGCAGGCCGACCAGGCCGGCCGCCACCGAGATGGTGTAGACGCCCTGATCACTCCGGGGCCGCTCCTGCCGCATGGTCCTCCTCCCGCGACGGCCGCCCGTGCCGCGCCCGCCTGCACTCCACGTTCCTGCGCTCCATGGCCTCGTGGAGGTTTTCTTCCCCACAGCGGGTGTTTATATTGCCCATCATGTGGTAGCAAACCTGCGTGAGGTCTCATCAAGGTTCTTGACCCGATGAGGAGGTGTACGTGGGATGCTGATGCGCACCGATCCTTTCCGCGAGTTCGACCGCCTCACCCAGCGGGTGTTCAACGACACCCGTCCCGCGGTGATGCCGATGGACGCCTACCGCGAGGGCGACGAATTCGTCATCCACTTCGACATGCCGGGGGTCGCCACCGACAGCATCGACCTGCAGGTGGAGCGCGACGTGCTGACGGTCAAGGCGGACCGGCCCGCCCCGGAGCGGACCGAGGGGCGCGAGAACGTGGTGAGCGAACGCCCCACCGGTTCGTTCTCCCGCCAGCTGTTCCTGGGCAAGACGCTCGACACCGACCGGATCAAGGCCGACTACGCGGACGGGGTGCTCACCGTGGTCATCCCGGTCGCCGAGCAGGCCAAGCCGCGCAAGATCGCGGTCGGCGAGGGCGGCACCCGCGCCCAGATCAAGGCCTGACCGGGGCACACCCCGGCGGAACCGCGGCCCGGCGCGGACCGGCCTCCAGGCGGGTCCGCGCCGCGTTTCTCCGCCCTGAGGAAAAGGTGCATCCCCTGCGCTTCAGAGCCGTTCCGGGCCGGGCGGGATGCACAGGAACAAAGCGAACGGGGGCGGAAAGGTCCGCCCCCGTTGCTCTGTCGTCACTTCGTCTTCGCTCGTTGCGGCGTCACTTCGCCTCGGCCATCAGGCCGCTCACGTTGTTGTGCAGGGCCGCGCTCGACTCGTTGAGGCCGGTGATCTCGGCCTCCACCCCGTTCTTGCGGAAGCGTTCGAGTGCCCGGTCCAAGGCGGCCACCGCTGAGGCGTCCCATACGTGGGCCCCCGAGAGGTCGATGGTGACCGCGTGCACCCCCGGCTCGGCGAAGTCGAAGTGGTGCAGCACCTGCTCCCGGGAGCCGAAGAACAGCTCGCCGTGCACCGAGTACACGCGGGTGCCGCCCTCCGGGTCGAGGACGCTGGTGACCTCCGCGACCACGGCGGCGTTGCGGGCGAACAGCACCATGGAGGCCACGACGCCGATCCCCACGCCCAGCGCCAGGTTGTGCGTGGCCACGATGACCACCGCGGTGACCAGCATGACCGCCGTCTCGCTCCACGGCAGTCGGCGCACCGTCCGCGGGTTGAGGCTGCGCCAGTCGACCGTGGTGGCGGCCACGTAGACCATCACCGCGACCAGCGCCGCCATCGGGATGACCGCCAGCAGGCCGTCGAGCACGGTGACCAGCACGATCAGGAACACCCCGGCGAAGAGCAGGGACAGCCGCGTGCGCGCGCCCGAGCGCACGTTCATCACGGTCGGGCCCACCGTGGCGCACCCCGGCATGCCGCCGAAGAAGCCGGACAGGATGTTGGCCCACCCCTGGCCGCGGGCCTCCCGCGCCTTGTCCGAGCCGGTCTCGGTGTAGTCGTCCACCAGCTTGGCGGTGATGAGCGACTCGATCAGGCCGACCAGGGCCAGGGTGAGCGCCGTGGGGCCGATGACGGCCAGCGTCTCGACGGTGAGCGGGACGTCCGGCAGGAAGGGCACCGGCAGGCTGTCCGGCAGCCGCCCCATGTCGCCCACGGTCGGCAGCTCCAGGCCCGTCGTCCAGGCGACGGCGGTCAGCAGCGCGATGGCCGCCAGCGGCGCCGGCACCGCCCGGGTCAGCCGGGGCAGCAGCCAGATGACGGCGAGCCCCGCGGCGATCATCGCGTACACCGCCCAGCCGTCCCCCGCGAAGTAGGGGATCTGCGCCGTGAAGATCATGACCCCGAGCGCGTTGACGAACCCGGTGATCACGCTCGTGGGCACGAACCGCATCAGACGGGCCGCCCCCGCCAGGCCGAGCAGCACCTGGAACACCCCCGCCAGGACGGTGGCCGCGAGCAGGTGGTCGACCCCGTGCTCGCGCCCCAGGGGCGCCACCACCAGCGCCATCGCCGGGGTCGCCGTGGAGATCATCGCCGGGCGCCCGCCCAGGAAGGCCAGGGCGAGGGCGAGGATCGTGGCGGCGTACAGCCCGACGCTGGGATCGACCCCGGCGATGATCGAGAACGAGATCGCATTCGGGATCAGGGCCAAGGCCACAACCAGCCCGGACAGGGCTTCGGTGCGCAGCACCGACAGGCGCGGAGGCGTGGCCCGCCGCCACGCCGTCCTCAGTGTGGTCATAAGCCGCTCACTTTCGGGCAGCTCGGTGCGACCGCCAGCGGCGGTCGGCCGGACATCGGTCGATGAAGACGGGACGCGGGCCGGTGGCCCGGAGAAGTGATTGTGAGGGTTCGGGGAAAGGTCGGTCCCGTGTGCGGTGCGGAGATTCCGCGGATCCCCCTGCGCTGTGGAGGCACCGGACCCCGAACGGACGGCGCTCCTGCACAGCGGGAAAAGTGGCAAAGCAATAGGAGTTCCGCACTTAGGCACGAAACTCCCGAAGCGAGACACTACCCGGCGGCGATCCCCGAGGTCACATGGTCTTCCTGAGACGGTGTTCACATGCCGGAAGGGCGCTCGGGGGTCGATCGGGCCGCCCCGCTGACGTATCCTCCCCGCCGCGCCGCGGGGCCTCCGGACGCCCGATCACCCTTGTGGACAGGGGTTCCGGTAGGCGCCGGTCGGGTGCAGGTCCTTGACCATGCCGTCGAAGCCCAGGCGTGCGTACTCCCGGCAGGCCTCGGCCTCATCCACCCCTCCCCGGTAGTCGACGGCGAAGACCGCCTTGCCCCGGTCGATGAACGGCTTCAGCGCCTCGCACTCGTCGAATTCGACGCACTCCTCGGGCAGCGCCCAGTCGAAGTGCTCGGCCAGCTCCGCGGACGCCCCCGGCCGGTCGTGGCCGTTCTTCATCCCGACCGACAGCCCGCGCGCGTGCGCCTGCTCGGCCAGTTCGACGTACCAGGAGTTCTGGTCCTCCACCGTGACCGGGAACCCCGGGTCGTTGCCGAGGGGGTTGTTCTGGTCCGGTTCGACCCCGTCGCAGCCCAGCTCCCGGGCCAGGTCGAAGCGCGCCCAGACGACGTCGGTCCAGGCGTCCCGCTCGGAGGCGCGGATGTCCAGCCAGCGCTCCTGCTCCCAGCCCGAGCTCCACCCCAGCGCCGACCCCTCCGCGGGGGCGGCCGGGCGGTCGGGGACGTCCTCCAGGTCCTCCTCGTAGCCCGGGTACATGCGGGCGTCGGGGCGGTAGTGCTCGTAGGCGCCGGTGTCGATGTAGCAGATGACGACCGGGCGCGGCTCGCGTGCGTGCAGCTCGTCCACGGCCCCGGCCAGGGGGCCGGCGGGGACCTCGACCACCTCGCCGCCCGGGTAGTGCAGCTCGGCCCCGGCGGGGGCGACCTCGAACAGGTCGAGGTCGTACATCTGCGCGTCCACGGACAGGTCGTAGGGCTCTTCCAGCTGCCACTCCCACGAGGCGACCTCGCCGGGCGCGGGCGTCCACCAGTCCTCACCGCCCCCGGCCTCCGGTTCAGGGGCCCCGCCGCCGCACCCGGCGAGCAGGAGCACCGCGAAGACGGAGGCGGCGAGGGGCCGGGCGGCCCGGCGGGAGGAAGGTGAAGGCTTCGTCATCGGCACGGGGATGAGACGCCGTGCCCTCCTGAACGGTTGACGCCCCGGCCTCGCATCCGAGGTTCCGGACGGCAACGGGCTTTCACCCCCAGGCCCGACGTATCCCCCATCAGACCTGAAGACCGATCTAATGGACACGTAAAGTAGCTTGCCACTCCCCCTCTGTAGTTTCCCGTGCATGCCGAAGATCGAGCACGAGTTCCTCACCGAGCTCTTCCAGAACGACCCCGGGCTCGCGGTCGAGTTCGCCGCCCCGTGGTTAGCCGATGACCTGCCGCGGTACACCCGGGTCACCCTGCAGAGCAACCGCGTCAACAAGGTCGACCCCCCGGAGATGACCGCGGACTCCGTAGTCCTTCTCCGTGACCCGCAGCGGAAGCGGACGGTCCACGGCCGTCCGACCGACGCCGTCGCAGGCATCATCACGGAGGTGCAGCGCTGCAAGGACGACGACAAGCGGCTGACCTGGCCCTGCTACGTGACCAACCTGCGGTACCGGATCGATGCGCCGGTCGCCCTTCTGGTCCTGTGTCCCAACCGGGGCATGGCCGACTGGAGCCGGCACACGATCGCCACGGGCCACCCGGGGTTCGATCTGGCCCCGATCGTCCTCGGTCCGGACGAGGTACCGGTCGTCGACGACCCCGCCGCCTTCGCCGAGTCGCCCGAACTCGGCGTGCTCTCGACACTCGTCCATGCGGAGGAGGACGAGGCCCTGGTCGACGTGATGATGGAGGGCCTCGACAAGATCGCCCGCCACAAGGCGGCCACCTATACTGGATTCGCGATGGTGCTCCTGGCCGAGGCGCCACGACACCGGCTGGAGGAGATCATGGAATCTGCACTCTACGGTTTCACCTCGCCCTTCACTGAGCGCTATGTCGAGCAGGGCCGCACCGAAGGGCGCGCCGAGGCGGCTGAGGCCGCGGCGAAGGTGATCATGAAGGCCCTGACCTCCCGAGGCATCGCCGTCACCTCCGATGCGCGCGACCGGATCATGAACTGCACGGACCCCGAGACCCTCGAGCGCTGGGGGGACCGGGCCTTCACCGTTTCCTCGGTCGACGAGCTGTTCGACTGACGGAGGGCACCGAGGATGCGGGGTGCTCCTCCGACCGCCGAGCGCCTTCGACTCCCCCACTGAAGTCTCCGTGAGGGAAGGGGCCGAGCCCCTTCCCTCACTTCACTGCCTCCGGTGCATCACCGTCGGTCGGCCCCGCTGCGCCCGCCCGGGATGAGGGCCGCCACCAGCAGGGCGACCACCGCCGCGGCCGCGCCCAGGCCCATCACCGTCTGGAACGCCCCCTGCGAGGGCACCGCCGCGCCCGCGAAGGGGGTGGTCATGGTCGCCAGCACCATCCCGGCCACCGCGCTCGACGTCGAGGTCCCCACCGAGCGCATCAGCGTGTTCAGGCTGTTCGCCGCCGCCGTCTGGGACACCGGCACCGCCGCCATGATCAGGGCGGGCATGGCCCCGTAGGCCAGCCCGATGCCCGAGCCGATCACGCTCGACACCGCCACCAGCTCCCAGGCCGAGCCCATCAGCACGGTGCCCAGCCCGTACCCCAGCGCCACGACCACCGCGCCGACCATCAGCGTCACCTTGGGCCCGGCCGTCCGCGAGATGCGCGAGGACACCGGCGCCATCGCCATCATGACCAGCCCCGAGGGCGCCATCACCAGGCCGACCGTGAGCAGGTCCCGCCCCAGCCCGTGGCCGGTCGCCTCGGGCAGTTGCAGTACCTGCGGCAGCACCAGCGACATCGCGAACATGGCGAACCCGAACACCACCGAGGCGGCGTTGGTGGCCAGCACCTGCGGCCGCGCCGTGGTGCGCAGGTCCACCAGCGGGTGCGCGGTGCGCAGCTCCCAGGCGCCCCACAGCACCAGCACCACGACCGCCGCGGCGAACAGGCCGAGCACGGTGGCACTGGTCCACCCCCAGTCGGCGCCCTTGGACACGGCCAGCAGCAGGCACAGCAGCCCGGCCGACAGCCCGAGCGCGCCCACCGGGTCGAACCGCCCGCCGCTGCGCACCGGCGACTCCGGGACGGCGGCCGTGATCAGCACGGCGGCCACCGCGCCGACCCCGGCCGCCGTCCAGAACAGCGCGTGCCAGTCGGCGTTCTGCACCAGCAGCGCCGCCGCCGGCAGTCCCAGGGCGCCGCCGACGCCCAGGGACGCGCTCATCGCCGCGGTCGCCGACCCCAGCCGGTGCGCCGGGACCGTGTCCCGCATGATGCTGATGCCCAGCGGGATCACGCCCGCCGCCGCGCCCTGGAGGGTCCGGGCCGCGATCATCGGGGCCAGGCTGTCGCTGAGCCCGGCCACCACCGACCCCGCGACCATCAGCCCCAGACTGGCCAGCAGGACGCGGCGCTTGCCGAACATGTCGCCCAGCCGCCCGGCCACCGGGGTCGCCACGGCCGCAGCGAGCAGGGTGGCGGTGACCGCCCACGCGGCCTGCCCGGGCGAGGTGTGCAGGTACTCCGGCAGCCGGGGGACGATCGGCACGATCAGGGTCTGCATCAGCGAGACGGTGATGCCGGCGAACGCCAGGACGGCGATGACGGCGGTGGGCTTCGGGCCGGCGGCCTGCGGCGCGGCGGGCTCGGGTGCGGCGGGCGCCTCCGGGGGGTGCGGGGAGGCGGACGTCGCGCCGTCGGCCCCTGCGGGCTGGGACATGGGGTGCCTTCCGTGACGGCGGCGTGGTTCCGTGCGAACTTTTAATTCAGTCGCTTGACTTACTGTAGCCCCGGAGGTTCACTGGTCGCGGACCCCGCCCCCACGGAAAGTGAGGATGGCCATGGAGCGCGACCAGGAGAAGGTGCTCGACTACCCGATACCGGCGCCCTCGGCGCTGGAGCCGCCGCAGGAGTGGGAGCGGCTGCGCTCGGGCTGCCCGGTCGCGCGCGTCACCCTGCCCTCCGGCGACGAGGCGGCCCTGGTCACCCGGTACGAGGACGTCAAGCGGCTGCTCGCCGACCCGCGGTTCTCCCGCCGCCTGACCGGCGCCGGCGCCGCCCGCATCGCCGCGAACGAGTCCGGCGGGGTGTTCAGCAGCGAGATGGCCGCGTCCGTGCCCGACGGCGGCGAGGGCCACCGGCGCTGGCGCCGCGAGGTCGGCACGTGGTTCACCGCCAAGCGCATGACGGCCCTGCGCCCCGGCATCCGGGACATGGCCGAGGGGCTGATCGACGGCATGGTCGAGACGGGCGCGCCCGCCGACCTCAAGGCCCACCTGGGCTTCCCGCTCCCGGTGTGGGTCATCTGCGACCTGCTGGGCGTGCCCGAGTCCGACCGGGACCGCTTCTCCTACTGGTCGGACGCGTTGCTCAACCTCACCCGCTACACCGAGGAGGAGGTCTCCGCCGCCCAGGAGGAGTTCTTCGCCTACATGTCCGGGCACATCGAGCGGCGCAGGAGCGACCCGGGCGATGACCTGCTGAGCGCGCTCATCACCGGCACCACCGAGGACGGCGCGAAGCTCACCGACGGCGAGCTGGTCGGCACCGGGATGGGCCTGCTCGTCGCCGGCCACGAGACCACCGCCAACATGATCGGCAAGATGGTCGCGATGCTGCTGTCCGACCGGAGCCGCTGGGAGCGGCTGGTGGAGGACCGCTCGCTGGTCCGCACCGCCGTGGAGGAGGCGCTGCGCTTCGACGCCGACTCCGGCATCGGGCTGCCGCGCTTCGTCACCGAGGACACCGAGCTCGGCGGCGAGACCGTGCCCGCCGGCACCACGGTCATGTGCGCCATGGCCGCCGCCAACCGCGACACCGGGGAGTTCGCCGACGCCGGGGAGATGGTGCTGGACCGCGCGCCCAACCGGCACATCGCCTTCGGGGCGGGCGCGCACTCCTGCCTGGGCCAGGCGCTCGCCCGCACCGAGCTCCAGGTGGTGCTGGAGGTGCTGCTGGACCGGCTGCCGACGCTGGAGCTGGCGGTCCCCGCCGGGGATCTGGAGCGGGTCGACGGCCTGGCGGTCGGCGGCCTGGCGACCGTTCCGGTGAGGTGGTGACCGTGCCTCCCACCGTGTCCCGGCAGGAGCGCTCGGAGTCCACGCGCACCGCCATCATGGACGCCGCCGAGCGGCTGTTCGCCGAGGAGGGGCTGTTCGCGGTCTCCAACCGCCAGGTCAGCGAGGCCGCCGGGCAGGGGAACAACGCCGCGGTCGGCTACCACTTCGGCACCAAGGCCGACCTGGTGCGCGCGATCGTGCGCCGGCACAGCGACGCCATCGAGGAGCGCCGGGTGCGGATGGTCGCGCAGGTGCGCGGCTCCGAGGACCCGCGCGCGTGGCTGGCCTGCATGGTCCGCCCGGTCACCGGCCACCTGGCCGAGCTGGGCCGCCCGACCTGGTTCGCCCGGTTCAGCGTGCAGGTCATGGCCGATCCGGGGTTCCGCCGGATCATGGCCGAAGAGGCCATGTCCGCGCCGTCGCTGCGGGAGATCATGCACGCGCTCGACCTGCGCACCCGCGAACTGCCGAACCAGGTGCGGCGCGAGCGGGGGGAGATGTTCCGCCACATCATCGTCAACCTGTGCGCGGACCGGGAGCGGAACCTCGCCGCCGGCCGGCCGACGCTCCGCGCCACCTGGGACGAGGCCGCGACCGGGATGGTCGACGCCTTGCACGGCCTCATGCTGGCGGCCGCCACGCCCGCCGAAGGCGGGCCCGGGCCTCACGCCTGACCGCCCGCACCCGTCCCGGTTCCGGTCCCGGGGCCTGGGTCGAGGCCGGGGCCGGGGGGCCGGGTACAGGGTCGGATCCGGTTCATCGAGGACATCCCCCACTGCCGTCCCCATGCCGTCGGCCCGCCTCCTCGGATCCCGGCATGCGACCGTCCGAGCGCTTCCGAGCGCCAGAGCGAGAAGGAGCGACCGTGAAGATCACCGTCGATGAGGACAAGTGCTGCGGTGCGGGGCAGTGCGTGCTGATCGCACCCGAGGTGTTCGACCAGCGCGACGAGGACGGGATCGGGGTGCTGCTCGACGCCTCCCCCGGTGCAGAGCACCACGACGCCGTCCGCGAGTCGGCGCAGGTGTGCCCCACCGCGGCGATCACCGTGGACGAGGACGCATGAGCGCCTCGCCGCGCGTGGTGGTCGTCGGCGCCCGGCCGGACACCGACTGGCTGGAGGGGTCCGGGCCGGAGGTCGCCGACGGGCCGGGGTGCGATGCGCACTGCCGTGCCGCCGACGGCGTGTACGAGCTGCCGGTGGCCTGGTAGGCGCTGGTCGGGGCCGGTAGGGGGAGCCGACCGGTCCCGGTCGCCCGGGTGAGGGGCGGCCCGTCGTCCCGGCCATGAACAGGCGGCCGCCGTCGCGTCACCGCCCGGCCCCTCAGCGCCTCGGCGGGGCCTCTGGACTCAGGCGGACTCCTCCCTCACGGCCGCCAGGTATTCGCAGACCGCGTTCCTGTTGCGGGTGAGGTGGTCGATCCGCTCGGTCATGCGGTCCCGCTCGCGTTCCAGGGTCGCGAGCATCTCCGGGGTCACGTCGGACATGTGGATCACCCGCGGCTTGTCCAGGCAGGGCAGGATCTGCTTGATGATCCGCGTCGGGAGGCCGGCGTCGAGGAGGCCGCGGATCTGGGCCACGCGGTCGACATAGCGCTCGTCGTAGTCGCGGTAGCCGTTGGGCAGCCGGTCGGGGACGACGAGGCCCTGCTCCTCGTAGTAGCGCAGGAGGCGGCGGGGGACCCCGGTCCGCTCGGACAGCTCCCCGATACGCATGTGCCCCACCTCACCATCGGCACGATTGACCCTCACATCTATGTGAAGGTTCGAGCATTCCGGCATGACGACCGACGATGCGACTCTAGCCGCCGGGCCCTCCGCCGAGAAGCGCGGGCTCCCCCTGCCCATGCTGCTCGCCCTGGCCTCCGCCGTGTTCCTGACCGTTCTGACCGAGGCGCTGCCCGCCGGGCTGCTGCCCGCCTGGAGCGCCGATCTGGGCGTCACCGAGTCCGCCATGGGGCAGGCGGTGACCGCCTATGCCATCGGCACCGCGCTGACCGCGATCCCGCTGAGCGCCGCCACGGCCGGGTGGCCGCGCAAGCGGCTGCTGCTGGTGACGATGGCGGGGTTCGCCGTCGCCAACACGGTGACGGCGGTGTCCTCGGACTATGCGCTGACCCTGGCGGCCCGCTTCCTGGCGGGGGTGGCCGCGGGCCTGGCCTGGGCCATGCTCGTCGGCTACGCGCGCTCGGCGGTCCCCGCCGGAGTCCGGGGCCGGGCGGTCGCGGTGGTGATGGCGGGGGTGCCCGTGGCCCTGGCCCTGGGCGTGCCCGCCGGGACGTTCGCCGGCGCGGCCTTCGGCTGGCGGCCGACGTTCGCCCTGCTGACGGTGCTCGCCGTGGGTGTGATCGGGTGGATTGCGGCCCTGGCCCCGGAGGTCCCCGGACGGCGGACGACGGACCGGGCCCCGGTGCTGAAGACGGTGCTGACACCGGGGGTGGTGCCGATCCTGTTCGTCACCGTCACGTTCGTGCTGGCGCACACCGTGCTCTACACCTACATCGCCTCGTTCCTCGAACGGGTGGGGATGGGCGGCTCGGTGGGGGCGGTCCTCCTGCTCTTCGGGGGCGCGTCGATGGCGGGCATCTGGCTCGTGGGGGCGCAGATCGACCGCAGGCTGCGCCTGCTGACGGTCGCCGCCGTGGTGCTGGTCGGGGCGGCGTCGGCGGTGCTCGCCCTGGGGTCGGGGAGCCCGGTGCTGGTGTACGCGGCGGCGGTGCTGTGGGGGCTGGGGTGGGGCGGGGTGCCGACGCTCCTGCAGACCGCGGCGACCGACACCGGGGGCGACGCGGCCCAGGCGATGCTCGTGACCTTGTGGAACGGGGCGATGGCCGCTGGAGGGGCCGTCGGAGGCGTCCTCTTGAGCGCCCTGGGGACCGAGCCGTTCCCGTGGAGCGTGCTGGCGCTGCTGATGCCGGTGATGGTGGTGGTCGTCGCGGCCCGCCGGCACGGATTCCCCGCCTCGCGGCCGTCGTAGAGGTCGTAGAGATCGGACCGCACTGCCGTGGAGTCGCCCTCTGGGCGGCTTCACGGCAGTGGCGTGCTGGTTCCGAGGGCGGTCAGGAGTATCAGGGCCGGGCCGCACACCAGCGTCAGGGCGCCGACGGCGGTGCAGACGGGGCGGACCCGGTCACGGACGAAGCCGGCGATGCGGTGCCGCAGGAGGGGGCGGCGCATCCGGGCCAGGAAGCGGTCGTCGGCGTGGGCGGGCCAACGGTCGCCCGGGCGCATCCGGCCCAGGGACAGGGCCCGCAGATGGGCGACCAGGTCGCGGTCCTGCTTGGGGACGGGGAAGTCGTCCCGGGTCAGGTGCGGCGCGAACATCTCCGGCACGGCCTCCGGCACAGAGTCCGGCACGGGCGGCACAGAGTCCGGCACGGGCGGCACAGAGTCCGGCACGGGCTCGGGCGAGGCGGGCGGCGGGGGCTGGGCAGCGATGATCTCGGGGCGCACGGCCGCGAGGCGCCGGATGAGGCGGGCCAGCTCGGCGTTCTGCCGGGCGTCCAGGCCCCGGGGGTCCTGGGGGGTTCGGCTACTGTTCGGAGCCCTACAAGGGGCTGCCGCCACCCCCGATGAATCCCTCACGATACTCCAAAAAGAAATGAGGAAAATCCGCGATGAAGAACTCTGAGAACCCGTGGAAGAAGAGCACGTACAGCGGTGGAACCAACCAGTGCGTCGAAATATCACGGCTTCGCTCGACGACATCCGTCCGCGACTCGAAGCGCCCTCGACTCCTCCATCTCACCTTCCCCCAAAGGGAGTGGACCTCTCTTCTCAGCGCGCTGAGACGGGACACCGACCTCGGAGCATGAGCCCCTGTCGCCGAGACCGACCGCCCGAGCCGCCGCGCGCCCCGGGGCTGAGCAGGCCTGAAAAACCCTTCGACCCCCATCTCCCTACTCGCTACGCTCGCCTGGTTGTTGTCCCCGCTGGGGTTCCACGGCCTCCGTGTCCGGCCCCCTGCGGTTCTCCGTTTGAGAGCAGGTTTCCCCTATGGCGTGTCGTATCAGTGAACTCGTGCTCGGCTGCCACGACCCCGAGGCGCTGGCGCGGTTCTGGTGCGATGTCCTGGACTTCGTCATCCTCGACCGGGAGGACGACGGCACCTTCCAGGCCGTGGAGATCGGCCCGCGCGAGGGCTTCGGCGGCCCCCAGCCGACGATCATCCTCAGCGGCAGGGCCGAGCCGGAGAAGGGCAAGCCCCGGCTCCACATCGACGTCAACCCGACCGACCGCGACCAGGACGCCGAGCTCGAACGCCTCCTGGCGCTCGGCGCGCGCCCGGCCGACATCGGGCAGACCGGCGACGAGCAGTGGCACGTGCTGGCCGACCCCGAAGGCAACGAGTTCTGCCTTCTCAAGGCCCGGCTCAACCCCCTGTGACGCCCCTTGCTCCCCAGAGGCCTTCCTCCGGGGAGCAAGGTCTGTCCATATTCTTCCTATTTATTCGCTTTATTCCGGTTGTCGACGGAATATCTGATCCGATAGAACACTGCAATGCTCAAAGGAACCAAGGTCGGTCTTCGTGCGCGGCATGACGACGACATCCCCGTCCTGCTCGCCGAGCTCTACGACGACGTCGTCAACGGCTCCCGCGCCGACGGGCGGCCGTGGACGCCGCTCACGCCCGGGACCAAGGACCGGCGGCTCGTCGTGGACGACTCCAACCAGCAGACCGTGCAGTTCTCCGTGGTGGAGCTGGAGGGCGGGACGCTGATCGGGACCGCGGTGCTGGCGGGCATCGACCCCCACCACCGGACCGCGCAGATCGGGCTGGGCCTGCGGCCCGCCCACCGCGGGAAGGGCTACGGCACCGACGTGGTCGCGGCCCTGTGCCACTACGGCTTCACCGTCCGCGGCCTGAACCGGCTGCAGATCGATACGCTGGCGGACAACTTCGCCATGCTGCACGCCGCCGAGCGCAACGGCTTCGTCCGCGAGGGGCGGACGCGCTCCTCGGCCTGGGTGCTGGGCGAGTTCCTCGACGAGGTCGTGCTCGGCCTCCTCGCCGAGGAGTACTAAGGCGCGCAAGGAGAGCTGAGGCGAGAGCCGAGGCGGACGTTCCCGCGCGCGGGGCGCCGGGCCGCATGCGGCCCGGCGCCCGCCCACGTCAGTCGAGCGCGTCGAGCTCCAGGATGTAGACCGGCCACCGGTCGATGACCTCCAGGCCCGCCTTGTCGGCCGCCTCGGCCACCAGGTCGTCGTCGAACTCCTGCAGGTGGAACTCGCGCACGCCCTCGGCGCTGCGCAGGCCCTCGATCGCCTCGGCGAACGCCGCCCCCAGGGCGCCCGCCTCGGGCCCCCGGTGCACCACGAGGCCCCCCGAGGCCATCCCCTCGTCGTCCACCAGCACCGTGAACTGGGCCACCGGGACCCCGTCGCCGTCCTCCGGCATCAGGTCGAACGTGGCCTCACCCGCCAGCAGGTCCGGGCCGAGGTGGCTGTTGTCCAGCCACTCCCGCACCTCCTCGCGGTCCCAGTCCTCGCCGAAGTCGCCGTCGGCCCCGAACGCCCGGTACAGCTCCACGTAATCGTCCAGCAGGGCCTCGTCCGGCACGGCCGGCATCGTGCGCACCCGCACCGGCGGCAGCCCCGGCGGGCGGCGCCACTCCAGGCCCGCACCCCAGGTGCGGCCCTCCTCGCGCTCGACGTCGGCGCCGAGGCGGTCGGCCAGCCGGGCGTCGGTCGCCCGCATGGTCGGCGACCACAGCAGGGCGTCGTGGCCCAGCTCCGCCGCGCGGGCCGCGGCCTCCCGCACCATCTTCTCCACCAGCGCGAACTCCGCGTCGGTGGCGTCGCGGGCCGGGTCGAAGACGCCCTTGAGCTGCTCGGCCTCCACCGAGGCCAGCGCCCACTGCAGGTGCGGCCCCTCGTCCTCCTCGTCCTCGGGGGCGAGCAGCACGGCCCACCCCTCCAGCGCTTGCCCGCGCCGGGCGACGACCGCGCCCAGTACGCCGGGGTCGTCCTCCTCGCCGGCCTCGCCGGGCTCGGGCGCCTCCACCCCGGCGGCGGCGCACAGCTCCTCCGCCAGCCGGTCCAGGATCTCCGGGTCGCGTTCGAAGCTCAGTTCCGTGGCTGCCATGTCCGTGTTCCCATTCCCCCCGCTGCGTGCAATCCCCGCCGGAGACTATCGGCGTTGGGCGGGAAGGGGAGGCCGGTTCACGCCGCGCGCGCCTCCTCCGCGTCGGTGGGGGACTGCCGGGTCTCGTCGGCGCTCCAGAAGCTGCCGCCGTACCAGGGCCACCACATGGTGGTGCGCCCGCCCGGGATCATGGCGTCCAGGCAGATCACGATCCGCAGCGACAGGCCGCCGGCGATCATCCCCGTGGCCAGGTCGGTGAACCAGTGGAAGTGCAGGTAGGCCGAGACGACGGACTGCAGCAGCGCGATTCCGACGATGCAGAAGCCGAGGCGGCGGATGATGTGCGGACGCGCGGCCTGGTACCGGATGATCAGGAACAGCACCAGCCCGTAGATGAGGATGGCGTTGGCCCCGTGCCCGGACGGGAACGACACGCCCCCCGAGTCGCCGAAGAACGCCGGGTCGAAGCTGCGCGGGTGGTTGCGCGAGAAGAACAGCTTCATCGACGCCACCGGGCCCATCATGCCCACCACGCCCACGGCGCCCAGGATGATCGGCCGCCAGGAGCGGTGCCGGTAGGCCAGCTGGAGCGCGGTGACCGCCAGGACCGGGATCGCCACGAAACGCGAGGCGACCGTGTCCGGCCACAGGATGAGGAACAGGCGCAGTTCGTCCCAGAACGGCCGAGGTGCGTTGTTGATCAGATTGTCGATAGGGTGCAACGGGCCGGCCGAGAGCATCGTCATGGTGATGAGAAGCACGGCCAGGGCGATCGCGATCTTGTCCGAGGCGATGCCCCATGCGATCTCGCTCACACTGGGCCACGTGACACGCCCGTCCTCGGCGCCGCGCGCCGCCTTCGCGGAAATGCGCGGCACCGCGTCCAGGACGCGACGCCGTCTATGGGGTGACGTCGGCGTCGGCCCCGCGCGTCGCGACGGTGTCGACCTTCTCCGCGATGTAGGCATCATGTGTGCTCAGTGCTGTCTCACGTTTCGTGGGCTGGCCTGCGGCACGGCTGTGCTTGTCGGGGGACGGGCTCGCCGCTCGGACTCGGATGTGAACAGGGGCAGGGAACGCGTCCCGGGCGCGAGGTCAGAGCACCCGGAGGCGGCCGTCTCGGACGCCGCGGGGGCGCCGGTCCGCGGCCGCGGGGGCGGAGCGGGAAGGGGGCGGAGCCGCTCGTGCACGGGGGACGCCGGCTACCGGGAGTGGCCCCGCGCACCACGTTACCCGGTTTTGATCGAACATTTCCGACAGGACAGCATAGCGCTCCGCTCGGTCAAGGGACGCGGCGCCCTGTCGGCGCCGACCGCCTTACCTCGCACTTTGCCGTCCGGTCAGCCGGGTCCGGGACGATGTTCACCCGCATGCGCCTCGACCGTGAGCGTTCCGTTAGCCCGTCTTCGATAACGGACGTCCGGTATCGCACACAGAGACCGCCCGGATGAGGGCGGCTAAGGTGCAATCGCCTCCCCACGACCGCAGCCGCCGCCCCGGCGGCGGCCGCCCCGACCAGAAAGGCCGTTGATGCCCGCCACACCCGACGACGCAGCACGGGTGGCCCGCAACCCTCTGCGCGAGCAGATCCGCCGCGTTCTCGTGGAGGGTCTGCTCTCCGGCAGGTGGAAGCCCGGCGAGCGCATCGTCGAGCGCCGGATCGCCGCCGAGCTCAACGTCAGCCAGGCCCCCGTGCGGGAGGCCCTGCGCGAACTGGAGACGCTGCGGCTGATCGACTCGGTCCCGAACAAGGGGGCGCGGGTTCGCGAGTTCGGTGTAGCGGACATGGCGGAGATCTATCCCGTCCGGGCCGGTCTCGAACGCGTCGCCGCCGAACTCGCCGCGGACCGCCTGGCCGAGGACCCCTCCCCGCTGCGCGAGGAGGTGGAGCGGCTGCGCCGCGCGACCGCCGAGGGGGACGTGGAGGAGCAGATCCGGCACAGCGTGGAGTTCCACCGCCGGATCGTCCTGGCCGCCCGCAACGACGTGCTCCTGCACACCTGGGAGTCGCTGGGCGTGGAGGTGTGGACCCGGCTGTCGGTGCGCTGGCTGGACATGGAGCTGCACGCCAAGGCGGCCGACCACGCGCGGATCGCCGAGGCCTTCGTCGAGCGGGATCCGGACGTGGGCCGAATGCTGAGTGAGCACGTTCACAATTACGTGGACGCCGCCATGAAGTCCCGAGGCGCCGGGCACTGACCCTGCGGGGGCGCCCGCCGGGCGTGTCCGCTTCCGGGGGACCCGGCCGGATTCACCCCGGATTTCCCCTAGAGTCGGATTGATCGATCATCGATCAATCCGTAGAGTGTCCGCGACGCACATCACACGGCAGGGCTCGCCACCCGCACGGCGGTTCCCGCAGGGCGAACGCCCCCGAGGAATGGCCGCCGCCCCGTGGGGAAACGAGCACTAGAGGGTTCTCGACACGAACAACTCCACAGCCACCGAGCGCCGCGCCGTTGAGCCCGGCTGCGCGCTCCCCCGCCTGGCACCGCCGCACAGCGGGCCACGGCACCGGCCCCTCGCGGTCCATCGGCCCCGTAGGGGCCGATTCCGCACGTAGAAAGGCACCACCATGGCTGACACGGCCAAGCCGAAGGGCGGCGGCACCGCCAGGAACTCGGGCGGCCGCCGGCGTACCCGCAAGGACAGTGCGCCGAAGATCGCCGACGAGCAGCCCAAGGTCCTGCTCGACTACTACCGGCAGATGCTGCTCGTCCGCCGGTTCGAGGAGCGCACCGCCCAGGCCTACACCCAGGCCCGCATCGGCGGCTACTGCCACCTCAACCTCGGCGAGGAGGCCACCGTCGTCGGCCTGATGACGGCCCTCAAGGACGAGGACTACCTCTTCACCAACTACCGCGACCACGGCTACGCGATCGGCAAGGGCATGAGCCCCCGCCACGTGATGGCCGAGCTCTACGGCCGCTCCACCGGCGTGTCCAAGGGCTGGGGCGGCTCGATGCACATGTACGACACCGAGGTCCGCATGCTCGGCGGGTACGGCATCGTCGGCGGCCAGCTCCCCCTGGCCACCGGCGCCGCGCTGGCCGTGTCCTACCGCGGCGGCGACGAGGTCGTCATGTGCCAGATGGGCGACGGCACCACCAACATCGGCGCCTGGCACGAGTCCCTCAACATCGCCGCGCTGTGGAACCTGCCGATCGTCTTCGTGGTGATCAACAATTTCACCGGCATGGGCACCACCGTCGAGATGTCCTCGGCCGAGCCCGAGCTGCACAAGCGCGGCTCCGCCTTCCGCATCGAGGGCGTCAAGGTGGACGGCCGCAACGTGCTGGAGGTCCGCGACGCCGCCGCCGACCTGGTCGAGCGCGCCCGCGCCGAGCAGCGCCCCTTCCTGCTGGAGGCCACCAGCTACCGGATGAAGGGCCACTCGGTCGTGGACCCGGCCAAGTACCGCACCGAGGAGCAGGTGGCCGAGGCCCGGGACACCGCCAACGACCCGGTCGCCATCTTCGACAAGCAGCTCAGCGACGCCGGCGTGCTCACCGACGAGCTGCGCGAGGAGATCACCGCGTCCGTCAAGGAGGAGGTGGCCGACGCCGCCGACTTCGCCGAGAACAGCCCGCACCCCGACGTGTCCACGCTGTTCGACTACACCTACGCCACCCCCGTGGCGAACGAGTCGCGCCGCATGCCCGCCGACCCGGTCTTCGCCGAGTAGTAGTTAAGGAGAGCGGGACATGTCCGTCATCACCTACCGCCAGGCCCTGCGCGACACCCTTCGCGCCGAGATGCTGCGCGACGAGAACGTCTTCGTCATGGGCGAGGAGATCGGCGTCTTCGAGGGGTCCTACAAGATCACCGAAGGGCTGCTCAAGGAGTTCGGCGAGAAGCGCGTCCGGGACACCCCCATCGCCGAGGAGGGCTTCGTCGGCGCCGCCGTGGGCTCGGCCATGCTGGGGCTGCGCCCCGTCGTCGAGCTCATGACGATCAACTTCTCCCTCATCGCGATCGACCAGATCGTCAACCACGCCGCCAAGATCTACGGCATGTTCGGCGGCCAGACCCCCGTGCCCATGGTCATCCGCACCCCCGGGGGCGGCGGCCAGCAGCTGGGCGCGACCCACTCGCAGAACATCGAGCTGTACTACTCCTTCGTCCCCGGACTGAAGGTCCTGGCGCCGAGCACCCCCGCCGACGCCGCCTCGATGTTCCGCGCGGCCGTCCGCGACGACGACCCGGTCCTGTTCCTGGAGAACCTCGGCCTCTACAACACCAAGGGCGAGGTGCCGGACGGCGACGAGAGCGTCGCCGAGATCGGGCGCGCCAAGGTCACCCGCGAGGGCACCGACATCACGCTCATCGGCTACTCGCGCATGGCCATGGTCGCCGGCCAGGTCGCCGAGCAGCTGGCCGAGCAGGGCATCAGCGTCGAGGTCGTCGACCTGCGCAGCCTGCGCCCGCTGGACCGGCAGACCGTGGTGGACTCGGTGCGCAAGACCAGCTGCGCGGTCATCTGCGAGGACGACTGGCTCACCTACGGCATCGGCGCCGAGATCGCGGCCTCCATCCAGGAGGGGGCGTTCGACTACCTGGACGCGCCGGTGCGCCGCGTGGCCATGGCGGAGGTCCCCATGCCCTACGCCAAGCCGCTGGAGACCGCCGCCCTGCCGTCGGTCGAGTCGATCACCACCGCCGTCAAGGAGACCCTGGACGCCGTCGGCCGGCGCGTGGGTTGAGGGGAAAGCTCTGATGACTGAGATCTACATGCCGCGCCTCTCCGACACCATGGAGGAAGGCGTCATCAGCTCCTGGGCCAAGAACGTCGGTGACAAGGTCGCCTCCGGTGATGTGCTGGTGGAGATCGAGACCGACAAGGCCGTCATGGAGTACGAGGCCTACGAGGACGGCTACCTCGTCGAACAGTACGTATCGGCCGGCGACACGGTCCCGATCGGCGCCGTGATCGGCTTCATCGGCGAGACCCCGGACGCCGAGGCCCCCGACGCCGGAGGCGCCCCGGCGGCCCCGGCCCAGGGCTCGGAGCAGGGGGCGGAGCAGGCCTCGGAGCAGGCCGGGGAGAAGCCGGCCGAGACCGCACCGGCCGCACCGGCGCCCGCCGCCGACGGCGAGGGCCCGGCCCGTCCGCGCACCTCTCCGCTGGCCCGCCGCCTGGCCAAGGAGTACGGCCTGGACATCGACGCGATCGAGGGCAGCGGGCCCAAGGGCCGCATCGTCCGGGCCGACGTGGAGGCCGCCCGCGACCGCGCCGCCTCCGGTGCCCCGGCCGCGGCTCCGGCCGCGCCCGCCGCGGCCCCGGCCGTCCAGGCCGCCCAGGCCGGCACGGAGGACCCGCGGGGCTCGGAGGAGCTCAAGGTCAGCCAGATGCGCAAGACCATCGCGCGCCGGATGGCGGAGAGCAAGCAGCAGGCCCCGCACTTCTACCTGCGCCGCACCATCGACGCCGAGCCGCTGAAGGCCTTCCGCGCCCAGATCAACGAGCAGCTCGCCGACACCGGCACCAAGATCAGCTTCAACGACCTGATCGTCAAGGCGGCCGCCACCACGCTCAAGGCGCACCCGGAGGTCAACCGCTCCTGGGAGGACGGCCGGCTGCTCCAGCACCACCGCGTCAACGTGGGCGTGGCGGTCGCGATCGACGAGGGCCTGGTCGTCCCGGTGCTGCACGACACCGACACGGCCACGCTCTCCGACATCTCCGCCCGCACCCGCGACCTGGCGGGCAAGGCGCGGGACGGCAAGCTCAAGCCGCAGGACATGAGCGGCGGCACGTTCAGCGTCAGCAACCTGGGCATGTTCGGCATCGACAGCTTCTCGGCGGTGATCAACACCCCCGAGTCGGCGATCCTGGCGGTGGGCGCCATGAAGCCCACCCCGGTGGTGCACGACGGCGAGGTCGTCGCGCGCAACACCATCGCGCTGGAGCTGTCGGTGGACCACCGGGCGGTGGACGGCGCCGTGGGCGCCGCCTTCCTGAAGGACCTCGCCGAGGTCCTGGAGAGCCCGATGCGGATCATCCTGTAGCGCGGCTCGCCGCACGCCTTCGCGGGGCGCCCCGGCCGGGGAACGGCCGGGGCGCCCCGCGCGTTCTCCGGGCGGAACGGGCCCGGATCTCCGCCCCCCGCGGCGCTGTGCGGCCTCGGACCGCCCCCGCCCCGGCGCGCGGACAAATCCGTCGACAATCCGGGGGCGGGACGGCAGCATCGTCGGGTGGGCCCCCGGGTCCCCGCGCGATCCGTCACCGGACGCGCCGCCGCCGACGCCGAGACGCCCTGGAGCGCACCGACCCATGACCGTTCCGTCCGCCCCGCACGAGGACCGAGAGGGCGCCGACGCCGCCCCGGCCCGCCCGGCCGGAGAGGCCGACCTCGCGGCGATCGCCGACACCCTGGCCGACGCCTTCACGGACTACCCGTGGACCCGCTGGGCGGTCCCCGCCGACGACCACCGCGAGCGCCTGCGCGGCCTGCAGCGCTACTTCGCCGAGAAGGTCGGCCTGCCCTACGGGCGGGTGTGGACGGCCGGCGGAAACGCGGCCGCCTCGGTGTGGACCGTGCCGGACGTGGAGATCCCGCCCGACCTGTTCTCCTCGCCCGAGCTGGCCGGGCTCTACGGCGAGCGGCTCGCCGACATCGGCCGGGCCGACGCGGCCCTGGAGCCGCACCGGCCCAAGCACCCGTGCTGGTTCCTGGCCACGGTCGGGGTCCGCCGCGACCGCCGGGGCGAGGGCCTGGGGCGCGCGGTCATCGAACCCGGGCTGCGCGCCGCCGAGGCCGCGGGCGCACCGGTGTTCCTGGAGACCGCCACCGAGTCCAACGTGCGCCTGTACCGCCGGCTCGGGTTCGAGGTGACCGCCGAGGTCGACCTGCCCGCAGGCGCCCCGACCACCTGGTGCATGGAGCGCCCGCCTCGTTCCACGTGAAACACCGGGTCTGATGGGCGCGCCCCGTCCGCGCCTCCGCGTGCGGGCCGCCCCTGAGGGGGCGGCCACGCGCGGGGGCCGGGCGTTCCCTCCCGGTTCGCCCCTCCCCTCCCCGCCGGTCGTCCGCATCAGGTGGCGCCGGGTGCGGCGGATGCGCGATGGTGGTCAGCGGCGGAACCCGTGCTCAGCCGCGTGCCCCGCCGACCACCGCGCCGACCAGGAGACAACCGGACCAATGTCGACCGTCTACCCCCCTCACGGCCCGGCGGGGCCGGCCGTGGAGGCCGCCGCCATCATCCCCGGGCCGGACTGGACGCTCACCTTCGTCCTGTGCGCCCGCGGCCCGCAGGCCGGGCACTGGACCCTGCCCGGGGGCCGCACCGCCCCCGGGGAGAGCGCCGAGCAGGCCGCCCGGCGCACCTCCGAGCAGACCGCCGGGGTGCGCCCGGGGGCGATGGCGCCCACCGGGCTGTACGAGCTCCGGGGCGGCGGGGACGACGTCGGCTACCACCTGCACCTGCACGTCTTCCGCGCGCTGCAGCCGTGCGAGGTGCCCGAGGGCTTCACGGCCGCCCCGGACGCCGCCGAGGGGGTGGGCCAGGTCCACCCGCGCGATGTGCTCCCCCACCCCGTCCACATGCGGGTGCTCAACGACGCCGGTCTGGCCGACTACGACGAGGCGCTGGTGCGCCGCCTGATGCTGGCCGACGGGATGCTCATGCGCCGTCTGGACGGCGACCTTCCGCCCGGCTGACGATCCGCTCGCACAGCTCGTGCGTGCGCAGGGCGTCCCGCGCGTCCAGCGGAGCGCCCTGCGCCACCGCGTCCAGGAAGGCCGTGCAGATCTGCTCGATGCCGCGCTGCCGGGCCACCGGCGTCCAGTCGCCCCTGCGCTCGGTGCGCTGCACCCCGTCGTGCTCGATCGTCTCGCCCAGGCCCACGACGGTGAACTTCCCGCCGCCGCCGGAGACCTCCAGGCGCTCCTCCTTGGCGCCGGACACCCGGTTCATCGCGCCGATCGCGGTCCACCCGCGGCCGGACAGGCGCAGCACCACGTGCTCCAGCGCCCCGTCGCGCACCCGGGTGTCGACCGAGACCTCGGCCTCCTCAGTGCCCGCAGTGCCCTCGGTGCCGCCGGGGGCGAGGAAGCGCAGCGTGTCCACCACGTGGATGAAGTCGTCGAAGACCACCCGGCGCGGGGTGTCGGGGCGGCCCTGCTGGTTCTTCTGCAGGAAGACCAGGTCGCGGGGGCGCTCCCGGGCGGCCGCGTAGCCGGGCGCGTAGCGGCGGTTGAAGCCGACCATCAGCCCCACCCCGGCGCGCTCGGCGCGGGCGACGACCCGCTCGGCGGCCTCCAGCCCGGGGGCGATCGGCTTGTCCACATAGGCGGGGACGCCCGCGTCGATGAGCGCCTCCAGGAGCTCGGCGTGCGCGTCGGTGGCGGCGTGCACGAACGCGGCCTCCGGAGGGCGGCGCAGCAGGGCGCCCAGATCGGTGAAGCAGTTCCGGTCGGGCACCCGGTAGGCGGCCGCGACCTCGGCCAGCCGGTCCGCCGAGCGGGTCATCAGCACCGGCTCCACACCGGGGCGCACGGCCAGGGTCGGCAGGTACGCCTTCCGGGCGATGTCGCCGAGCCCGATAATCGCTACTCTCATCCGCCGAAGGCTACCCGGCCGCGGGAAGCGCGCATGGACCGCGGGAAGGCACGGCCCTGCACGGCGCCGAGGAGCCGGAGAGCGCGCACCGGAGGACGCAACGCCCTCTCTGGCAGCGCCCTCTCGAGACGTCCCCGGCCGGGCCCGGCCTGCACGCCCGGTCCCACCCGGGCCCTTCGGCGGCGCTGCGGCCCCGACCGGGGGGCGGCCGCCGCGGCCCCCCGTCTGGTCCTCCCCTTCGGGCCGTGGGCCCGGCGGCCCCTGAGCGGGGCGGGCGGAACGCCCGCGGTCTCCGTATCCGCGCGGGCCCTGCCCCTCTTCCCCGCCACCGTGGCCGCCGCACGCGCACTCGCGCCCTTCCTCGTCCGTACCGTGCGCCGCGTGTGCGGAACACGGCCCTGACCCCGGTGTTCCACCTCCCTGGCACCAACGCCCACTCCCGCCACCCGTTTTCCTACGGTGGCGCCCTTCCCATGCCGATTCGTCCAAGAGTGGCCAAGTCGACTCGTGGATTCGCCCCCAATCAGCACAAGTCCACTGCTTTACTGGGGATCATGGGCGAGCGTTGGCAGGACCGGTTCCGAGCCGGCAGGATCAGTCTTCCTTCCTGGGCCCGTGAGGCCCCGGACCGTTCCCTCTTCCGCAGCAACTCCAGCGGAACGTGGGAGCTGTACACCTGGGACCGCGCGACCGGTGAGCAACGCCAGGCCACCGCGCGCCCCCAGGGGACCGAGCTGGGCTCCCTCGATCCCACGGGGGCCTGGGTGTGGTGGTTCGCCGACACCGACGGCGACGAGTTCGGCGTATGGATGCGCCGCCCCTTCACCGGCGGCCCCGACGAGGAGGCCGCCCCCGGCCTGGCCCCCTCCTACCCCGCCGGGCTGGCGCTGGGCGCCGACGGCACCGCGCTGATCGGCCGCTCCACCGACGACGGCTTCAGCGTCCACCTGTGCCGCCCCGGCGCGCCCCCGGCCACCCTGTACTCCCACCGCCAAGAGGGCTACCTGGCCGGGATGTCCGACGACGGCTCCCTGTTCGCCATCGCGCACAGCGAGCACGGCGACTCCCGGTACACCGCCGTGCGCGTCTACCGGCTGGACGGCTCCGGCGGTGCGGAGGGGCCGCGGGCCGAGGCCGTCGGCGACCTGTGGGACGGCCCCGGGCGCGCCCTGTACCCCGGCCGCTTCTCCCCCGGCGGCGGCGCGCTGCTGGTCCTGCACGAGCGGCGCGGTCGCACCGAACCCCTGCTGTGGAACCCCGAGACCGGCGACGAGCTGGAGGTCCGCCTCGACGACCTGCCCGGCGAGCTCTCCGCCGAGTGGACCCCCGACGGCAAGCAGCTGCTGATCGTCCAGGAGCACCGCGCCCGCTCGCGGCTGCACCTGCACACCCCCGCCGCCGGCCGCACCGAGCCCGTGGAAACACCCCCGGGCATGGTCAGCGCCGCCGCCGCGCGGCCCGACGGCACCGTCGAGTACTCCTGGTCCAGCTCCCAGCTGCCCCCGGTCATCCGCAACACCCGCGGCGAGACGGTGCTCACCCCGCCCGGCACGGCCGCCCCGCCCTCGGTCCCGGTGCGCGACGTCGACGTGGAGGGCCCCGGCGGGACCGTGCACGCCCTGGTCTCCGAGCCGGAGGCCGGAACCGCCCCCTACCCCACCGTCTTCCTGGTGCACGGCGGCCCCGAGGCCCAGGACACCGACGCCTTCTTCTCCGACGTCGCCGCCTGGGTGGACCACGGGTTCGCCGTCGTCCGGGTCAACTACCGGGGCTCCACCGGCTACGGAAGCGCCTGGCGCAACGCCATCGAGCGCCGCGTGGGCCTGACCGAGCTGGAGGACATCACCGCCGTGCGCGACTGGGCGGTCGCCTCCGGCCTGGCCGACCCCGCCCGGCTGGTGCTCGAGGGCGGCTCCTGGGGCGGCTACCTGACCCTGCTCGGCCTGGGCGTGCGCCCCGACGACTGGTCCCTGGGCATCGCCGCGGTGCCGGTCGCCGACTACACCACCGCCTACGCCGACGAGATGGAGGCGCTGCGCGCCTTCGACCGCTCCATGTTCGGCGGCTCGCCCGACGAGGTCCCCGAGCTCTACGCCGCCTCCTCCCCGATCACCTACGCCTCCGACGTCAGGGCGCCCGTGCTCGTCCTGGCCGGGGAGAACGACCCGCGCTGCCCCATCCGGCAGATCGAGAACTACGTGGAGCGCCTGCGGGAGCTGGGCAAACCGCACGAGGTGTACCGGTTCGACGCCGGGCACGGGTCCTTCGTGGTGGAGGAACGCATCCGGCACATGTCCGCCGAGCTGGACTTCGCCCTGAGAAACCTCGGGGGCGCACCGGGAGGGCCCGCACCGGGAACCGTGTAGCCGTGGAGCCGCGACCGCGCTACGTCTGGGTCGCCGAGCTGCTGCGCCGGCCGATCCTCTCCGGCGAGCTGGGGCCCGGTGAACGCCTCCCCTCCCGCTCCCGGCTCGCCCGCATCTACGACGTCAGCGAACAGGTGTCCCGGCACGCGCTGCGGCTGCTGGTCAGCGAGGGCCTGGTGGAGGCGCGCCCCGGTGCGGGGTACTTCGTGCGCTCACTGCCCAACGTGCACCGCTTCCCGCGCACCGACCGCGCCTCCGGCGCGGGGGTGGGGCCGCTGCACCCCGCCGAGAGCGACGTGGCCACCGAGAAGGCGGAGGACCCCGTGGCCCGGCGGCTGGTGCTGCGCACGGGCACACCGGTCTTCCGCACCCTGACCGTCGGCACCGCCGAGGGCGAGCCGGTGGCGGTGCACACCGCCTGGGAGCCGACCTCCCTCACCCGGGGCACCCTGCGCTCCCCCGCGGACGCCCCCGACACCGGGGTGCTGGACCGGCTCGCCGGCGCCGGGGTGTCGGTGGACCGGGTCGTGGAGGAGGTGGGGGTGCGGCCGCTGCGCGAGCCCGAGGCGACGTCGCTGCGGCTGCCGCCGGGGCGGCCGATGCTCGTGGTGGAGCGCACCCACTACTGCCAGGGACGCCCGGTGGAGACCTCCGACCTGGTCGGCTCCACCGACCAGTGCCGGCTGGTGTACCGGCTGAGCCTGACCCGGCCGCGCTGGCGCCTGCCCTGAGAAACGGTGCGCCCTCGCGTTGATCTCGGGGAAGTCGGCCTTATCAGGGCCCTGATAAGGCCGACTTCCCCGAGATCAACGCGAGGGGAGGCGCCGAGCGGCCCGGAACGGGCCCGGCCCGCGCGGTGCGCGGGCCGGGCCCCGGATGCCGGCGGGATCCGCCTCAGCCCTGGACGAACTCCTGGGCGACGACCTCGGCGATCTGCGCCGTGTTCAGCGCGGCGCCCTTGCGCAGGTTGTCCCCGCACAGGAACAGGTCCAGCGAGCGCGGGTCGTCGATGGAGCGGCGGATGCGCCCCACCCACGTCGGGTCGGTGCCGACCACGTCGGCCGGGGTCGGGAACTCGCCCGCCGCCGGGTCGTCCTGCACCACCACGCCGGGGGCCGAGGCCAGCAGCTCGCGCGCCTTGCCGGCGTCGACCTCCTGATCGAAGGTGGCGTGCACGGACAGCGCGTGCGTGGTGACGACCGGGACGCGCACGCAGGTCGCCGAGACGCGCAGGTCCTGGTGGCCCAGGATCTTGCGGGACTCGTTGCGGACCTTGAGCTCCTCGGAGGAGTACCCGTCCTCCTTGAGCGACCCGGCCCACGGCACCACATTCAGCGCCAGCGGCGCGGGGAAGGGGCCCAGCTCGCCGACGGCGGAGCGCACGTCGCCCGCCCGCTCGCCCAGCGTGCGGTCGGCCGCGGCCGCCGACATCTGGTCGCGCAGGGTGTCGATGCCCTCCTGGCCGGCGCCGGAGGCGGCCTGGTAGGAGGCGACCACCAGGTCGGTGGCGCGGTAGGCGCGGTGCAGCGCGCCGATCGCCACGATCATCGACAGGGTGGTGCAGTTGGGGTTGGCGATGATGCCGCGCGGGCGCTGGGCCACCATCTCGGCGTTGACCTCGGGCACCACCAGGGGCACGTCCGGGTCCATCCGGAAGGCGCCGGAGTTGTCCACGGCCACCGCGCCGCGCTCGGCGGCGATCGGCGCCCACTCCTTGGAGACCTCGTCGGGCACGTCGAACATGGCGACGTCGACCCCGTCGAAGACCTCCGGGCACAGCGCCTGGACCTCGACCTCCTCGCCGCGCACGGTCAGGCGCTTGCCCGCCGAGCGCGGGGAGGCGACCAGGCGGATCTCGCCCCAGACGTTCTCCCGGGTGGAGAGGATGTCGAGCATCACGGTGCCGACGGCGCCGGTGGCACCGACGACGGCCAGGGTGGGAAGACGGTTGCTCATCGGCCGGTACCTCCATAGACGACGGCCTCGACCTGGTCGGCGTCGAGCCGGAACTCGCTGTGCGCCGCCGCGACGGCCGAGTCGACCTGGTCCTCGGTCACGATGACGGAGATGCGGATCTCCGAGGTGGAGATCATCTCGATGTTGGTCCCCGACCCGGCGATCGCGTCGAAGAAGCGCGAGGTCACCCCGGGGTAGGAGCGCATGCCGGCGCCGATCAGCGAGACCTTGCCGATCTTGTCGTCATAGCGCAGCGACTCGAAGCCGACCTTCTCCTGGACCTTCTTCAGCACGGCCATGGCGGTCTGGCCGGAGGAGTCGGGGACCGTGAAGGAGATGTCGGTGCGGGAGGTGGAGGCCGCCGACACGTTCTGCACGATCATGTCGATGTTGATCTCGGCCTCGGCCAGCACGTTGAAGATGGTGGCCGCCTCGCCGACGCGGTCGGGGACCCCCACCACGGTGATCTTGGCTTCGCTGCGGTCGTGCGCGACGCCGGAGATGATCGGTTGTTCCATGCCTTCGCTTTCCTCGACTTCGGAGACGACCCAGGTTCCGGGCTTCTGGCTGAACGACGAGCGCACGTGCAGCGGGATGTTGTACCGCCGCGCGTACTCGACGCAGCGCAGGTGGAGGATCTTGGTGCCGCTGGCGGCCATCTCCAGCATCTCCTCGTAGGAGATCTTGGGGATGCGGCGCGCCGCGGGCACGATGCGCGGGTCGGCGGTGAACACGCCGTCCACGTCGCTGTAGATCTCGCAGGCGTCCGCCTCCAGGGCGGCGGCCAGCGCCACCGCGGTGGTGTCCGAACCGCCGCGGCCCAGCGTCGTGATGTCCTTGCTGTCCTCCGAAACGCCCTGGAAGCCGGCGACGATGCAGATCGAGCCCTCGTCCAGGGCCTCGCGGATGCGGCCGGGGGTGACGTCGATGATCTTGGCGTTTCCGTGCAGGGACGTGGTGATGACGCCGGCCTGCGAACCGGTGAACGAGCGGGCCTCATAGCCGAGGTTCCCGATGGCCATGGCGACCAGCGCCATCGACATGCGCTCGCCGGCCGTCAGCAGCATGTCCATCTCGCGCCCGGGGGGCAGCGGAGAGACCTGCTCGGCCAGGTCGAGCAGCTCGTCGGTGGTGTCGCCCATCGCCGAGACCACGACGACCACGTCGTATCCCGCTTTTTTCTGAGCGACGATCCGTTGGGCTACCCGCTTGATGGCCTCCGCGTCGGCGACGGAGGAGCCACCGTACTTCTGCACGATCAATGCCACGGTCGGCGCTCCTGAGGATTGGGATTCACGGTGATCAGTAATGGAGTGTAGCGAGCGGTACGGGGGGTGGGAGATGCCCTCCCACCTGGGCAGAAAGGCACCGAGGGCAGGGTTTACCCGGATTGCGGGACCTTATTCGCGGTTCCGGCGAAACGACCCCGCCAACTCGGTCGACGCGGCGCCGGCCACGGCGGTCCGGCCGCCGGAGCGCCCGCGAATGTGACCTAGAACTCCAGGCTTCTGCGGCCCTCGAAGGCCCGGCCGAGGGTCACCTCGTCGGCGTACTCCAGATCGCCGCCGACGGGCAGCCCGCTGGCCAGGCGGGTGACTTTCAGGCCCATGGGTTTGACCAGGCGGGCGAGGTAGGTCGCGGTCGCCTCGCCCTCCAGGTTGGGGTCGGTGGCCAGGATCAGCTCGGTGACACGGCCGTCCGACAGCCGCGTCATCAGCTCCTTGACCCGCAGGTCGTCGGGGCCCACCCCCTCGATGGGGCTGATCGCTCCGCCCAGCACGTGGTAGCGGCCGCGGAACTCGCGGGTGCGCTCGATGGCCACGACGTCCTTGGACTCCTCCACCACGCAGACGACGGCCTCGTCGCGGCGCGGGTCGCGGCAGATGCGGCAGCGCTCCTCTTCGGCCACGTTGCCGCACTCCTCGCAGAAGCGGACCCGGTCCTTGACATCGACCAGGGCGTCGACCAGGCGCTTGACGTCGGCCTGCTCGGCGGCGAGCAGGTGGAAGGCGATGCGCTGCGCGCTTTTGGGACCGACGCCGGGGAGTCGCCCGAGCTCGTCGATCAGGTTCTGGACCGCGCCTTCGTACATCGCCTACCCAAGGTGTCGCAGCTGTCGCCCTCCCACCGTAGCCCAGGACGCGCACGGCGTGCTCCCGGGCGGCGCGCGCCGGACGCGCTCCGCAGGAGGGGTGTGCGGCAGGGGCCCGGGCCGCCGGGGGCTCCGGGCCGCCCCGCCCTCGGCGCTACATGCCGGGCAGGCCCGGCATGCCGCCGCCCGCGCCCGGCATCCCGCCCAGCGCGTCGTTCAGCGGTCCCATCTTCTCCTGCTGCAGCCGCTCGACCGCCGCCTCGGCGTCGCGCACCGCGGCCAGCACCAGGTCGGCGATGGTCTGCGCGCTCTCCGCCGCGTCCTCGGGGTCCACCGCGTCGGGGGCGATCTTCACGTCCTCGACGGTGCCGCGGCCGTTGACCGTCACGGTCACCAGGCCGCCGCCCGACGAGCCCTCGACGCGGGCCTCGTCCAGCTCCTGCTGGGCCTCCATCAGCTGCTGCTGCATCTGCTGCGCCTGCTGCAGCAGCGCCTGCATGTCCATTCCGCCGCCAGGGTTCACTTGCCCACTTCTCCTCGGATCGCTTGCCGACTCTGCCGAGACTAGCCGCCACGGGTTTACCGGCGCGCCCGCTCCGGGGACCATGGGACGGGTGGCCGCCGGCCGCCCCTGTGCCGCGAACCCACGGGGACGACACGCCATGCTCAGCGCCGCGCGGCGCCACCGTGCGCTCATCGACTCCCTCACCGCCTCAGGGGCGCTCAGCGACCGCCGACTGGTCTCGGCCTTCCGCTCCGTCCCCCGGCACTTCTTCGTCCCCCTGCACGGCGCGGTCACCACCTCCGGGGCACCGCTGGACGCCGACCGCGCCCCCGAGCGGTGGCTGGAGGCCGCCTACACCGACGCGCCCATCGTCACCCGGATCGACGACGGCGATGCGGACCGGGGCGAAGGCGTGCCCACCTCCTCCTGCTCGGCCCCGGGCGTGGTGGCGCGGATGCTGGAGGCCGCCGGGCTCCGGGACGGAGACCGGGTGCTGGAGGTGGGCACCGGCACCGGGTGGACCGCCGCACTGCTGGCGGCGCGGCTCGGCGACGACCGCGTGGCCAGCGTGGAGATCGACCCGCAGGTGCTGGAGGCGGCGCGGGCGGGCCTGGTGCGCGCGGGGCGCTCGCCCCGGACCGTGCACGGCGACGGGGAGCACGGCCTGGCCGAAGGCGCCCCCTACGACCGGGTGGTCGCCACCTGCGCCGCCACCCGGGTGCCGCGGGCGTGGATCGAGCAGACCGTGCCGGGCGGGCTGGTGGTGCTGCCCTGGACGGCGATGGAGGGGGCGGGGGTGCTGGCCCGGCTCACCGTGCACGGGGACGGGTCGGCGAGCGGGCCGTTCCTGGGCGGGCTGGGGTTCATGCCGCTGCGCTCCCAGCGCCCGCCGCCCGCGGCGGCCCCCTCCGCCGAAGCCCAGCCGGACGAGACGCGGCTGCTGCACGGCGGCGACCCCATCGCCCCGCTCACCCGGTTCGCGACGGCGTTCCCGGTCACCGTGATGGTGCCCCGGTGGCGGATGGGGCTGCGCCCGGCGCCCGGCGGGACGGGGCGCCGGCTCTGGCTGGCCTCCGACGACGGACGGTCCTGGGCCCAGGTGGTCCCCGCCGGGACGGCGTGGCGGGCCGAGCAGGCCGGACCGCGCTCGCTGTGGGACGAGGTGGAGGCCGCCCAGGAGGAGTGGCGCTCACTGGGCGGGCCCGGACCGGACCGGTTCGGGCTGACCGTGTCCGCCGACGGCCGCCACCGCGTATGGCTGGACACCCCGGACGGTGCCGGCTGGGACCAGGACTGAGGGGGGAGAGCGGCGGGAGGAGGGTGAGAGGCGCCCCGGCGGATCCGTCGCAGAGCGACGGCCACCCCACCGATTCTGCGAGAACCTCAGTCGGACGCACGCAGGTCGTTCCACAGGGAACCGGTGCCGATGGCGCCGGTGGAGTGGTGGAACCCGGGCGCCCCGCCGCCTTGCCATCGCCGCGAAGAGAGCGGGGCGGCTTCCATCGGCCGGAGCGCACCCCGCCGCTCGGCCGCAGACCCCTGGAGCAGAGCGCCCCTACAGCGGAGGCCACGGCCGTACGGCCGTGGCCTCGCCGCCGTGCTCGGCCGGGGCGCCGGGCGCCGGTCCGCGGCCCCGACGGGGCCCGGTTCGGTCAGCCGGCGTTGTGGTCGATCTCGTCGATCTTCTTTCCGCCGAGCT